>CAYUNT010000091.1:0-17520 GCA_964446285.1 uncultured Candidatus Sumerlaeota bacterium | reverse complement strand
ATCTCTCTTCACGCACAACTCACACCTCACAACTCACACCCCACAACCCACAACCCACAACTCGCCACCCACAACCCCCAACGTGGTAACGCATTTAGGCGCTCCCAAAGGAAATTGCTGCAATAATGGCTCGGAATTCTCGTCCGGTATCGCCCCTGCTTGAGCCGCTCAGCGGCGAGCGCGAACGCATTGCCGCCTTGCTGAGCGGAATGCACGAGCAGTTGCTGCTCGTCACGGCTGATGGGCGCATCGCGCTTGTCAACGAGGCGTTCTGCCGCCTGTTTCATCTCGATCCCGACGCGCTGGCCGGGCGTCCCTATTCGGATGTGATTCCCGAGGCGGAAGTTGTGCAATTTATCGAGCAGGCATTGCGGACGCGCGGCGCGGAACGGGGCGAAATCAAAATTCAGATGGGCGCGCTCGGCAGGCGCCATTTCACGCTGAGCGCCTCGCCTCTTCTTTCGCCCACGGGGCAGTTTCAGGGGGTTGTGCTGATTTTCCACGATGTGACGCTGGCGCGAAAAATGGAAAAAATGCGCCGCCAGTTTGTTGATAATGTCTCGCACGAATTGAAAACTCCGCTGAGCGCCATTTACGCCGTCATCGAGACCCTCATGGAAGTTGAGCCGCCCGAACCCGAGCAGCGGCGCCGGTTTTATCAGTTCATCCACGAAAACACGCTGCGCCTGAGCAACCTGATCAACGACCTTCTCGATCTTTCGGAAATCGAACAGCGCAAGGCGTCGCTCGAGTGGGCGGAATATCCTCTCGCCGATTTGGTGCGCGACCTGGCCGCCGATTTTCTGCCCGCCGCCCAGCGCAAAACCCACGAACTTGTCGTCGAAGCCCCGGAAACGCTTCCCACGATTGAAACAGACAAAAAGGCATTCTCGAAGGCCCTCGGAAACATTATCGACAACGCGATCAAATACACGGAAGAGGGCGGGCGGATCGTCGTGAGCGCCGCTGCGGACGGCCCGGCGTATGTGCGCGTTCAGGTGGCGGATAACGGAATTGGAATTCCGCCGAAGTATCAAGAGCGCATCTTCGAGCGGTTCTATCGCGTGGACAAAGCGCGCTCGATCAAGTCGGGCGGAACAGGCTTGGGCCTGTCGATCGTCAAGCACATCACCGAGGCGCTTGGAGGGCGCGTGCTGCTCGAAAGCGCGCCGGGCAAAGGCACAACATTCACGCTGCGCCTGCCCCGCCGCCGCCCGTCCACTCCGCCGGCCGAAGGGGAATGATCAAGATTCACCGCAGAGACGCAGAGAACGCGGAGAATAAAGATAAAGATAAAGATAGAGTCTCTCTGCGTTCCCTGCGTCTCTGCGGTGAAACATATATAAGGAGCCGATGAATGAAAGTTCTGGTCTTGGGCGGAGGGGGGCGCGAGCACGCGCTTGTCTGGAAACTGAAACAAAGCCCGCGCGTCCGCGCGCTTCATTGCGCGCCGGGCAACGCCGGAATCGCGCGACTGGCCGCGTGCGAAACGGTTTCGCTCGCGCCTCCGTTTGTGGACTTGATCGAGTTTTGCACGCGCGCGCGCATCGACCTGGTGGTCGTCGGACCCGAAGGACCGCTGGTTGAGGGCGTGGCCGACGCGCTTGCTCTGGCGGGAATTCCGTGTTTTGGCGCATCGAAAGAAGCGGCGCGCCTCGAGGGATCGAAGGCATTCACGCGCGAACTCCTGCGCGAGGCGGGCGTTCCAAGCCACGAATTCGAGGTTTTTTCCGCCGCATCGCGTGCGGGGGCGCAGTCGTATTACCGCTCCAAATCGCGTCCGTGGTGGATCAAAGCCGACGGCCTCGCCGCGGGCAAAGGCGCGGTGATGCCCGAATCCGTCGAGGCGGGATGCGCGCTCCTGGCGGAATGGCTCGATGACGGCGCGATGGGCGAGGCCGGGCGTTCGGTCGTGATCGAGGAACCGCTCGATGGGCCGGAGGCTTCAGTGATTGCCATCGCGAGCGGCGACACGGTGCGATGCCTTGCGCCGAGCCAGGATCACAAGCGCCTGCTTGACGGCGACGCGGGGCCAAACACGGGCGGCATGGGCGCAATTGCTCCGACGCCCTCGGTGACGCCCGGCGTGCTGGCCGCCGCCGAACGCGATTTTTTGCTGCCGACGCTGGCGGCATTGCGGCGGCGCGGAATCGAGTTCCGGGGCGTGCTTTACGCGGGTTTGATGCTCACGCCGCGCGGTCCGCGCCTGCTCGAATACAATGTGCGATTTGGCGATCCTGAAACGCAGGCGATCTTGCCGCTGCTCGAAAATGACCTGGTGGATGTGATCGAGGCGGCGCTTGCGGGGCGGCTGGACGAAGTGGAATTGAAATCACGTCCGGATGCGGCGGCGGTGAACGTCGTGGCGGCGGCGGCGGGGTATCCGGCCTCGCCGCGCAAGGGCGACGCGATCGAGGGCCTTGAGGCGGCCGAAGCAGCGCTGGGCGAGAACGGCATGGTGTTCCACGCGGGAACGCGCCGCGCGGAAGACGGGCGGATTCTCACGGCGGGCGGGCGCGTGCTGGGCGTGACGGCGCTTGGAGCGTCGCTGGCCGAGGCGCGCAACCGCGCTTATGCTGCGCTCGATCTGATTTCCTGGCCGGGGATGCACGCCCGCCGCGACATCGCAAAAGGGAAATAGCGCCCTGCGGACAGCAAACTGCGAGTTGTGAGTTGTGAGTTGTGGGTTGTGAGAGAAGATGTGAACAGTGGGCAGTGGATGGGGATGTGAGTTTTGGGCTGGAAGCGAGCGGTTTGGGATCGCGAGGCTCTGCACTCGCATCTGTTTCAGAAGGATCGCGAGGCTCCGCACTCGCATCTTCTTCCCCGCAACCCAGTCATCCTCTATCCCTGCTCTCGTCCTCCGTGCCAGGAACTGTTCAATGTGCAGGAAAAATCTTTGGCGAGACTCCCAAGCCGCCGGAATCATGGGCAAGATGCCCGTGCCGCCAGCAACTATGAACAGTTCCTGTCCTCTGTGCCACGCGACGCGAATGAGCCTTGATAACCGGCCGCGCCCGGCATAGCCAGAAGTGGGAGGAGAAGGACGCGGCAGAACCGTATCGAGCGAGCCGCGCAATTTTTCGCCGGGATACGGGCGTGCGGGCGTGGAGGTTAATACCCCAAATGGATCAGGAGCGAGTGCGGAGCCTCGCGATCCAACTGCATCAGACGCGAGTGCAGAGCCTCGCCATCCCAAGGCGGCGAAAAGCATATCCTTGCTTCGAATATGCGCGATAAGGCAGGCTGGAATGACCGCTAAATCCCCGAAAGTTCTTGGAATTATCGTCACGTGGAACAAGAAAAAGTTTCTCGACGATCTTTTGCGCGCGCTCAATTCGCTCAAGCGTCCGCCGGACGAAATCCTGCTCGTCGATAACGCCTCGACCGACGGTTCGGTCGAGATGGTGCGCGAAAAATATCCGCGCACTCACTTGCTTCTTCACTCGACGAACCTTGGCGGCTCGGGCGGGTTCAACGCCGGAATGCGCTGGGGACTCGAACGCGGCGGATACGATTATTTCTGGCTTCTCGACAATGACATTGTGGTCCATGAAGGTGCGCTGCAGGCATTGCTTGATGTCGCCGAGGCCGATGAGCGCGTCGGGCAGGTGGGGTCGCGCATTGGCGAACTCGAAAACCCGGGCCGCACTCAGGAGGTGGGCGCGCGGATTGACTGGAGCACGGGCCAGTTGCTCAAACTCGGCGCAGACGAAATCAAGGGAATGCCTGGGGATCCGGATTACAATCCCAAGCCTGTTGTTTATGATGTGGATTATGTGGCGGCCTGTTCTTGCCTCGCGCGCGTGAAAGCCATCGAGGAAGTAGGCATCTGGGACGAAGGGCTGTTTGTGTTTTGGGACGACATTGAGTGGGGGATTCGTTTCAATCGCGCAGGATGGAAAGTCAAGGCCACGAGCGCGTCATTTGTCGAACACGCGGGATTCTGGGAACGGCGCCATGCGCAGAATTTCGAAGGGATGTATTATTGCCTGCGCAACGGCATTCGCACGACGCACCGCCACGCCCCGCCGCTGCGCCGCCCGCTTTTGCTCTTCAAACATTTCCGCGCGCTGGCGAATGTGAATTTTCAATACCGGCGCGACGGGCGCGAAGCGATTGCCCGATGCAATGAAGTAAGCGTTGAGGATTTTTTCCGCTCCACAACAGGGAAATTCCCGCACAAACTCGCCAAGGAAACTATGCCGCGCACGCCGGGCGTCAGCGACGAACAGGCGCTGAAGGCCGTTCCGCGCCGCCGGGGCAAACTGCTTTTCTGGACGACGTCCACCTCGAACGAAACCCTGGCGGCGTATCGCGCCGTGCAGAAAAAATTCAGCGAACACCAGGTCGATCTGTTCATTCCGCCCGAATTCCCCGAGGTGCTAATTCCCGACCTGCCTAACGTCGTGCAGCGAAAAACCAAAACCAAACTCGACCGCATCCGGCTGATGTCGTGGGCCAAGGGCAATTATGACGGCGTGGTTCGCAATTACCGCAGCGGACTCATGCTGCTCGACTACACTTTCCCTGTTTCCATCTGGCATTCCGTCGATGGATCGGAAATAACCGTTACGCTGCATCACCCCTTGCTCGATCCGCTGATCATCGCCGGGTATCGCGTGTTCAGCAATTTCATCGCGGCGGGAATGACCCTGCGCGCCATGCTCAAACCTCGCGATGGCGGAACCTATTATTCGTGGGAGGGAGCGGGAAAGGCCGCCTCGCCCCGGGGCGGGAAATAGACTTGTCCGAACAATGAATATGCCTGGCGAATTGCCATTCGTATCTCTGATTATTCCCGTCTATAACGCGGCATCGACCTTGCGTGAATGCCTGGAGGGAGTGGCGCGCCTGGAGTATCCCGCGGACCGGATCGAGGTTATCGTCGTTGACAACAACTCGACCGATGACTCCGCGCGCATTGCCGCCGAATGCGGATTTCCTCCGCGGCGCTGCGAAAAACAAGGCGCCTCCGCCGCGCGAAATTGCGGGATCGCCGCGGCGCACGGCGAAATTCTCGCCTTCATCGACAGCGATGCGGTTCCCGACGCGGATTGGCTGCGCCTGCTCGTTGCGCCTTTCGTGAACCCGCAAGTAGGCGGTGTGGGCGGAACGATATTATACAAACAAGTAAAGACTGGCCCGGAATGCCACGCGTATGTCTGCCTGCTGCTCAATCAACGGCGCCTGATCGAGGGTGATCCACCCTACATGCTTCCGTTTGCGGCCACGGCCAATGCGGCGTTTCGCGCTGAATTGGTCCGCCGCGTGGGAGGATTCGATGAGAGTTTGTTTGTTTGCGAGGATGCCGATTTGTGCTGGCGCGTTCAGTGGGATAGCGCGTGCAGGCTGGAATATGTCGAGAAGGCTTATGTCCGGCATTATTTTCGTTCGGAGATAGGTCCGTATTTGCGTCAAATTCATTCTTACGGCAAGGCTTCTGCTGACTTGTTCGCGAAACACCGCCGCCGCCTGGGACGCCGCGCATGGATCGAATGGAAAAACACAGGCATGATTTTCTGGGCGCTGATTCGCGCGCCGTTCATGGCGATTTTCGCACGCAGCGGCTGGGAACGCCGCCGCCCGCTATACGATCTGGCCGCCGCCGCCGCCTGGAAGTGGGGGCGCCTCAAGGGCGCATTCCGACACCGCATCGCGATTTTCTGATAGTTTGGGAAAGGCGTTTTGCCACCAAAACACAAAGACACCATGCAATTCGCCTTTCCGCGAAACGGAAAAACCCTTCTTTGTGTCTTCTTGCTTTTGGGGTGAAATTTTACGATTTCCCACCGGCGTGCGGGCGCAATTCGTCATACAGCGCGGCGATTTTTGAGGTCATCGTCTCAACGCTGAATTCGCCCGCGCGCTGGCGGGCCGAGGCGCTCATGCGCGCGCGAAGCGAATCGCCCTCCGCTCCATCCGCCGCCAGGCGCTCGATCGCCCGCGCAATCGCGTCTGTGTCGTCGGGGTTTCGCACGATCAAACCCTCGACGCCCTCGCGAACCGCCTCGGCATTGCCTCCGACGTCCGTGACGACCAGCGGCAGACCGGCGGCGAGGCATTCGACGAGACCGAGCGAAAATCCCTCTTTATAGGTCACCACCGTGCCGAGATCGGCCAGCGGCAAAAGGCGAGGAACGTCGAATCGCTTGCCCGCGAAACGAACGCGCGCCGCGATGCCGAGCCTTGCCGCTTCTTCTTCGAGCGATTGGCGCAGGGGACCGTCGCCGATAATCCAAAGAAATGCGCGAGGGGTTTTCGGCGCGGCTTGGGCGAATGCGCGGAGCAATCCTGCGTGGTTTTTTTGCGGCACGAGGCGCGCCACTGTGGCGAAAACGATTGCGCTGGCTGGCAATCCTTCGCGTTCGCGCAAGGAGGCGCGTTCGGCGGGCGCGGGCGGCGCGGCAAAGGGCGCGAGGTCGATCCCGTTGTGGATGACGCGCACAAGGCCGGGCGGCGCTCCCGTCTCGCGAAGCACGTCCGCGCGAACGGATTCCGACACCGCGATGACCGCCGAACGCCAGCGATTGAGGAAGCGGTCCATCGCGCGCTGGCGCCACGTCTCGAGCGTCTGGACGTTGTGGATGTGCGCGATGCAGATCGGGACTCCGGCCATGCGCGCCGCAATGGTGGCGGGTGTGTTGCTGCGATACATGTGCGCGTGAACAATATCCAGCCGCAGTTGGCGGAACAGGCGCGACAATCGCATCAGCCCCGGCGGCGAAAGCCGAGTCCGCATCGGCGAAAGCATCACGGGCAATCCGGCCGCTTCGGCTTCGTCCGCCAAAACGCCGCGTTCGCGCAAAAGGATGATTGACGGCTCGAAGCGTGCGCGATCCAGATGCGACAAAACCGAAATAACCAGGCGCTCGACTCCGCCGACGGGGAGCCAGTTGAGCACCCACGCCACGCGCAAAGGCCGCGCGCCCGAAGGCGCAGAAGACAGCGAAGAGGAGGAAAGGCGCGGAGTTGTCGAAGAACCCATTATTTCCTAAGAGCAAAAGGCTTTGCCGGAGAATTGTTCCCGCTTGTCCGGCTTGTTTATCGCATCTGTTTCTGCCGTCGCACTTGTCTCGTTGGTCCCATTGGTCCCCTGAGTCACATTCGCCATTTCTCTTCTCTCACGCGCTTCTATATCGCCGTGATGTGCGGCTCGGGGACAGGCGGGTGCGTGCGGGCGACGGTTGGCGGGCGAGTGATGCTCGTTTTGCGCAGGGGAGAATCGAGCGAGACGCGCAAGCGAGTGGCGAGCAGAATGAGCGCGCGCGGCCCAAGCGCCCCCGGCATGGGGGGGAGTGGAGCCGCGGATTGCGCCGACGCTGATTGATGCGCCTGCTCCGCGGAGCCAGCGGGTGAGGCGCTCGAATAAACGAGTTCAAAACAGGTATTTTGCGCCTCCCAGAGGTCGATTTCATTCTCGATGCCAAGCGAGGTTACGACGGCGAGAATGGCCAGCAGAGCGTCCGCGGTCTCATCGTCTGGATGCGTGCTCAGCCGGCGGACGCGTTCGTCAAGCGCCTGCTGCAAGCGGCGCATCAACGATCCGGACGCCGGCGCAATTTCCCAGCGCCGCGCCTGCGCCACGAGGTCGTCGAGCAGAACATGGCTGCCTGTTTCCAGGAAAAGTTCAAACGCCCGCTCGATGCGCGCGCGAAGCACCAATTCCGCCGCCGCCAAAAATCCTTTCGGAACCGGGCTTTTCATTTCGCGAGCGTAGTCCATCAACTTGCACGTTTCGTCGTGGATGAGCTCGACGAGCGATAAAAACCGCCCGAAGGATTCCGTTGTGACGCGTTCGAGCAGATGGAGCCGCTCCTCGGGAAAGAGGTCACGAATCGTGTATCGGCGCGCGTCGAATTCGCGGTCCATGAGGCGAAGAACTTCCGCCACGGACTGCCGGCGGAACGTCTCGAACAATTCGCGGCGCAGGCGCGCGTAGGCGGCGGGTTCGAGTGGCGAGCGCAGGGCGCAGTGAAAATCGTGCGCGCCAAAGTGGAGAACGGCCGCAATGCAATCAGCGCTTGATCGTTCGATGCGCGAGCGGACGCGAATGCGTGAGAGGGCGAGGGTCATCGAGCCAATCGCCTCGGCGCTGCGGTCGCGCACCTCGATTTCATAGGAGAAATATGGGAATTTGCCTTCCGCCGGGTTTTGCAGTCGCGCGATGGCCGCGTTAGCGATCACGCGCCGCAGATCGGCCACCTCGGGCTGGATGAACCGCGCCCAGATTTCGCGTCCGCCGCCCGGATAGACGTTGCTCGGCGCCTGCCCGAGGACTGCGAGGAATTCCTCTTCGAGTCCGGCGCGGAACTGCCCGGCCAACTGAAGCGCCCGCGCCGCATACAGAAGATTTTGCGTCGGCTCGATTCCGGAAAGCTCATCAAAAAACCACCCGCACGACGTGAACATAAGCATTCCGTAATGCTGCATTTCGAGCAGGTGCAGTAGATCGGCGGCGCGCTCATCGGTGAGCGGCGGGCGCGCGTGAAGGTGGAGAAACTTGTCCGTCGCCCCATTGGCGCGGCCGAGAATGACATGAATGTAATCGTCGCGCGCCTTCCACGGATCGATGGCGAGCGGCGCGGCAAGTTCCTCGAAAAGCAAGTCCAGGCGCCGCTTTAGCAGGTTAAGCGCATCGCGCAACGGCGCGCGCCATTTCTGGTTCCATCCGGAATCGGGATGAATGGCGCATCCGCAATTCGAACGCCATCGCTCAACGCCGTGCGCGCACGACCACGATGTGTTTTCGGCGATTTGGACTTCAACGGCGGGCGGATGGCGTTCAAGATATTGCCCGAAATTCGTGAGGCGCGCAAGGCCCTGCGACTCGATCAAGTGCAGCGCATAGACGAGCGCCATTTCGCCAAATCGGTGATGGTGGCCGAAGGTTTCGCCGTCGGTGGCGGCGTGAACGAGTTGCGGCCAGGAACGGTCGTCGCGGAAAACCTCAGTCAGGCGCCGGGCCAGGCGCGAGCCATCGGCCAGAAGGTCGTCGAAGGCAATGGCGCGCGAAACGGGGCCATCGTAAAAAAACAGCGAGATCGAGCGTCCGCCCGGAAGCGGACAGGCATAAGCGCGCGTCGGGTCAATGCCGCCCGCTTGCGCGCAATCCTTCCACGTTTTGTCGGCAGTGGCGCTGGCGCTCGCGCTGGCGCGAAATTTTGCCGCCTGGTGCGGGGCGAGAATCGTGAACTTAATCCCATTTTCCGCAAGCAAAACAAGGCTTTCCGTGTCCACGGCGGTTTCGGGCAGCCACATCCCCTCGGGGTCGCGCCCGAATCGGCGGCGGAAATCCTCCAGGCCCCAGAGGATTTGCGTCAGGCGGTCGCGCCGCTCGGCCAGTGGCATAATGATATGGTTATATACTTGCGCGATAGCGTTGCCGTGCCCTTCGCGCGCGCGAACGCTGCGGCGGTCGGCCTCGAGAATGGCCGCATAGACCTCGGGCGCGCGCTCTTCGATCCACGAAAACAGCGTCGGGCCGAAATTGAACGAAATCGACTCGTAGGTGTTGCGGATGTCGAGGATGCGGTTGGCGCTATCGACCACACGCGCTGAGGCGTTCGGGCGGTAACACTCGAAATTGATGCGCGCATTCCAATCGTGAAACGGCGCGGCGCTCGGCTGGGTTTCGATCTGGCCGAGCCAGGGATTCTCGCGCGGCGGCTGGTAAAAGTGGCCGTGGATGCAAATATATCGTTCGGCGGATTTGGCCATTTCTATGACCTGAACTGCGTGGAATGAGGGCGGCGCGGCCCCAAACCAAAAGCATCGGGCGCAAGCGCCTCCGAGGCAAGGAAAGACCGCCTATTTTGCAAATATAAGTGAGCCGAAATATGCCGGATAGTGAAAATATGCCGGATTCGAGAACGTGGGCGACCAGCATGTGAATTCGCCCGGATGCGGCGCGGGGGGGCGGTCAATGCGGAAAAAATTTACGCGCCAGACATCGCCCGGGCGGGGCGGGGCGGGGCGCTCGATCAGGGCGAAGGGGATCGACAAAAGCGCGCGCCAGCGGCGGTCGGGCGCGGCGGGATTGGCGATGCGCCCATCGACTTCGGCGCGTCCGCCGAGCGTGTCCACAGGCAGATGGCGCAGGATGCGAACTCCTGGGGGCGTAGCGCCGTCATTGGCGATTTCCGCCGCGAAAAGCACCGAGCGTGGGCTGATTTCGAACTCCCAATAGCGCGAACGCCGCCCCTCGGGATCGAGAAACACCTCGACCACTTCTTCATCGAAAATGGGGTCGTTGTGGCGCTGGAAATTGCCCCAGATATGATCGTCTTCGCAATCGAAGAGCACGTGGAGTGCGTCGCGGCTCCAGACGGCGCGCGCTGTAGTCGATTGGCGCGGAGGCAGACCGTCTTCGGCGCGCAAAAACGGATGGATTGGCGTCGAGTCGCGCCATGGTGCCGCGGCCGGATCGATCGTCAGTTTCTCGGGCGCGATTTCAGTGAACAGGCACCGATATTCGGGAAGCGCATTGGGATTCATGTCGTTCTCTTCGTTCTCTGATCGAAGAATTGGGCGCAGCCTTCGCGGAGGGATGCCGCGCCGCTTCCAAGACGGAATCCATGACTGCCCCAGCGCGCAAGTCCATTATCGGAGGTGGCGCGGAAGGTATGAGGCGGCAATGTGTTATTTGCCGCGAGAGTCCAGCATCCATCGTAATAAATGTGCCATCAGCGGACTTGCATTCTCTCTGGAATGATTTACGCTGAGAACTGCGACGGCGTGCAAGGGACGGAGCGAAATTGAGATATTAGGGCATCCGGGCAAATGTTCCTGGGGATTGCCAATAATAATCGAAAGTGGATGAGGAAGGAACATGACGAGCGCTTGTAACAAGACGCGGATGATTTTAACCTTCTTCTCAGTTCCTGCTTCCGCGCCGAAAATCGCGCCCTCGCGGATACTTGCGGCGGTTGTCCTCTCCCTTGCCATTTTTCTCGCGGCGGTTCCGCCGAGCGCACAGGCGCAATCCTGTGCCCAATTCCACGGCGAATATCCATACAAAGCCGTGGCCACGGTCGGCATGGTGGCGGACATCGTGCGTGTCGTTGCGGGCGATAAGGCGCAATTGCGCGCGCTGATGGGGCCGGGCGTGGACCCGCATCTCTACGCGCCAACGCGCCGCGATGTGGCCCGTCTTCTCGATGCGGATATTGTGTTTTATTCGGGGCAAATGCTCGAAGGGCGCATGACGGGCCTGCTGGAAAAGGTGGGACGCCGCCGCCCCGCATTCGCCGTCACGGGCGCAATTGCGCGCGACTGGCTCCTGGCGCGCGAGGGGGCGGGCGGGCATCCCGATCCGCACGTCTGGATGGACGTCTCGGGCTGGACGATGGCCACGCGCCATGCCACGGACGCGCTGTGCGATTTCGATCCGCCCAATGCCGCGCTTTACCACAAAAACAGCGAGGCATATTTGGTGGAATTGAAGGTGCTCGACGACTACGCGCGCCGCTGCATCGCGTCGATTCCCGCTTCGCAACGGCTTATTATCACGGCGCATGACGCCTTTTCGTATTTCGGCCGCGCCTACGGAATCGAGGTGCGCGGAATTCAAGGTCTTTCCACGGAATCCGAGGCGGGACTGCGCGATGTGAACCGCCTGGTGGATTTGATTGTGGCGCGCGGCGTTCCAGCGATCTTTGTGGAAACAAGCGTGTCCGACAAAAACGTCAAGGCGCTCATCGAAGGCGTGGGGGCGCGCGGGCGGTCGCTGCGCATCGGCGGGTCGCTGTTTTCTGATGCGATGGGCGCCGCCGGAACCTATGAAGGCACCTACATCGGCATGATTGACCACAACGTGACGACGATCACGCGGGCGCTCGGCGGCAATGCGCCGGAACGCGGAATGAAAGGGCTTCTCGCCGCGCCCGCCAAAAATGCAAATACGGCCTCGGAACGAAAGGAATCGCGATGAACGGCGAAATGGATTCTCGCAATAATCAGCCTGCCAGCGGGAAATCTGCGCAGGCTCAAGTGCCAGGCGGCGCAACTCCACATGGCGAACCGTCGCTGCCCGTGCACGCCGTTTCGCACGGCGAAGAACATTCGTCCGCCGCGCCGCTTTCGATCCATGACATGACCGTCGCTTATCAGCGCCGCCCTGTGTTGTGGGATGTGGACCTGGACGTGCCGGAAGGAAAACTTGTCGGGATCGTTGGTCCGAACGGCGCGGGCAAAAGCACGCTCATCAAGGCGGCTCTCGGGCTGACTCCGCGCGCATCTGGCATTGTTCATATATACGGAAAGCCGTATGAAGAACAACGCGCACTCGTGGGCTATGTGCCGCAGCGCGAGAGCGTGGACTGGGACTTCCCCGTGAGCGCGCTCGATGTGGCCGCGATGGGCCTCTACAGGAGCATCGGATGGTTCCGGCCCGTGGCGCGGCGGCATCGCGCGGCGGCCCTCGCGGCGCTTGAAAAAGTCGGCATGGCCCCATACGCCTCGCGCCAGATCAGCCAGCTCTCGGGTGGCCAGCAGCAGCGCGTGTTTCTGGCGCGGGCGCTCGTGCAGGACGCGCGCATTTTCTTCATGGACGAACCCTTTGCGGGCGTGGACGCCGCCACCGAAGCCGCGATCATCGCGTTGCTCAAGGAACTCAAGCACAGTGGGAAGACCGTCCTGGTCGTTCACCACGATTTGCAGACTGTGCCATCGTATTTCGATCATGTAATTCTTCTGAACATGCGCGTGGTGGCGCACGGTCCGACGGCAGAGGTTTTTACACCCGAGAACCTGCGCAAGACGTTTGGCGGCAAGCTGACGCTGCTCGACCAGGCAGCGGACGCCCTGGCGCGGAGATAATGCCTATTATGAAAATACCTATGTTGCATATAGGATATGTGAGGACGTGCACATTGGCGATGGGGGGAGCGTTATTTTTTATTCTTGGAGGAGTGGCCCTGGGCGCGTCTTTGGACAATGCCCCATCGGAGAGCGCCTCCGCCGCGCAAAACCTCGTGTCAGGCTTCTGGCCGGAGTTATGGCGCGTGATGACGCTGCGCGATTACAACACACGCGTGGTCATCATTGGCGCCACCTTCCTTGGAATTGCGGCCGGTCTGGTCGGGACGTTTCTCCTTCTGCGCAAGCGTTCGCTCCTAAGCGACGCGCTCAGCCACGCCACACTGCCCGGCGTTGTGCTGGCATTTATGGCGATGATCGCACTCGGGGGGGCGGGGCGCAATCTCGTCGGATTGCTTGCTGGCGCGGCGATTTTCGCTGTGCTTGGCATTCTTGCCGTCGGAGCAATTCGCAAGGGAACGCGCCTGGCCGACGACGCCGCGCTAGGCATTGTCCTGAGCGTTTTCTTTGGCGCGGGCATCGCTTTGCTCACGATGGCCTCGCGCATGGAAAGCGGCCATTCCGCCGGTCTCAACTCGTTTATCTACGGCAAGACTTCGTCGATGCTTTATTCCGATGCGCTGCTCATCGCCATTTCAGCGGCGGCGGCGGCGTTTGTCTGTGTGTTGTTTTTCAAGGAATTCGCAATGATCTGCTTCGATCAGAATTTCGCCGCCGCGCAGGGATGGCCCGTATTCGCGCTCGATCTTCTGATGATGCTGCTCGTCGTTGGCGTCACGGTGATTGGCCTGCAGGCCGTCGGACTCATTCTTGTCGTCGCAATGCTTGTGATTCCTGCGGCGGCGGCACGGTTTTGGACGAACAACCTGCGGCGGATGCTCGCGACGTCCGCGCTGCTTGGCGGCGTGAGCGCGTTTTTCGGATCGGCTGCGAGCGCGCTCTTCGAACGCCTTCCCGCCGGGGCCGTGATCGTTTTGGCGGCGGCGATTGTGTTTTTCATTAGCCTGCTGATTGGCCCGGCGCGCGGTCTGATTCGCCGGACACTCGAACACGCGCGGCTCTCGGCGCTGGTGGCGCGCCAGCACCTCTTGCGCGAGCTGCTCGAAGCGGCCGAAATCGCTGCTCAAACCGAAGGATCCTCCGAAGAACGCGCGGCGCAAAAAGGCGTGGCATTTCACGAATTGCTGGGCGCGCGATCCTGGCGTCCGCGGGCGTTGCATCGCGCGCTCAGCCACGCCATTGCGGCCGGGTTTATTGCGCATGACGAAAATCGCTTCCGCCTGACTGCCGAAGGATTGCGCGAGGCGCGCGCCGTCGTCCGCAACCACCGTCTGTGGGAAATTTACCTCATTACACATGCGGACATCGCCCCGAGCCACGTGGAAACAAGCGCCGACCGCATCGAGCATGTCCTCGATCCGGAACTTATACGCCGCCTGGAAATCCTTTTAGCGGAAAAGGAATCCGCGGATGCAGAGAAGATGACATTCACCACGAAAGGCGCGAAAGAAACGAAAATGAAGATGGCAAAAGAAATGCCGCCCAGTCCGCACGCGCTTGTTGCGGCGCCCATTTCACCCTCCTCTGCAAACGAGGCGCGCCCATGACATTCGAGTGGACTTGGGTCGATTCGTGGATTGCCGCCGTCGGCGCGCTGAGCGCAATGGCATGCGCATTGCCAGGCGCGTGGCTTGTTTTGCGGCGAATGAGCATGATGGGCGATGCCATCAGCCACGCTGTTCTTCCCGGCCTCGCGCTTGCGTTTTTGCTTACGGGCAGCCGGGGCAGTGTGACGATGTTCGTTGGCGCGTGCGTGGCTGGCGCCGCCACAGCGCTGCTTGTTCACGGCGTTCATCGCGTGGGGCAGGTCGAGGAGAGCGCCGCGATGGGCGTGATTTTTACCAGCCTTTTCGCCCTCGGACTCATTCTCATCCGCCGCGCCGCCGACCACGTTGACCTTGATCCGGGCTGCGTTTTGTATGGCGCGATTGAACTCACGCCGCTCGACACCGTATTGATCCTCGGGCGCGAAATCCCGCGTGCGGCCCTCACAAACGGCGTGGTATTGCTCGTGAATCTCGTGTTTGTGATTGTGTTTTACAAAGAATTGAAAATCTCGTCATTCGATCCGGCGCTCGCCATATCGCTCGGAATTCGCGCCGATTGGATGCACTATCTCCTGATGATCGTCACCGCGCTGACCACCGTCGCGGCGTTCGAGAGCGTCGGGAGCATTCTCGTTATCGCGATGCTGATTGTTCCGGCAGCCACGGCGCGGCTGCTCACGGACCGCCTTGGCGTATTGCTTGTTCTGAGCGTGGTTTTGGCCGCCCTTAGCGCCTTTGCGGGCCACGCCGCCGCCATCTCCGCGCCCGTCTGGTTCGGGTTCGAGGACACAAGCACGTCGGGTATGATGGGCTTGATGGCCGGCGTGTTTTTCACGGCGGCGTATTTATTTGCGCCTCGCCAGGGCGTGGCCGTGCGAGGCGCGCGCCGTCTGCTTTCCAATCTGGCTATCGTCCGCGAAGACGTTCTTGGATTTCTCTATCGCCTGCGGGAAATAGACCCTGAAGAGCGCGTGCCGCCAAGCGCCGTGACGATCCAGCGGGCGCTGCGCCAGGGATTCCTTGTCCGCATCGCGCTTTTCTGGCTTGAGCGCGGCGGGCGTCTGCAGCGCGAGGGGACGCGGTGGCGCCTAACCGCGCGCGGCGAAACAGAGGCGCGCACGCTTGTCCGCACGCACCGCCTCTGGGAATCCTTTTTGGTTAGCGCTGTAGGCGAGCGCCCCGATCATGTCCACGAGGCGGCTGAACGCCTCGAACATGTCACGGCGTCCGGGATGCGCGCCTCACTGGAACAGGCCACAGGTTCGCCCAGTGAAGACCCGCATCACAAACGCATTCCACAGGCGAATTCTGAGTAGCGTTTTCACCGCGCGCTGCGAAAAATCTGCTTTTTCGTGGCGCGAAGCCTTTCGGCTTGGCGTGCATTCAGCCGGGAAACCGCTTTAGTGACCCTATGGCGGAACGCATGGCACGCGACTTTGGCATATTTAGATTAAATAAGGATAAAATTCCGGGTGCCATCAAGAGCGGCGGGCTTGGAGGGAAGCCATCGGGCAGGGCAAATGACGAAAAGGCCGGGAGTTGGGAAAGGGGGTAAAACGGCAAAAAAGATCGCAAAAAAAATGCACTGCCTCCCTGGAAACAATAGCACAAATCCACCGTAACTCTATATTATTCAGCATTATAGATGCCTTAAAAGAATCTTGTCGTTTTCTCTTGACGCGCAACCCCCTTCTTCATAGGTTGACGGCCCTTGCGCAAGCGGGCTGAGACGCCTGCGCAACGGAAGCCTGCGGCCCGCCCGGAAAAAATTCAGCAAGAAGCGAAAAAAATCGCTTGACTCGGGCAGGGCGGTTGATGCAGGAAACAAGGCAGACTAGGGCAGTCCGCGCCGCCGATGACGCGGTAGCGCGAAAAGCCCTGAGAGCCTTTCCTCTTCTTCAGGCATACGGCCTGCAAGAAGCGGCTGCGTGATCCCCAACATCTGAAGTAGCAGATGCTCAAGAGGGATCGGACGCGACCAAGCATTACGCGGTCCGCCGTTTGAGTATCGTTTCACGGCGTCTGTTCTTTGAAAACTGAGCAGAGAGCACCGTCCGCATGAAATCGCGGATGTCCGGCAACGGACAAAAGCGGTTTCAGCAAAAGCGGACGACGCGAGGTTCCCGTCTGACGCTCCTTCGGGAGTGTCGGCGGCATCCAATACCCAAACAAAAACACAATAAAAACGCCATTTGCGGGCGCAACAATCTCCCACGGGGGATGCCCGCATGGACAGGATATTCTCCAACGGAGAGTTTGATCCTGGCTCAGAATGAACGCTGGCGGCGTGGATTAGGCATGCAAGTCGAGCGAGAAAGCATGGGCAACTGTGTGAGTAAAGCGGCGACCTGGTGAGTACAAGGTGGGTAACCTGCCCTGAAGTGGGGGATAACGGGTGGAAACATCCGCTAATACCGCATGTGGACACTGAATCTTCGGATTCGGCGTCTAAAGCAGCAATGCGCTTCAGGAGGGGCCCGCCTCCCATTAGCTAGTTGGTGAGGTAACAGCTCACCAAGGCTACGATGGGTAGCTGGCCTGAGAGGGTGGTCAGCCACACGAGGACTGAAATACGGCCTCGACTCCTACGGGGGGCAGCAGTCTAGAGGCTTCGGCAATGGGGGCAACCCTGACCGAGCGACGCCGCGTGGAGGATGAAGCCCTTCGGGGTGTAAACTCCTTTCGACCGGAAAGAAAGCCCGGATGGTGAATTCGGGTTTGACGGTACTGGTGGAAGAAGCCACGGCTAACTCTGTGCCAGCAGCCGCGGTAAGACAGAGGTGGCAAGCGGTATCCGGATTTATTGGGCGTAAAGGGCGCGTAGGCGGCCAGGCGCGTCTGGTGTGAAATCGCTACCGCTTAACGGAGCGACTGCACTGGATACGGCTTGGCTCGAGTCCGGGAGAGGTGAGTGGAATTCCTGGTGTAGCGGTGGAATGCGTAGATATCAGGAAGAACACCGGTGGCGAAGGCGACTCTCTGGACTGTCACTGACGCTGAGGCGCGAAAGCGTGGGGAGCAAACGGGATTAGATACCCCGGTAGTCCACGCTGTAAACGATGGATACTAGGTGTGGGAGGTATCGACCCCTTCC
>CAYUNT010000090.1:0-17627 GCA_964446285.1 uncultured Candidatus Sumerlaeota bacterium | reverse complement strand
CCCAAACCAACCCGCCCAGGGCAACCGCCTTCATGGTTTTCGGGGCTTTTTCCTGCCCGCGCCTTCAGCGCTCCAGAAATAGACTCCATTTTGGCTGGCATCATTGCCCAGAAACACCACACCCCAGATATTTAACAAAAACAGGGGGAAGCGCGTTTGGCGCGCATCCCCCTGCTTGGAAAGAACTTCGGAATCGCACGAATTCACAAGAGCGAAATTGCGCGAATCACGAATTAGAAGAGGAACCAGTCATTGACAGCGGTAGCGGGCGGAGTGCCCTTCACCGTAACGTCATCCCAGAACGAGTCGCCAGCGGAGAACTGGTGCGTCGCAATAGAGACCTTATCAGCAGCGGTAAGGCCGGTCATGTTCCATGCGGCGCCGACGCCGTATGTCCAGTCGGGGTTGTTAATCGTCACCGCGCTGTTGCCGATCTGGGGGGTGAAGGTAACGTCATCGGTGCTGGTGCAATAATACAGGCGCGCGCTGCCGCCCTTGGCATACGTGGAAGCCTGAAGGTCAGTAATGTCGCCAGCCCAAGATGTGCCGTAGCGGATGATATAACGATTCGTAGTATCAGTAGCCGTGAAGGTGATCTTCACGCATGCACCGGCGCTGGGGCTATAGCTGGTGGCTTCTTCAGCGACGACTGCATTGGCATTCGCCTGGAAGCTAACCCATCCATTGGGCAGACCGCCCGTCCAGGTATTGAAGTTGCTTGATACGAGTGTTACGCGCCCGCCATTGCGGTTGTCGATCGTGAAGGTTTTCACTTCCGACTTGGTGGTGCTGAGGGAATCCGTAACCTCGACAGCGATGTCCGCTGTGCCCTGGCCCGCCTGCGTGGCAGCCGTATTCCAGCTAAAGGTGAACGGAGAGGAATTGTCTGTGGCTTCCCATGAGCCGTTGTTGCCAACGTCAAAGCGAACCTGCGTATAGGTGCCAGAGCCGCCCGAGGGGGTAGCAGTGATTGTCTCGGTGCCCGAGAGAATCACAGCCGCATCGGGGCTGATGGCCAGCTGCAGCGGAACCGCGGCGGCTTCGAATGTGAATTCATCGAGGCCCAGCGAGTAATTGCCGCCGGTGGGAGGGGTGGCATCATTGGTGTATGTGCCGCCAACCGAAATAACGACCGGATCGGTTGTAAAAGAGCTAGCAGTGATTTCGGCCGCTGTCCAGCCAGTGGTGGCGGTGGAGCCGAGGGAAACCGATCCCTTCACGACCGAATTCTGCTTAACTGTGATAGTAAGGCCAGGCCATGCGGCATAACCGCCAAAGCCGCTCTGATAGTAGAATTTGACTTTGTAATTGTCGGCAGCCGAAGGGCCAGGAAGTGTAAGGCTGTTCAGGCCCTTGGTGTATCCTGCATCCAGAGCCTGAAGCCATTTTGCCGTTCCATTGGCGCCGTCAGCAGTGTTCAGCGAATTCACCGTGTAACTGGTAATGCCATTATTCTCAGGCCATGCGGCCAGAAGGGCGGTCGAGTCGGCGTAACTTTCGAAATTGTCGATAGTCATCTGGGCGAATGCCCAGGAGCTCAAGCAAACGAGAACAAGAAGAATCCATGCTTTCTTCATCATGGACGGAATCCTTTATTTTCTTTGAGATTTGCGGCCTTCCAATACTGTTAAGACTGGAAGTGCCGATGGCGGATAAACTGCAATCACCCCCTTTCTATTTTTGCGTCGATTCTATGCACACTTTCCCCATTCTCCGTATCGCTGACATGCCCCCACATAGTTTACCAGACTCCGGAAAGGTTCCAATCGTTTGGTTTAGATGCTAAAAAAATAAACGACAGAACCTGGACCGTGCACACCTCCCTAGTGTCAACTGAAAATAAAAACCCGCAGGCGCGTGGAAATCAAGCGAAAAGCGCGAGATGACCTGAAGAACTCCAATCATCGGCTGACATGAAAATCGCACGAAGTTGTTTGCAATGGTATTGAAGAAGACAGACTTTCTAAAAATTAATTAAAAAGTGCGCGGTAACACCGCGCGTCTATTTGTTCCACGATGGCGTAAAATGCAAACGAACAAGAAGCGCCTTCCTGTCGGAATCCACGACATTCATTTGATTGGGGAAATTCTGTCCGTTAGTTCGAATGATTTCTGGGATTGGGCTTGACTTGTGCTTAATCGTATTTTCTATTTCTAGGCATGCACGGGATGGACCGTGCCCCAGGCAAAGGAACGCAAGCCTGATATTCTCGCAGCCGCGAAAGGATCAATCGCCATGAAAAAGTATGTTTGTCCATTTTTAGGTGTGGTTCTGGCTTTGTCCGTCAGCCTCGCCACCGCAGAGGTTCCGGGAGTGGTCTATGTGGGATCGATTGACATTTCGTCGGTCTCGAACTTCCCGGGATGCATCGACTTTTACAACGGCGCCCTGTTTGTTGGTTCGTTCAACAACCAGGACGTGCTTAAAATCACCGACCCGACTGGCCCTTCGCCGGTGGTAACGCAGTTCATCGACCTTTCCAGCCGCACAACGTGGGCATCAGGCCGTGGTGTGCAGGGCGTTCAGATCGATCAGGCCACAGGCAAAATCTACGTGGCGGGTGATAACGGAAGCGATGGCTATCTGGCAGTGCTGGATCAGGCTGGCGCTTTCGTCGATGAGGAAACGGTGATTGGCCAGCGGCTTGTCACAGTGGCCCCTTATGCCTACGGCTCGGCGGAAGTGGTTGCCTCCTACGTGATTAATTCGAGCTTGCGCACATACACGCTTAATGGCGCAAGCCCCCTAACCCAGGTTTCCGTCTCGGGCGTGTTCACCACTCCATACAACGGCAACGTGCGTGACTTGGTGGTGGATGGGAACAAAATTTACTATGCGCGCAATGGCTCGACGGTCGATGCCTGTGCCGTAATTGACAATAGTGCCACTCCTGGCGATTTGTCTTCGCTTCTTCCCACTGGCATTTATCAGGCCGCCGATATTCATGGTGTCGCCGTGCAGGGTATTGGCCTCCTGAAGTGGAAAGGCGCCACTTATATTCTGTTCGCGGACATTGGAAACAGCACAACCCCTCGCGCGCCTGCGGTTCAGTTCATCGATGTGGCCAATCCGCTTACCTCCGCCCTGTCGGTGACCGATCCCAGCATGACTGGTGGCATTCGCGACGCCTGCGTTGCGGAAATCAGCGGAAAAACCTATATGTTCGTCACCGAGCCAGGAGCAACTCCTCCGACCGGCGACAAAATCCAGATTTTCCGTCTGTATGACACCGCTGGCGTGGAAGACTGGATGATGTTCTAATTCGCACCGCGAATTTCAGGAAAACAAACGAGCGGCGGAAGACCTTCGGGTTTTCCGCCGCTTTCGTATTTAGGCGGCCCTAAACATTGCTTTTGTCTGGAGCGGATCAGAATACGCCAGGGCGTTTTTCCGCAAGGCGCTTGAAAAGAAGCCCTTCCATTTGCGCGGCGATTTCGTCCCAGGTGCGGCTTTGCTGCGGCTTGTGCGAGGGGCCGGGGCCGCGCTCAAGCGCACGGGCGCAGGCGGCTGCAAATTTCTCCGCCCCGGATGCGATTAAGACATCATCCGCATAATCAGCGACGACATCGGGCACGGGCGTCGAAACCACAGGGCGTCCGCCAGCCAGATACTCGGGCGTTTTTGTCGGGCTGATGTGCGCAACGAGTTCGCTTTGCACAAAAGGCATCAGACAGGCGTCGAATCCCTTGAGATAGGCGGGGAGGACGGCGTAAGGCTTTGCGCCCAGGTAATGAAAATTCGGTTCATCCGCCACCGGGCATTGTTTCATTAAAACAAGCGGCCCGAGAAAGACCACGGACCAATCGCGGCGCCGGCGGCAGAGGTCGCGAACGAGCGGCCAGTCAATGCGTTCGTCCACAGCGCCGAAATACCCCAAGCGCGGCCGCGCAATGGCCTCCAAATCGGGCGGGACGGCCGTTTCGGGGCGCGTGGCGAGGGCGAAATGATCCGCATCGACTCCGCTGGGGAAACAATAACTGCGCGGATTGAGGTCGCAAATCGAGGCGTGAAGGCTGCGTCCGCCCGCGAAAACAATATCGGCGGTTTGGGCGAGACGGCGCTCGCATTCGGCGGCATCCGCACGCTCCGAGCGAAATCCCGCAAAGTGGTCCATGCAATCATAGACGAGAAGATCGAATTGCGATTCCAATCGTTGGACAATGCTGAAGTAGTCAGGATAATAAATCCAGAGAATGCGGGGTTTTCCAGCGGCGCGGCCCTCTTCGAGCGAGCGGCATGCGAGGCGGCCCAGGCGTGCTTGTGCCAAAGCGCGCATTGCGCCGACGTGACGTGTTCCTGGCGGATTCGGCAAGTTCCAATACGCAAGCCCCGGCGCGGGAGTTCCGCAGAGCCGGGTTCTCTGGCCTGGGCCTGTGAAAAGCGCGCGCCCACACACAACAAGCGCGCGCCGCAGCGGCCATTGGGCGAAATAACGCACCGTATGTCCGCGCGCGGCCAGGCGGCTCATCAATTGCTGCGGACGCTGGAACAACGTCTCTTCCCAGACGAGATGGCTCAGGCAGACGATGTGGAAGGGCGAAGGCATAGGGGGAGGGAGAGTTGTGGGTTGTGGGTTGTGAGTGAAGAAGTGAACAGTGGGCAGTGAACAGTGGGGCAGGGGTCAGTGAACAGGGAAGATGTAAATAGCGAACAGCGGGCAGTGAACAGGGAAGATGTGGATGCAGGGATATGACAATCCCCTGTCCATTCTCTGCCATTTTCATGGTGCGGCTTGCGCGCTCAAGTCGTTAAATCGCGGACAGTCGATTTACAAGGCAACATGCATGTTTCCTGGCCAAGGTTTGTCTGTTCCCCCGGTCAGACAGGTCGGACAAGTCCGACACGTCCCATAGGCCCTATAACTCCCATAGGTCCCATAGGTCTCTTTGTTCACCTGTGTGAAATTTGCGGAGGGCCGGGAAATTTCTCAGATTCCCAAGCCGAGCAGGCGTCCAACTTGATAAACAAACAGGGCCGCCAGATAGGCCAGCGCGGTGTTGTAGCCGATGCCGATCAGCGGCCAGCGCCACGAACTGGTTTCGCGCCGCACCACGGCCATCGTAGTGATGCACGGCACATAAAGAAGAACGAATATCATTAAGGCGTATCCACGCAAAGGATTCAGGCTGGGATCGGCCGCCAGGCGGGAGCGCAGGATGGTATCGGATTCCGCATCGGCAGGAGCGGAGCGGGAGTTGTGAGTTGTGGGTTGGGAGTTGTGAGTTGTGAGTTGTGGGTTGTGAGTTGTGAGTTGTGAGCTGGAATCTGCGGCTTGGGGCGGGAGGGCTTCGTCGGCGCGTTCCTGCGCGCTGTAAACCGTCCCGAGAGTGGCCACAATCACTTCCTTGGCCGCGATCCCCGAGATGAGCGCTACGGTGATTTTCCAATTGTCCAGGCCAAGAGGGCGCATAAGAGGCGCAAGGGTTTCGCCAAGGCGTCCGGCAAAGGAACGGCGCAGGGCCTGGGCTTCGGTGCTTTCTTCCTCATCTTCTGAAAAAGAGGCAGACCTGGAGGTCTGCCCCACCTGATCCGCAGATGCAGACACAGAACTGGAAGTCTGCGCCACCTGGGAACTGGATGGAAAATGGCACAATGCCCAAATCACAATGGAAAATAACAGCAACACTGTTCCGGCTTTTTTCAAGTACTCGAAGGCGCGCTCGAACATCTGAAGCAAGATGCCTCGCACGGCCGGAACCCGGTAAGGCGGCATTTCCATGACAAAAGGGGCGGGTTCGCCGCGAAAAATCGTTTTGCGAAAAAGCAAAGCGCTTGCAATGGCCAGCAGCGCTCCGAGCACATAAATGCTAAAAAGCGCATGTCCCGCGGCGGCGGGGCTGAAAAACGCCGCAGCCAGGAGCGTATGGACCGTCAGGCGCGCCGAACAGTTCATCATGGGCGAAATCAGAATGGTCACGAGGCGGTCGCGGCGGTTTTCGAGCGAGCGCGTTGCCATGATCGCCGGGATGTTGCACCCGAATCCGAGCAGGAGCGGAACGAGCGATTTTCCGTGCAGGCCGATCTTGCGCATGAGCCGGTCGATGAGAAACGCCGCCCGCGCCATATAGCCGCTGTCTTCCAGCAGTCCCAGGCAAAAAAACAGCAGGAGGATCTGAGGCAAAAACACAAGCACACCGGCCACGCCGCCAAAAACGGCATCGTGAATAGCCGCGCGAATCATGCCCTGCGGCATCCATCCAGTCACGGTTTCGCCCAGCCAGCCGAATCCCGCATCGATCCAGTCCATCGGATAATGCCCGATCGTGAATGTGATTTGGAAAATGGCCCACAAAATCAGCAGAAAAATCGGCAGCCCGGCCAGTTTATGCGTGAGAACGGCGTCGATGCGGTCCGAACGGCTGGCGATCTGTCCGGAGCAGCAAGTAAGAACGCGCGCGGTAATCTCGCGGGCGATTGCGTAGCGCCGCCCAATGAGAAGGACGTCGATGTCCTGGCCGGAGGCTTGTTGGATGGCCTCGATGGCGCGTTCGATTTCGCAGAAGAGCGACTCGGGCGCGGAGGCGCTTTCGCGGACAATCGAAGCAGCGGCTTCGTCGCGCCCAAGCAGCTGCAGCGCCGCCCATCGCACGGGCAAGCCACGCTCGCGAATGGCCTCAGACAAGCCCGTGTCTGCGGCGATTGCCTTTTCGATGCGCGCGACTGCCGCCTCGATGACCGCACCGTATTCGATCCGCAGCGGCGGCGCGGGCGCGGGCGCATCGAGGACCCCGGCGGCGCGATCGAGCAGTTCCGGCAAACCTTTTCGGCGCGGACCGACGGTCGGAATTACTGGCGCTTCAATGGCTTTTTCAAGAGCTGGGATGTCGATCCGCCCGCCGCGGCGTTCGAGCGTGTCGATCATGTTGAGCGCCACAACGAGGCGGGCGCCCATTTCGCGCAATTGCAGGATCAGGTAAAGGTTGCGTTCGAGATTGGCCGCATCCGCAACAGCCACAACCACATCGGCGCGCTCATCGATTACCGCGCGACAGGCGATGCGTTCGTCGTCGGTGTGCGCGCTCAGGCTGTAGGTGCCGGGAAGATCAAGAACAATCCATTCGTGTCCTTCGCGTCCGCCGGGCGAGGGCGAGGGGGAGGATTGGGCGCGGCCTTCGTAACGCTCGACCGTTACGCCCGGATAATTGGCCACTTTGCGCCGCGCGCCCGTCAGGCCGTTAAATACGGTGGTTTTTCCGGAATTTGGATTCCCCAGGAGCGCAAGGCGGGGAAGGGGGGGGCAGGCCGTCTTTTTGTTTTCGGACATCAAAATTTACTTGGCAAGGGACGCGGATACCGGCGCGGACGCGCGAACAGGATCGACCAGGATGTGCGCGGCCTCGCGCCTGCGCAGCGACAAGCGGTATCCGCGCAGCCGCACTTCGAGCGGGTCGCCGAGCGGAGCCACGCGCTCGATGGTGAGTTCGGTTCCCGGCAATACGCCCATTTCAAGCAAACGGCGGCGAATGGGACCGACGCCATTTACCTCGCGAATTCGCGCCCGGGCGCCGCGAGGCAAGCGGTCAAGAGTCAGGCGCGGCGCCGGCCGCGCGGAGTTGAGAGCAGCGCCAGCGGCATGATCGCCTGCATGCGCCGCGGCAGATTCGGCGGAGGCGGATTCAGCGGAGATTGGCGCGGATGACTCCTCCGGGATGCGCCCGCCCAGCCATTCCGCCAGGCGGCATCCGCATGGACCTTGTGAGGGATCGCAAAGGACATTGCCGCCGCGCACACAGCCCACCAGGCACATTCCGCACCGCGAAGGGACCAGCGAGCGCGTCAGGCGTTTCCACAGTTCTTTTCTGGAAGGCGGTTTGGCTGTATCAGAAGGAGGGCGAGGGGAAGAGGGATGAGGCGATGAAGGCGAAGCGGGGATGTCTTTGGCAGGTTTGTTTACGCCAAGCGCAGCGGATGCGCCGCCAATCGAGGCATCTTGCGCAACTTGGGCGGAGGTGGAGGCGGATGTATGGACGGACCTTTCGTCAATTGTGGAATGCATAGGAATCTTTGGTATATTCTACAGAAAACATTCTTTTGAACTTGTTCCGCCTCTCGATAGCGCCGGGCGGTGCCGCGGCGTGCCATCCCCCTTGGGCACATAGTGGACTCCCGCGCCGAATGCCATGTCAACAGGGTTTTATATATACCAAACAATCGTTTGACAAACAAACACAACTATCGAGGCATAGTCAAGGTGCCGATTCAGGAAAACGGGCCTTGGATTGTTGTAACAAGAGCAGTTAGGGCGAATTCGCGGCTTGCGCGAATGGCAGATGATTTTAGTGGTGAGGCACGTCCGCATCGAGTTCGACAATGCGCCAGCGCCCATCCGCCTCGCGTTCGAGGACGAGGCGGGCGGTTTCATCCGCGCCCGGCGGCGTGTTGGGGTGGCGGTTCAGCGGGACGTTTCGATACGGGCCGATCTGGCCGTAAATGAGCGAGAAACGGAATCGCAGCGCGACTTCGGCGCGAGTGCCCTCAGTGATCGTGATTTCCCAGGCCGTAGGATCGATGCTGAGGTTATCAATCAGCGTAAAATCCCGGCGGGCGCGGTCCATCAACTCCGAATAATTATTGCCGTAGTAGCCTCGATAGTCTTTGGAAAACACATCGCCCAGACGGTCCAGGCGCTCGCGTTCGGCGGCGTGGATGGCGTCAAGAACGGCGGCCCGCACGCGCTCTTCGTCCGACATCATGCCGCGGCTGAGCAGAAAAATGAGCAGCGCGATGGCCAGCAGCCCTCCGAAAAGGACGGCGATTCGCACCCCGCGCGGCATCCGGTTCCAGGTGGAAATCCCCATGATTCCTTCATCTTTTCGTTGTTTTTGTGTTTTTCGTGGTAAAAGTCTTCTTTCCCAGCATCAATTCGGTTCTTCCCCGCCGCGGAGGAGTTCGTCCGAGTCGAGCCAGATCGTGACCGGGCCGGAATTGACGAGTTCGATTTCCATCATCGCGCCGAATTCGCCCGTGGCGACGGGGCCGGGAAACTGCGCGCGGACGTAAGCCACAAACTCATCGAAGAGCGCGCGGGCCTCGGCGGGCGGGGCGGCGCCGGTGAACCCGGGACGGCGTCCGCGGCGGCAATCGGCATGGAGCGTGAATTGCGACACGAACAAAATCCCGCCGCCCGTTTCGCGCACCGAACGGTTCATCTTGCCTTCGGCGTCCTCGAAGATGCGGAGGTTGACGATTTTGTCAGCCATTTTAGGGAAAACGGCCCGCGTATCGCCCGCGCCGACGCTGAGCAGAACGAGCAACCCCGATTCGATTTCGCCGAGCAGGCGGCCTTCGGTCGTGACTCGCGCGCGCTTCACTCGCTGCAACAATGCTCTCATTTCAAATACCTTTTATTGGCGCTGTTACAAGTTCCTCTCGATGATCTTTTTCACATAGGCAGGCATTTCCTGCTGCAATTCCTCGGTTTTCTTCTTCAACTGGTCATAGGCTGCTACTTCTGAATCTGTCCAAATAATATCCAGACGGCGGATCTGGCGCATGGCTATGTGAGTATAGTTTTCCGGATAGGCCCAATAACATGAGCGGCATACATTGGTATCTTTCTGTTCCAGCCAGTTGACGCAATGCTCGCAAGACCAGGATTTGGCTCGATTTGCCGAGCCACAAAGCAACATGTAATCCTCTGGATTCTGTTTTCCCTTGCCAACATCTCCGGCGACTTCAAAGGGAATGCGATGGTCGATCTGCAATTCCCGTTCGCTGAACGGTTCCAGGTAAATGTCACATCGGAGACCGTGTTTTTCAATCAATGCCTGTTTCAACTCTTTTGTAAACGCTGTGCGGCCGACGATCTTTCCGAATCGGGCTTTCGCGGGGTCTCCGAAGCGATACGCGGCTATTTTGCGGCCATCCGAACCTGTCACCCGAAACATTTCTATCGGTATGCCGTTTTCCTTTACATCACGAACAGCGCGCGGGGGATGGTTGTAGCCATACTTGTCTTTCAGTTCTTGTGTGGTTATGAACCCATGCTTGAGAATATGGTCGATGACGGTTCGCGGACGTTTGGCTGTTACTTTTTTACACTGCGCGATGAACTCTTTTGGCAATTTGGGTTTTGTCATGCTCTTGCCTCAAAAAGGCAGGGTTGTTCGGAGCGTGCCAGGCGGCGAATGGTTTGCGATTTCATGAGTTCATCGGCCAATGCCGGAGAAAGGTAAAGGGATTCGATAGTGGCGTCCTCCCTGCCTAACAATGTCGCCTGGGAAGATCGCCCCGCCTGGAGTTCGATGTGCGTCAGGAGCAAATGCTCGGGAAGGCGAACGCCGTGGACTTTTTCTCCTGTGCGCCCGTCGTAGCTTACAATGTATCGAATGTGCCTTGCATTGAGACCGGCAAGAGCATCGACAAATTCATCGTGGTCAATGCTGGAAAGATAACGAGTGTCCCTGTTTCCGCAAACTCCCTGATAGGGCGGGTCCATATAAATAAGGTCGCTTGCGGTTGCCCGCATTAGCACATCTTTATAATCCTCGGAAGTAAAGACGGCCTTTCCTTTCAGAAGCATGGAAGCTCCAAGAATCTGAGCTCGCATGGTGGCCGGCCTGGCGCCTCGTCGGCGGTTGTCGGGACTTTGATTGAATTCACCGCTGGAATTGTATCGAATGGAGGCTTTGACGCATCGCGCAAGTAGAAACAGGAAATGATCCGGCCTCTCTGTTTTGTTGAACTCATCCCTGATTTTGTTGTAGAAACCTTGCGGATCGTCTCCCTGACTGCGCCAAAGACGTTCATAGGCGTTGGAGAGTTTGTTAGGCGTGTTGACGATGACGCGCCAAAGTTCAATCAAGGGCTTGTTTAGGTCATTAATGACAAAAAAATCCGCACGTTTGCAGGCAGCGGCGGCCAGTGATATTGCGGCCGATCCGGCAAAAGGTTCATACAAAGTACTCACTTTGGGAGGGAAACACCGCAAAATGTCATCTGCCAGGTTCCTTTTGCTGCCTTGATACGGGATGGGATGCGGTATGTTCAGGTTCATGGTTTATTTTTCCCGCAGTGACCAAGAAACGGTGGCAATAACCGAATCGCGCCCGTTGTTTCTTTGTGGTATTTCTATTTGCGCAATACAGCTCCATCTTTGCGCAGACGCCAGAGAGCTGCGGCCTCAATGTCTGCGCGCAAAACAGGCTACATCACGAAGCTTTATCTATGCGAAGAGAATTTTTGGGAAATTGCTCTTCGTAATGCCCCGGGGCTGAGGAAGATGCTTGTTATCAACGCCGTCAATGTTACGATGCGGCCGACGCGGAGGAATTACTTGCCCTTCGCCTTGTTTTTGTTATCGTTTTGGCCGACGGCGGCGCGGTCGGTGACGACGATGTCCACCAAGCCGTATTCCTTGGCCTGGTCGGCGGACATGAAGTAATCGCGGTCGCTGTCTTTCTCGACACGTTCGATCGGCTGGCCCGTGTGTTTGGCGAGGATGTCGGTCAACATCCCCTTCATGCGCAACATCTCGCGCGTCTGGATTTCAATGTCTGTGGCTTGTCCCTGCAGACCGCCCATCGGCTGATGGATCATAATGCGCGCGTGCGGAAGGGCGAATCGCTTGCCCTTGGTCCCGGCCGCCAGCAACACCGCCGCCATCGAGGCCGCCTGGCCCATGCACCATGTCGCCACGGCGGGCTTCATATATTGCATGGTGTCGTAGATCGCCAGCCCCGCGGTGGCCACGCCGCCCCGCGAATTGATATAGACGTTGATGTCGCGGTCGGGGTCTTCCGACTGCAAAAACAGCAGTTGGGCGATGACCGTATTGGCCACAACGTCGTCGATGTCCGTGCCGATGAAGATAATGCGATCCTTGAGCAGGCGCGAGTAAATGTCATACGCGCGCTCGCCGCGCTCGGATTGCTCGATGACGTAAGGAACATAGAAATTTCGGGTCAGGGTCATAGGCGGGGTCTCGCGAGGAGGAGGATGCGTCTCGGCAAGGATGCGCGTCTCGGGAGGATGTGTGCCCTAGGAGGAAGCGGGGGCGCCGGGGGCGGCGGACGCATCGGATTTGGCAGCGGCGGCGGATTTCGCCGCGGCTTCCGCTTCCTTGGCAAGGGTTCCCGGCGGAACGATTTCCAACTTCACGCGGCCGAGCAGATAATCCTCGACCTTTTTCTGGCGGAGGCTCGAACGCAGGTCGTCGATCCGTTTTTTGGCTTCGTATTGCGCGCGGATCGCGAGCGGTGTGCGGCCGGCTTCCTTGGCCTCGCGCTCGAACTCGGCGTCGAGGTCCGCGTCGGTCACTTCGACGTTCAGGCGCTTGCCGAGCGACTGGAGCGAGAGGAAATCCTTCAGGAAAAGGAACGACTGTCCCGCTGCGTTTCTCATGTAAGATTGAAAATGGTTGCCGTAGAGCTGGCGAAGCGAAAGCCCATGACGCTTCAGAACTTCTTCGTCGTGGCCCAGATGCTTGTTGGTGAGCGAGGCCACGAGCGAGGCGGGCGGTTCGAAATCGACTTTTTCATAGATCGCGTCGAGAATGGCGCGGATCGAAGCCTTGCGGTTTTCGTCCTCGATGCGAGCGCTGATCTCCGAATGGAGAGCCTTTTTCAGGTCGTCGAGGCTCTTATACTTTTCATCGACGTCTTTGGCGAAATCATCATCCAGGTTTGGCACGCGCGGCGATTTGATCGACTTGATTTCGACATGATACACGAGCGGTTCATGGGCATGTTCATGCTCGTGTTCGTGTTCATGATCGTGCGCCGGAGGGGCTACAGTGACGTCCAGCGTATCGCCCACTTTGCGGCCTTCGAGCGCCTGCGCCACTTCGGGCGGAAGCGTCGTCTCCGGATGCGGCAAAAACTCATCAAATTGCGAAAGATCGGCCAGGTTCCGGCCTTTCGAGTCGGTCACAAACACATCCAGCGCCGCGCCATCGCCCTTGGCGAATGCCTCGCCCTCGGCCTTGGCCTCGTAAGTCGTGTTGTCCGCGCGCAGTTTTTCGATCGCGCTGGTCACAAGGTCCTCGGTCATCTGCCGGTGTTCGGCCTTTGCGGCAAGCGAAGCGAGCAGCTCGTCCGGGATTTCGACCTTGGGCATGATTTCGAAGGAATAGGTGATTTCGGCCGGCTTGCCTTCTTCGGCCACGACCGAAACAAGCAAGCCGTCGTTCACCTTTTCCCATTCTTTTTGCTCGGCCACGCGGCGGATGACGGATTCGCGCATCCGTTCGGCGCATTCATTGCGCGCTTCCTTCCCGTAGATGGTGTGAAGGATTTTCAGAGGGGCGTTTCCGCGGCGAAATCCGTCGATGGCGACCGAACGCCGGATGTTTTTGTAAATGTCATCCAACCGCTTGGCGAAATCCTCGGCGGTAATGGTCACTTTGACCTCGACGGTCGAAAGCGGCTTGGTTTCGACGCCGGCGATCTCGAAAGGAACGTTGTCTTCCTTCTTTTCGATCAGCGGCTTTTCCGGTTCGGGCGCGGGCGCGGGCGCGGCGGCCTCGCTTGACTGCGCAATGGCATTTTCCGCGGCGCCAGCGTTTCCCGGCGCGTCTTGCTTGGGGGTTTCCTGAGAATCCGTCACAAAAGTCCTCCATCGGACGATACGGCGCCGCGCGAATTGTGGCGGCGCTTGCTTATGCCGCTCCGGGGCAGTCCCCTTTGGGCGGCGCGAACGCATCCCATATCGGCCATCAGCCCATCCGCGCAAGGGAAATGCTTTGTTCGAATCCCGCGGAAAGCAAACCACGCTCTTTCGGACAAATCATTTTCGAACCGCAACAGGGCATCGAGGGGGCTGGGCGAAAGACAATGAAATGACCGCAGGATTTGCATAATCGCGAAATTGCTAAATATGCCATATATGTTATGTGAGTGCCTGGACGCGGCGTGTGTGAGAAATCACTTGCCTTGGGGGTGGGGGGTAAGGTTACTTGTGTTTTTGCGATGGGCGGTTAGCTCAGTTGGCTAGAGTGCCGCCTTGACATGGCGGAGGTCGCAGGTTCAATTCCTGCACCGCCCACCATCGCAACTTCAAAACCAAGCTCATTGTAAAAATTCCGCAGGGAATATCCGCGCGCCGCGCTGGCTTTTCAAGGCATGCGCCGGGTTGCGCTTGGCAGGGAACACGCAAACATGCAGGATGGTGCGCGCGTGTTGACTGCGGAGCGCGAATGATGCCGGCAGATGATAAATCCGATAAATATGGCGAAACGTCCGCGGGCCGGGAGGCCCCGCCACCCGCCGAGGTGTCCGGCAATGAGAATGTGGAGGAGTTGCGCAAACAGGAGGCCGAACGCGCGGAAGAAGCGCGCCAGGCAGATGAAAAACTGCGCGTGCGGCTGGCGGCGGCGGGAATTCGCGACCTGGACGCCGCCCTGAGCGCCATTCATGCGCTGGAAGCGGATTCGTTTTCGCGCAGGCATTTTTCCGCCGTGCTCGAACAGGCGCTCGATGCGCTGCCGCGTCTGGCGGACCCTGACATGGCGCTGCGCAACTTCGACCGATTCGCACGCGCGAGCCTCGACCGTTCCGCACTCTTCGCCCAACTGGCCGCGCATCCCGCGCTCGGCGGGTTTCTCCTCTCGCTCCTGAGTTTTTCGGAATTCCTGGCCGATATTCTCATTCGAAATCCTGAATACTTCGAGTGGCTTCTCGAACCGGGGCGGATCGACGCCGACATGAGCCGCGAGGATTACCGCGCGCATCTGCGGACTTCGCTTGCGCCTTTCCGGCGGCCCGAAACGATCCGGCGGGCCGTCTGCCGTTGGAAACGACGCCATTTGCTGCGGATTGGCGTTCGCGATTTGCTCGGCAAGGCGGACGTGCGCCAACTCGGACGCGAATTGACTTATCTGGCGGAGGCGGTGATCGAGACGGCGCTCGAACAGGCCGAGGCAGAATGCATCGCGCGCTGGGGGCGTCCGCTGGCCCTCCGCGATACGGATGCCGAGGAGGATTCCGGCGCGGATTCTGAGGCGCGGACTGGAGATTCAAACGCACCCGGCCCATCGGCAGGCATTGCGCCCTGCACCCCGCCCGCCCGCGCCTCGTTCGCCGTCATTGGCATGGGGAAACTCGGCGGCGAAGACCTCAATTTCTCGTCAGATATTGACTTGGTTTTTGTGTATTCGGACGAGGGGCAGACCGAAGGCGTGCGCGAATTGTCTGGCGAAATCACGCACCAAATCACAAATCACGAATACTTCACCAAATTGGGCGAGCGCCTGATCGCGTTTTTATGCGAACCGAGCGAAGAGGGCCTTTTGTTCCGCGTGGACATGCGCCTGCGCCCCGAGGGAAAAACCGGTCCGCTGGCGCGTTCGATCGACTCGCTTTGCGCGTATCTGGCCGAACAGGCGCGGCCGTGGGAGCGCGTGGCGTATCTGAAGGCGCGGTGTGTGGCGCGGACGAGGAGCCTGCCTGGGAATCAGGGAGAAAATCTTGGACGAGACGTCCAATCCACTGGAAACCTTGGGCAAGATGCCCAAGCCACCAGTAACCTTGGGAGGAAGGCAACCCTCGAACACCAGTTCGACAAAGCCGCGGCATATTTTGTTTATATGCCTGGCGATGCGGCAGGTTTGGTGGAGGAAATCGCGCGCCTCAAACAGCGCATCGACCGCGAGGTGCTCGAGGGCAACGAGCGCGAGCGCGATGTGAAGCGGGGCATCGGGGGCATTCGCGAAATTGAATTTATTGTGTCGCTGCGCCAGATTCTGGCGGGGGGCGCCAACCCGGCGCTTCGATGCCGCCCGACGCTTGGCGCGCTCGATCTGCTCGAATCGCAAGGCATTTTTCCGAGCGGCGATGCGGAATCTCTGCGCCGCGCATACATTTTATTCCGCCGTCTCGAACACCGCCTCCAAATGATGGCCGAACGCCAGACGTATCTTCTTCCGGCGGACGCGGATGGCTGGGGCCGGCTGGCGCGCCGATGCGGCTATTGCGAAGGGACGCTCGATGAGGCCGGGGCGCGCTTGCGCCAGGAATATGAAACGCGCGCGGGTGAGGTTCATGCGCTTTTCCGCCAGACGTTTCATCTTGCGCCGCGCGATACGCCGCCGCCCATGACCGCGCCCGAAGTTCTGCTTGGCGCGGGCGTTGAAACCGATCCGCGGCCCGCGATCCAGATTCTCGAATCACGCGGATTTTTCGATCCGTTCGCGAGCCTGCGCGCCTTGCGCGAACTGGCCTTTGGCACGTCGGAACTGGCCATCTCCTCGCGCGGACAGCGCGGATTCGAAGTGATTCTGCCTGCCCTGCTTGAGTCCGCCCCGCGCCTGCCCGATCCGGATGGCGCGGTGTTGCGGCTCGGGCATTTTTTGCGCGCCACACAAGGGATTTCCATCGCCTATCTGATGCTGGCTGAGTATCCGCCGCTTTTGCGCATGTTGCTACAGGCGTTTGGAAACGGCGGCGGACCGGCCCGCTCGCTCATCGCGCATCCCGAGTGGCTGGATGAATTGATCGAGTCGGGCGTTGTGGCGCGCGGGTTCGACGTCGCCGCTATGGAGCCGGAGGTGCGGCGGCGCGTTTTGGCGGCGCGCGACGATGCCGAGGCGTGGCGGCGTCTGCGCCTGTGGAAGGAAAAGACTTATCTCATCACAATTTTAATCGAGGTGCTGGGTCTGGAGCGGGTTGAGCGCCTCGCGCGCCTGACGACCGATCTGGCCGAAGTGTGCCTGCGCGCCGCGGCTGCCCGCGTCGTGCGGCGGCTAGAAGCCGAACTGGGCGACGGCCCGCCGTTGCCTGAAGACGGCGCGGCGCGCAATGCACCCCTTCGCTGGACACTCCTGGGTCTTGGCGGATTTGGCGGCGCGCAAGTTTCGCATTTTTCCGATCTCGATATAGTGCTGATTTACTCGGGCGAAGGGCGAGCGCCCGGACCCGAGGGGCGGTCGGCTTCGTATTGGTTTTCGCGCCTGGGCGAGGAAATCATAAGCATCTTCTCGGAAATCACGCCGGAGGGGCAGTTGTTCAAGATGGACGCCCGCCTGCGTCCCGAAGGCCGCAGCGCTCCGCTGGCCGCGTCGCTCGCGCGTTATATCGCCTATTACGAAGGTCCGGCGCAGACGTGGGAATGGCAGGCGGCGCTCAAGGCGCGCCATGTGGCGGGCGACGAGGATTTGGCCGCGCAGTTTTTCGAGGCGATTCATGAACGGCTTCCGGCGCGATTCCCAGACAGCGGCGCGCTGGCCGCCGAAGTGCGATCCATGCGTGAACGCCTTGCGCGCGCCGTGAAAATCCCGTCGTGGGCCGAGGCCGATTACAAACGCGGCGCGGGCGGGCTGACCGATATCGAGTTCATCGTTCAGTATTTGCAGTTGCGTCATGCGCGCGAACTGAATGCGCACGAGCGCCGCGCGCTGCTCACGCCGTTGTTGGGCGAGGCGCTCGAACGCCTTGTGGAGGCAGGGGCGCTTGATTCGGAGACGGCGCGGGCATTGCGCGAGGAACATGATTTTCTGCGCGTGCTGCAGCGGCGCCAGCGGCTGCTTTTCGAGACGTCGCGCGACTTTTTTCCATCGGCGTCCGCGGCGCCCGAGAAACTCGAGCCGTTGCGCCGCGCCCTTGCTCCGGTTCTAGCGGAGGGCGAGGACCTCATCGAGCGCCGCCGCCAATCCGCCCGCCGCGTGGCCGACCTCTTCGACAGGCTGGTCATA
>CAYUNT010000089.1:9212-17730 GCA_964446285.1 uncultured Candidatus Sumerlaeota bacterium | reverse complement strand
CTTTTGCTCCTTCAGAGCAAATTCAGGGAACAGAATTACGGGAAATTGGTATAATCTTGCCGTAGCATACGAAATCGGCAATATACTCCTGATGCAGGGATTGGCCTTTGTAATGAATATCCAATGGCACTTGAGCCGCGAATGGAATTCCAACGGTCTGAAATTCCCGTTCGAACGCCTCCTGATACACAGACTCCAGAAAGCCCGAGCCGAGTTCCCGATATGCCTCAAACACAGCCCCTTGTATTTTTTACCTCATCGCCGTAAGGAATATCCGTCATGAATTTTCTTCTCTTCCCTTTCGTTCCTTTCGTATTTTTCGTGGTAAAATCTTAACACTCCGCCCAATTGCGGCCGGTTTTAATGTCCACCTTTACAGGGACTTTGAGTGGCATGGCGTTTTCCATTTCTTCGCGGACAACCGCGCTAAGGCGCTCCACTTCGTCCTCGGGCGCGTCGAAAATGAGTTCGTCGTGAACCTGAAGGATCATCAGCGAGCGCAACCGTTCGCGGCGCAGACGGCTGTGCAGGGCGATCATGGCGATCTTGATCATGTCCGCCGCTGAACCCTGAATCGGCGTATTGACGGCGATGCGTTCCGCCGCTGAACGCACCTGCGGGCGGGACGAATTGAGATCGGCCACGGTGCGGCGGCGTCCGCACAAAGACGCCACATACCCATCGCGCCGCGCCTCGTCGATTACGCCCTCGATCCACGCCTTTACGCCCGGATACGCTGCGAAATAGTCGTCGATAAACTTTTGCGCCTCGCCGTGCGAAATGCCCAGTTGGATCGACAGCCCATGCGCTGAAATTCCATAAACGACGCCAAAATTCACCGTCTTTGCTCGCGAACGCATGTCGTCCGTCACTGCCTCGGGCGCGCATCGGAACACGCGGGCGGCCGTGGCGCGGTGAATGTCGCCCCCGGTGCGAAATGCCTCGACAAGTCCCGCATCGCCGCTCGCATGCGCAAGAAGACGCAGCTCGATTTGCGAGTAGTCCGCCGCCAGCAGCATCCGGCCCTCGGACGGAATGAATCCCCGCCGAATTTCGCGTCCCTGCGGTGTGCGCGCGGGGATATTCTGGAGATTTGGCTCGCTCGACGACAGCCGCCCCGTGGCCGTCGCCGTGGGGTTGAACGATGTGTGAATGCGTCCTGTGACAGAATGAACCATGCGCGGCAACGCGGAAATGTAGGTGGAAAGGAGTTTCCCGGCGGCGCGATGTTCGAGCAAAATTCCCAGCAGCGGATGGCGCGTTTCGCGGCGAAGTTCTTCCAAAACGTCCACATCGGTCGAATAGCCCGTCTTTCCGCGCCGTTTGGCCGTGAGTTTGAGGTGCTCGAAAAGAATCTGCGCCACCTGCTTGGGCGAGGCAGGATTGAATGGCCGCCCGGCGGCATCGCAGGCCTTGCGTTCGAGTTCGCGCAACGTTTTCACGGATTCTTTTTCCAGACGGGCGAAATGATTGAGGTCGATCCGCACGCCATTCATTTCCATTTCCGCCAGAACCGGAGCGAGCGGGACTTCGATTTCGCGAAGAAGAGACGTCAGATGTTCGTTTTCGAGGGCGGGAGCGAAGACGTCTGCCAACCGCAGAGTGAGATCGGCGTCCTGGCAGGCATACGGGGCGGCTTCCGCCACGTCCACCTGCTCCATTGTGATGAGTTCGCCTTCGCCGATGAGGGAGTGAATCGAGGTGGTATCCACCTGAAGGAGGTCTTGGGCGAGCGACTTGAGACCATGCCCATGCCTTTGGGCGCCATACAAGCGCCCCTCAGGATAGAGCAAATAAGATGCCAGCATCGTGTCACACGTCACGCCGTCGAGCGCGAAACCGGCCCGCGTGAGAAACTTGTAATCGAATTGGTAATGGTGGAAGATTTTTTCAACGGCAGGATCGGCTAGGACCGGTCCGAGAATCTCGCGGACGAGTTCGAGCGTGGGTTGCACGCCGCCTGCTACAGCCGGGTCGTGTCCGACTGGAATGTATCGGGCTTGCCCGGGGCGGATAGAGACCGAAATACCCACCAGACGCGATGCAAAGGGGTCCAGGCCTGTGGTTTCTGTATCGACGGCCATGCGGCGCGCTTGGCGGGCTTCGGCGGCGAACTGGCGCAGGTCCTCAGCCGTCCGCAGGCAGCCATAGTCCTTGTCCTTGTCCTTGTCCTTGGGCGCGATCATGGGGGAATTCGCCGCGGAGAATGCAGAGGACGCGGATGGCGCAGGGGCTGTTGAGACTTCCGAGGCGCTTGGTGTCGGCTGTTGAGATGCCTTTGCCTCGGGGGCGGGAGACTCCGGCGCGGGAAAAAGGGACGGCGAGGCAGGCCGTTCGATCAGCGAGCGGAATTCAAGTTCCTGAAGAAGGGCGCGCAGATGCGGAGATTGAGCGGTTCGCCGCCAGGCCAGATCGCCAAGGTGAAGCGATACGGGCGCATCTGTCCGCAACAGGGCCAGGCGGCGCGAAAGGCGGGCTTGTTCGGCGTGCTCGGCCAGCAAGGTGCGCCAGCGGGGCTTTTCCACCTCGTCCAAGTGCGTCAAAATGCCCTCGATGCTGCCAAACTTCGCCAAAAGCGGCGCGGCGGCCTTGGGACCGATTCCCGGAACGCCTGGTATATTGTCCGACGAATCCCCCACCAGCCCCAAATAATCCGCCATTTGAGCCGGATCCACCCCAAACCGCTCGCGCACTCCTGCGGCATCGACCACTGTCTCTTTGTCCTGATGATAGCGGAGCATCTTCACAAGCGGGCCAATGAGTTGGAATAAATCCTTATCGACAGAGACAATCCACGTTTCGACGCCTTCCGCCCCGGCCTGGCGGCACAAGGTGGCCAGCAGGTCATCCGCCTCGAATCCCGGAACCTCAAAACGCGGAATGCCCATCGCATCGAGGATTTCCTTCGATTTTTCCACCTGGACCCGCAAGTCCTCGGGCATGGGCGGACGATGAATTTTGTAGTCCGCGTATTCCTCCACGCGAAATGTCGGCCCCGGAGCGTCATACACCGCGCCCAAATACGCTGGAGAATGCGTTTTGACGATGCGGTTCAGGATGGAGAGAAATCCAAAGAGCGCCCCGGTGGGAAAGCCCGACTTTGTGCTCAGGCCCGATACGGCATGATACGCCCGGTGCAGGTGCGAATGAGCATCGAGCAGGAAAAGGCGCTTTGCGGAATTGGCATCAACCACGTTATCAGCCTCTCCTGATCAGTCCGGATTGCGGGCATCTGCGGAATGATAAAGCAATGGGAAGGCAAAGGAACCAAGCGCGGCGCTCAAATGGCTGGCAAGGCGCGTGCTTGGCACAAGACGAAGAATGGAAGGGAGGAGAATGAAGGAGGTAAAAAAGAGAAGCGAAAACGCATAGGCGAGTTCGCTTCTGGAGGGATAATGATTCGCGGCCCGGTAAGAATCGGCGATCTTGCGAGGTATTAATCGACGATTTTGCCCGTGACGAAGATCAGCAGCGTGATCTTGCTGGAGGAGCTTTTATTGCGGGAGAAGAAAATTTTGCCGACGAAAGGCAGATCGCGAAGGATCGGAACTCCCGATTCCATCTGCTGGTCGCGCTGGCTGGTCCATCCGCCAAGCACCACGGTTCCGCCATCCTTGATGCGAACCTTGGTCGTCACGACCTTGCGCAGCACGCCGACGTCGAAATTGCTGTTATACACACCCTGAAGCGCATTGGGCTGCCCGGCGACGATCGTGTCCGTGGCGCTCGGCTGGAGAAGCGATACAGCGCCCAGATTCGAATCGATGTCCTCGATGGTTCCATCCACGTCGATCGTGATATTACCCAAGCGCGTGACTTGAGGTTCGAGTGTTAGCTGCACTGCGGATAGCGAAGGAACTGTGGTCAGCTGCGTGCTGTTGCCGCTTGAAGTGCCTCCCGTGCCGCTGGTTCCGCCCACAGGAACAGGAATTCCGAAGCGCCGTTCGATTTCGAAGTCACCGGTTTCGCCATTCAAAACCGTAATATGAGGTCCGCTGACGATATTAACAACGCCCTGCGCCTCGAGGGCGCGCAATTGGAGCGAAATGGGGCTGGAGCCGGTGATCAAGTTAATGACCGAGGTTCCTTTGGGAAGGTTCGCACCGCGCAGGCCTTCCACGCCTGGTTCGAAAGGCGAAGTGAATTCCGACTGATCTGTGCCGAAACTGCCTGTCGCGATGTTATTATTTCCAACACTGAGATCGGTAAGGTCCGTGATAGTAAATTCGCTGCTGAGTTCCTTGGCGCGATCTTCGATAACTTCGACAAATTTGGCTTCCATCGAAACTTGCAGCGTTGGCACATCCAGCGTCTTGATCCAGTTGGTGACTTCCTGAAGTTGGGCCGCGCTTTCATACTGGATGAACAGGGCGTTCAGATTTTCAATGGCCGAAATGCGAACCCCCGTCTGTGGGGCCACTTCCTGGCCGGGAGCGCCGGGCAATCCTTGCGTTCCAGGAGCGCCAGGATAGGCGCCAGGATAAGCGCCAGGGCCGCCAGCGCCTGCTCCGGGACCTCCCGCTGGACCTCCAAGATAGCCCTGGGCCATCGCCCGCCAAGGCTGCCCGCACAGCGCGGCCACGCACAAGGCAAGGGTAAATAACCGGATGAAGGATGAAACGACTTGACGATGGCTCGCCATCTCGGTGGTTCTCCTTGAGGAATGTCTGGAGGGGCGGAGAGTGAGAATCTGAATAGGAATTCCGCCGCGGCAATCGGAAGTGAGGAGAGATCAGGCTCCTATGAGTTCTGCTGAGTGGAACACGCCTCGAAAAGTCCGAGGCGTAATGTTTTGCATTTCACCCGGCAAGATCGTGCCAGGATGATTCTAGTAACGGCCCCCGCCAGTCATTCCCGCGCCACCGCCCATATATCCGCCGCCCTGGCCGGCCGGATAGTAACGGATTTTCAGCTTGGCGCGTCCTTCGCCAGATGTGGACGAAGGTTTGACGTCCTGAGCCGTGATTTCATAGTCGCCTACAAAGTCCGTTTCCCAGATTTTGATCGTAAGCGTCTGGCTGTTTCCGGGCGTGCGGGCAATGATTTCAACGTCGTTGTCTGTGTCGTCATTCACATCATTGTCATTGACGCGAGTCACGCGCAAGGTCAGGTCGCGCCACGTGAACTCATTTCCAGAGGAAGAACCGGTGCGAAGGGTCTTGGTAACTTCCTGCGTTCCCGCGCCGCCGCCGCCCGCTGTGGGTTCTGCCGGAGAAATGCCCAGGAATTCTTCCAACTGGCCGGAAAGGTCCGACGCCAGAGCGTGTTCGAGGAAGATGATTTTCGAGCGCGTTTTCTTTTTAATCTGCGGCAGCGATTCGATAAATGCACCCACCGCCGCGAGATTTTCGGGATAGTCCGTGATGGTTAGCTGCTTCGTATTGGGGTCAAACCACATCCGGCGCCCTTCCTTCTTGGCCTGGATCACCCCGTCTTGCGTGTAGAGCATAACCTCGATCATTTCCACGAGGTTCTTCGTGAACTTTTCGACGAGTTCGGGGCTTTCTTCGAGGGCGTTGACTGGCGAAAGGTTGAACGTGCCAATGTCCAGTTTCTTCGAATAAATTTTCGCGAGCAGGTCGCGATCCTGCAGAATTTGTTCCGCGCGTTTGATGTTGTCCGGCGTGTCGCGAATCAGGAGCAGCGAACCTTCCAGAATGATTTTTCGCTCGCGCTGATACGGATCGGGAGAGTTGGGGTCGGTAATGCGCAAAACGGTGTCGAGCAGGGCCTTAATTTCCGGGCCTTTGGATTCGTTGATGTTATACGAACGCCAGATCACGCCGGGAGGCGCCTGCTGCTTGAGGGTTTTCAGGAGGTCTTCCACCTTGTCCAGGTTGCGCTGAGAATCCGTAACCATAAGGACAAGACTGCGCTCATCCACCTGCAATTGTTGTCCCTGCATTTTGGCGGTGCCATCGCCGCCATAGAGGAACCGCTGGATGGTTCCGTTGTCGATGAGCGTCTTCACGTTGTTCATTTCTTCCGGTGTCAGCGAGAAAACACGCATCCGCAAGTCCGGAACAATTTTCACAATGTCGCTGCCCGGATCGCGTTCCCACTTAAGGCCGATCGGACCCAGCGTGGCGTCGAGGACCTCGCTCAGTGGCTTGTCGGTAAAGCTGGCATCCACCTTGGCATCCACGCCTTCGGCCACGACAAAGTCGATACCGGTCGGAAAACGCAGGGTGTTCAGGAATGCCACCAGTTGCGTCGTGCGTTCGGTCTTGATGGTAACCGGGGTGGACATTTTGGCGCGCGCTTCGCTTTCGCGCTCCTCGAACGCCTTGCGGCGTCCGCGATCGGCCAGCAACCGGTTATACTCTTGCTCCGTATTGCGCAGCCAAATGTCCAAATCGTCCAGCCGGACGGGTGTGGCCGGATTGACGGCATTGTATTCGTCAATTGCCTTTTTGCCATCGAGCCACTTGTTGCGGGCTTCTTCGAGTTTTTGCTGGTTGTAAAGGCTGCGGCCTTCGTTGAGCAGGGTGCGAGCCTGGCGCTCGACTTCCGCCCGCTGCGCACGCATACGGCCTTCCTCGGCTCGTTTGCGCGCCGCGCTAACTTCATCCAATCCCTGGGTTGCTGGACCATAGTTCGGAATGATAGCCAGCGCTTCTTTGAACGCAGCCTCAGAAGCGTCAAACTGATCCTGGGCAAGCAGCTGGCGCGCCTGATCTACTTTGCCGCGCGCGCGCGCTTCCAGGGCGCTTTTTTCCATCGAATCGATTTCCGCGCTTACCTTGGCCACTTGCTCGGCGTCCACATTGAGCGCCTTCGCCTGATCCAACCGGGCGCGCGCTTCCACGAAGTTCTGCGTGCCGGCCAGTTTGCGGGCGTCCTCAATCATCTTGTCAAAGTCGCCTCGGGCGGCCTGCTGGCGGTCATACTGTTCTTTTTTAACGCGAGCCAACTCGAGTTTGGTTTGGGCCACCGCGGAAGCCGGATCCGTTTGCAGGGCGCGAGTATAAGCGGCAATGGCCTCATCGAACTTGTTGGATTCCATGGCGCGATCGCCATCGCGAATGATCTTTTCCGCTTCTTTTGCCTTGCGCTGCTGTTCCGCTTCGGCCTTTTCGCGCGCAATGTCTTCCGCGGACTTGGTGGGCGCCGGAACCGGAGCCGCCTTGGTAGGCGTTGGAGTGGGCGTGTCTGTCACTTTGGGCGTCGGTGGAGGGGCAGTCGGGTCGGCAACGGTTTTCACAGGCTGCGGCGTGACCTTCGGCTTTTCAGGAGTAACTTGCGGCTTGATTTCAGCTTTGGCTTCCGCTTGCGAAGCCGTGGCCTTTGCCTCAACAGGCGGCTGAGGCGGAACGGCCAGGGTGGCTTCCGACGCAACGGGCGCCTTGGGCGTCGTCATCGCCACTTCTTTCTTTTCCGGCGTGGGCGCAGGAACCGCTGGCTTGGGCGGTTCGGGCGCTTTGGGAGTGGCGGCGGCCTTGGCGGCCTGGGCGAGGGCCTTGTTCTTGTCCTTCAAAGCCTTCTCGCGCTCGTTCTTGGCATCTTTGTTTGATTTGTCCTGCGCAAGAATTTCGTCGTAAATGGCGACTGCTTCATCGTATTTTTGTTGCTGGCACAAGGTTTTCGCCTCGGCCATGCGCTGCTGAGCACGGGCCTTCTGGACTTCCTCTTGAGCCTTTTTGCGCTCGACTTCGATCTTGGCGAGCAGGCTCTTGGCTTCCTTGTTGTTCGGATCCAGTTTAAGCGCTTCATTCGCGCTTGCCTGGGCATCTTCGAACTGCTTGGACTTTATCTGCCGCTCAGAGGTCTTGACCAGATTGTCAATCGCGCTCTTGTTTTGTTTGGCCAGATACTCTTTCTTTTCCTCCGCGATGTCCTTCTTCAAAGAGAGCGCCTTGGGGTGCTTTGGATCTTTGGCCAAAATCTCATCCACCTTGGCCATCGCATCGTCATGCTTATCGCGGCGGAGCAACTCGCGAGCCTGCGAAAGCAGCTGATCCGTTTCCCTTGCCGCTTTCTGACGCTGGCTTTCCTCGCGGTTCTTGGCCAGGTCCTTTTTCTTATCCATCAGCTTAGGGTTATTTGGATATTCCTTGAGCGCTTCGTCAATTACTGCGATTGCCGAATCATAATTATCTGCCTTGGCGGCAGCGTCCGCACGCGCAACAGCATCCTTGACCGCTTTGGCGGCGCGTTCTTCTTCGGCATCCTTCTTTTCTGAGGCGATGCGTTTTTTCAGGCTCATGGCATCGCTATTTTTCGGATCCAGCTGAAGCGCCTGATCTACAGCCTTGTCTGCTTCATCATATTGCTTCTGGCTGAGCAGTTTCTTTGCCTGGTCAATTAGCCCTTTGGCCTCGCTGGCCGGCTTGGCCGCCTCGGCTTTTTTCGCCGCGGCTGCTTGTTTCTCAGCAGCGGCCTTCTCCTCGGCTTCCTTTGCTGCTTTTTCCGCTGCCTTTTTCTCTGCGGCAGCCTTGGCTGCGGCTTCCTTTTCCTTTTCAGCGGTTTGTTTCGCAGCTGCTTCCGCGGCTTTCTTGGCCTCTTTGTCAGCCTTCTC
>CAYUNT010000089.1:0-9112 GCA_964446285.1 uncultured Candidatus Sumerlaeota bacterium | reverse complement strand
CGGTTTGTTTCGCAGCTGCTTCCGCGGCTTTCTTGGCCTCTTTGTCAGCCTTCTCTGCCGTTTCCTTTTTCTCTGCGGCAGCCTTGGCCGCTGCTTCCTTTTCTTTTTCAGCGGTTTGTTTTGCGGCTGCTTCCGCGGCTTTCTTGGCCTCTTTGTCAGCCTTCTCCGCCGCTGCCTTTTTCTCTGCGGCGGCCTTGGCCGCGGCTTCCTTTTCCTTTTCTGCAGCCTTCTTGGCATCTTTGGCGGCCTGATCCGCCGCCTTTTTCTGCTTTTCCGCCAGTTCCTTCGCTTCCTCTTTCTTTTTCTCGTCTATTTTCTTGCGCTGCTTGGCGATGTCGGAATTCTTCGGATCGGCCGCGGCGGCCTCATCGAGCTTCTTGGAGGCTTCGTCATATTGCTTTTTGTCAATAAGAGCGCGCGCCTCTTTTACAAGCTTCTTTGCTTCCTCGCGCTTTTGCTGGGCGGCCGCCTCGGCAGCCTTTTTTGCTTCTTTTTCCGCTGCCTTGGCGGATTCAGCAGCCTTTGCCTGCTTCCCGGCATCCTTTGCCTTTTCCGCTTCAGCAGTGGCCTTTTTTCCAGCGTCAGCCGCCTTTTTCGCTTTGTCGGCCGCATCATTCTGCTTTTTTGTTATGTCTTTTTCCTTGCTCAAAACCTTCGAGCTTTTCGGATCAACTTCCTTAGCCGCCGCCACCTTGCTCAGTGCGCCCGCATAGTCGCCCTTTTTGGCCAGGTTGTCGGCGTCTTTCAGAATTTGCGTGACCTGATCCTTCTTAATTTCTGTTTCCAGTTTGCCCGGCTTGGTATTCTTCGGATCCAGAGCCTTGGCCTCCTGGACTTTTTGAAGAGCCTCGGCATATTGCTTCTTATCAGCAAGTTTGCCGGCCTCTTTTAGAAGGCCATCGACTTTGGCTTTGGCCTGCTTGGACTTTTCCTCGGCGGCTTTTGCCTCTGCTTCGGCTTTGGCCTTGGCTTCCTGTTTCTTTACCTTCTCTTCCAATTTGGCTGGACGCGTATCTTTGGCATCCAGGGCTTTGGCGTCCTGGATTTTTTGATACGCCCCAGCGTAATCGCCCTTGCCGGCGAGTTTCTCGGCGTCATCAAGCAGGGTCTGAATCTGCTTGCCGCGGTCGGGCTTCTTTTCTTTGGCCTGGGCCATTTCCCACGATCCGCCGCCCGCCCCGGAATGGGGCGTGGTGACAGTGGCCGAATCGCTGGGTTGTCCTCCAGGCGGCGCCTGGGCGGACGAGGCCTGATCTGCCTGGACCGCGATGCACCAAAGAACCGCCAATACTACGAAGGCGGATGTTTTGAAGAGATGGCGTGGTGTCATTCGATTACGAGTCATCTAACTCTTTTGACTCCTTTAGAGGGGAAGTCAACTGATGCCGCTGTAACTTCTACCCAAAGAGGGATGGGGTTGGCAACCCCGAATCGCAGGGTTACGGTGTTCCTGGAGTTGGAGTGGGAGACGGGGCCGGGAGCAGCTGATTTTTAAGATCAAGCGCCCGAACATGCCGGGGGCGCCGGCTCAACACCGAATCCAGGATTTTCAGGGCTTCCTCGTTCTTGCCCGCGTTGATAAGCCGGTTGGCCTGCTCCACCTGCTCATCCAGCTGGGCTTCGATTTTTTCTTCCGCCTGAACGGATTTAAGGTCGAACATATTGAACTCGGTCAGACGGCGAAGTTCCGGGTCTTTCGTGATGTCGCCCTGCACATTGACAAAGAGGTTCATCACCTTGTTGTAAGCATCATTGGGCAGACGGGCTTCGAGGTTGCGCACCGGCGGCGGCGGAAGTTCCTCGGGCTGTTTTGCCTGCTCCTTAAAATACAGCCCCCCAATGATAAGGAGCATAACAAAAAGCACGCCCGTGGCCGTCAAGTCGGCATGAGAGAGTAAGACCCGGCCAATTTGCTGCATCTGCTCTTTCAAGGCGCGACTCCTGAGGATCGCAAAAGATAATAACAATCACGCACAGAACAAAGAGGTCACTTGAACGAGGCCTGATAAGGATTGACGCGTCCGCCCGGGGGCGCCACGCCAGGAACAGGGCCAGACTCCGGCCCGGCGTTCGGACGGCGTTGCGCGCTGCCCCGGCCGCCTTGCTGATCTTCGGGCTTGGGATTGGCCAATGTCATGCGATTTTTCCGATCCTTGTCTTTAATCTGAAGGCGAATGATAAACTTATAAACCTGCTGATCAAACCCTACATAGCTTGTTTTGAACACATCTTCCAGGCGGGGTTCCTTCACAGGTTCCTTCACGGCGTCTTTCAGGCGGCTTTGGAAGTCCGCGGCCGTGTTTTCGCGCTCCGCAATTCCAACAAGCAGAACTGAACCGTCCTCGTCCATGACAATTGTGTCGATCAGGGCTTCCGCGGGTTTGACTTCCTGCACAAGCGCCAGGAATTTCAGCCAGAAGGTTCGCGTTCCCAGCGCCGGCGCAAGATTGTCAAAATAATTCGCCACCTCTTTGCGGCTGGTGTCTGCCTTCGCGGCTTCTTCGTCTTGTTGTTTGCGGCTGAGGAACACGTCTTCAATCGAAGCGCGCTGCTGCTGATAAAGAGTCATATAATGCCCGCCTGCCTGCGAGGCAAATACCACAATACCAGCCAGAATTCCCAGCATAACCCCCGCGCGGCGGTAAGGAAAGTCACGGAGGACCTTCTTCTCGCGCGGAAGGAAGTCGATGTCGATCGCCGCAATGCCTAACCCCTGGAATGCCAGTCCCAGCGCAATGGGATAGGCAGTCAGGTTGGGCTTTTCACCGCTCTCCGCCGCCGTTGGCGCCACGATCATCCATTTGCACGCCAAATCCTCAAGACGGCTGACCGACAAGCCCAGTTTCTCTTCGATGTAGGCCGGGAAACCTTCCATTGTCGCCTGGCCGCCGGACACGACAATTGAGTCCACGGCCATGCCGTCGGGCTGCGAAATATAAAAGTCGAGCGAACGGCGCAGGTCCGCCACCAGCCGGTCCGTCATGGACGTTGCCGCCTGGCAGGCGACCGCATTGTAATCCTCGCCCATCGTCTCGGGGTCCACATCAAAGGTCATCAGGCGCGCATTGTTGCGTTTGACCTTTTCCGCTTCCTCAAAACTGGGAAGGTGGCATTTTTCTTGTATCGAACGGGTGAGCTCGTTTCCGGCGGTCGGAACCGTGCGCGTGAATCCAAGCGAAATCAGCTTGCCTTGGCGAGCGATGGCCAATTCCACAACCGCCGCTCCCACATGGACAAACGCTTTCACTTCTTCCATGACCGGGACGGATTCTCCGGCCGGTTTTTCTGCTTCCGTATTTTCCTCGGATTCCGGCTTGGCGCCCTTCTTCAACTTCTTCCCGAGCGAAACGTTTAGCGAGAATTTCTTCTTGGACGCGCCGGGCTTGGAGCCATTTCCGCCTTTTTTATCTCCGGCGGCAAGCCCCTCGGGAGGCTTTATCTGAGACGCAAAAAAGTTATAAAGGGCAAATGGACCTATGGCGACAGCCAGGGGGCTGAGACCCGTGCGGTCCACCATAGACATAAAATCCTGAATATGGTCCCGGCGAACCGCGACCAAAATGACCTCCACCTCGCCAGATTCCGGCAGAGGATGCGACTGGAATTCCAAATGGGTTCGTTCGAGGGGGAACGGGATTTGCTGGCGCGCTTCGTAACGAATAATGCGCTCAAGACGCTCCGGGGTCGTTGCCGGAAGACGGAATCGGCGGACAAAAGCCACTTGCCCGGGAAGCGCAAACACCGCTTCGCGCGTCTTGATTCGGTTGGAGCGAAGCAGGGCGCGCAATGCCTTGGCCGTGGCTTCCTGGCGCTGAGCCGGAGTGGCGCCAGGCTCCACTTCAATAGTGGATTGAACAAGGCGGTGAATCCGCACGGCATCCCGGTCCATTACCACTTCGGCGACTTTAATGGACTGGCTGCCTAAATCAACCCCCAGACAGCGCTTTCGCTTTGCCATGACCAACAGCGACCTCGTTCCTGATTCGCAGGACTAAAGCCCCTACAGGGGCAGCCTCGTTCAGAACTCTTCGTCACCCGACCGGACGAGAATGCGCGGATTTTTGCTCTCCGGAAAATCACACCGCATAACCAAGAACGGGAATCGAATCCGCCAGCCGCAAACAGGGAGAGCCAACCGCCAGAAATCTCTCACACAAACATGCAAAAGGGTGGACCCCAGGGAAGTCAACGCCATTTTGCCGGAAGAGGAAGATCGCGGCCAAATCTTGCCTTTTCCCAGCCCGTTTTTCGTGCCTCTCGCGCGATTTTCCTTGGTTTCTATCCTCTCATGGAGTGGACATGGAGGACAAGGGCCACAGAGGAATGGAAACATAGATGGCCCGGCTAACGCAAACTGAATCCCAGCGCCAGCGCGACCCAATTCACAATGCCATCTTCACCCCCATCCGCCCCTGCCGGCGCATCTCCTCAACCCCACGGCTCCACGCGCATTTCGGGCGCAAAAGAAGCAGGAGAAGTTGTCGCCTCGCTGGAGCATGTTACCAAAAAATTCCAAATTCAGACGCGAAGCACACCACGGCTTGGACTGTGGGCCTTCAATAAACTGTTTGAACATCTGCGCCAGCGGTCGTTCTACGCCCTGCGCGACGTATCGCTCGAAATCCGCCGCGGAGAGATCGTCGCAATCATCGGCTCCAATGGCGCGGGCAAATCCACGCTTTTGCGAGTCCTGGCCGGCATCAGCCCGCCCACGCGCGGACGCGCCTGGACGCGGGGGCGCCTGGCATCGCTCCTCGAACTCGGGGTTGGCTTTCATCCCGAACTCAACGGCATGGAAAATATCTTTCATTACGCGGCCATTCTTGGCCTCGGGCGTGAAGAGGTGTTGCAGCGGCTTGGCTCCATCATTGAATTCTCCGGCCTGAGCGGCTTCCTCTACGAACCCATCAAGCATTATTCGAGCGGCATGGTGGCGCGGCTCGGATGCAGCGTGGCTCTGCACCTCGATCCCGAAATCGCCCTGGTGGATGAGGTGCTTTCGGTCGGCGACGGCGAATTCCGCCAAAAGGTGCTGAGCAAACTGAGCGCCATGATCACCTCGGGCCTGACGGTGATCCTGGTTACACACGATCTCGACATGGCGATTTCCCTGTGCACTCGCATGATCTGGCTGGATCGCGGACGCATCCGGATGGAAGGCGATCCCGTCGAGGTGCGCCGTCTCTACGAACGCGAGAAAATCCGCCGATGCCTGTTCCCGGGGCATATCCTCTTCAGCGCCCTGAGCAGGGCATCCCAGGATGCCAGCGCTGACATTCCAGCGCCGGAAAACGCCGGTGCGGCGAATGCGGAACTAGATGAGGCGCAGGATGCCGTTTTGCTGGACGGCGCAACCCATAAAGAAAATGAGGCGCCGGGAGAAACGGCCGGGAAGTGCGCGGAAATCGTCGAGACGCGCCTCCTGGATGGCGAAGGGCATCCTGTTGCGCGGATACAAACAGGCCAGACGCTGATTCTCGATGCGTCAGCCCGCATCACTGCCCCGCTGCCTTGCGCTGCCTTGCGGGTCATTGTTTGGACAGATTATGGACGCGTGGCGGCGGATTATCTTTCGCGCCCGTGCGGACCGCTTGCGCCGGGCAAAACGGTTCGCTGGCGGCTGCGATGGGATCCGGTTCAATGGATCATCCGGCGGCTGCGCTTTACGGCGGCTTTGGTTGATCCGGCCCGGCCCGACCATTCACTTTCTGGTTCACCGCCTACGCTCCCTGTTGAAATTGATCCGATTCAGTTGATTGACGGGTCCAGGGCAATGGAAGAGCAATGGGCCAAGGAAAGCCCGGAAAAACGCTTGTATTTGCCTTACGACCACTTGCTTTACCTGGGGCCGATCAAGTGGGAGATGGTCAATAGTGAATAATAGTCATTGATGAGAATGTGTTGTGGGCTGTGAGTTGTGGGTTGTGAGTTGTGGGTTGTGAGTTGTGAGTTGTGGGTTGTGAGTTGTGAGTGAAGAAGAGGGGAGTGAACAGTGGGCAGTGGACAGTAAATACAAATTCCATGCGTTTCCCAAATTAGACAAGTCCCACATGTCCAACAGGTCCCATAGGTCTCATACGTCCCATTGGTCCCATTGGTCCCTTTCATCCCGCGCTTTCGATGCGCCAGGCAAAAATTCGGCTGGGTGTCCTGCTCCAATATACCCCGCCTGGCCCCGCCTAATAAATGGTCATTCCCCTGCCGTTATATAAGCCGAAGAAATCGACCGACAAGTATTCTCCATAAGACGGCAAAGCCACTCCTTCGCCTTTTCCCCAGGGAGATTCTCCGCCTGAAATCACTGTGCGATCGCCCGTTTCCGGATTCACGCGCAAAAGAGCGCCCAGCCCACCGTCAAAGACCACCAGAGTTTGATCGAATGGGTCGATTCCAATGGCATCGGGGCGGGAAAACTCGACGCCCGTCCCGCGCCCAAGACCGCTGACCACCGACAGCATTCCGGTAGAGTAGCTGACCTCATACACGGCCGCCGCGCCCGCCCGGACTACATAAATAACATCCTTGCGGCTGACGGTGGCGGATTTGGGAACCGCCCCGGCCAAGCCCTCCGCCAGATTGCGCGGCGAAAACAACTCGCGATCCCCCGTGACCGGATTTACGCGAAACAGCCCCAGGTCGGTGTCGGTGACAATCAGCGTGCCGGACGTCGTAAAATCCAAATCGGCCGGATACCCGAAACCAGGGCCGCTTCCGGCGTGTTGCGCCGCGGAGGAAACAAGCGTGGGGGTTGTGGCATTCAAGGTGTCCAGCCGCAGAATCCGCGAGGCATTGCCCAGGCTGGCGACAGTCTGGTAGTTGGCGATCCAGACTCTCTGCTTCGAATCACGCGCCATGCCCGCAAAATGGGAATCTGATCCCTTAAAGGCCTGAGCTACAAATTCGTTAAGCAGCGGATGAAGCGTCCGGTTGCCCGACTCACGATCGACATAAAGGAGAACGTTGCTCACAACAAATTCCGAATAGGCGCTGGCGTAATTGTGCGTGGTCGCGAGCATTTGTGTTTTACTGATGGGCAGGATGGCCATCAAGCCGTCCTGCATCGGACCGGTTGCGGCGTGGAATCCGCTGAGCAAACGCCGCGCCCCGGTTTCCACATCCACCTCAAAGATCGCGCCTCCTCCCGACACATAGATGCTTCGCCGCGGCACGGCGATTTCCTTCGCGGTTCCCGCCAGCGCCACCTGCAGCACCGGCGAGGTGGGATCGTTGGTCGTAATGGTCAGCAGAGCGCTTTTTTGCCCCGCGCTCACAGGGTCGAAGACGGTTTGAAAACTTCGTATTCCATAGGAGCCGCCATTGGGCAGCAATTGCGCCGGACCGGCGAATGGTGATAAATTCGGCGAAAAAAGAATAAATTCGGAGGCATTGGGACCCGACAAAGTCACGCCGCTTCCCGTGAACACAAGCGGTGTGGAAGACTGATTCCATAGTTCCACATTTTCGGTGTGCGAGCGGCCATGATCGGGATCGCGCAGGCCGAAATCCACCAAGGTTCGCGGCAAATACACCCGGGGGCGCAGATAATAAATATCCGCCGTGAGGTTCCATTCCACGCTGGGCCTTTTTAGCAGCGCAACCAGGACTTCCTCGCGCCCGTCATGGTTTTCATCGGGCATTGTGCAAAGCCAGCCAAAATACGCGCTCTGGCTGTCGCCGGTCCCATACCCTGCCAGATTATACATAAATGCCAGGGTCTTGCCCGAATACAACCTGCTGTCCCAGTTTTGCGGACGGTCCACCGTGAACGTATTGGCGGACATCAACGCCAGTTCAGGAACGCCATCTTCGTTCAAGTCGGGAATTGCCTCGATTGTATGGCAATACTGTCCGCTTTCGAGCGAGCCAATCTGGCCAAGACGCGCCCCATTCGCGCCGGAAAGGAAAGTCAGCAGGCTGGGGAAGGAACCCTCTGAGATTCGCGCGCATGCCACGCAAAAATCGCCGACGGAATCGCCGTTCAGATCGGGCAGTCCTTTGGCGTATTGCAGCATGTCTTCGTCGCGCGCCGGAATGGAAAACAGCGAAAAAGGCAAAGTGCGGACAAGGCTCAGGTTGCGCCCCGAATACTCGTGAACCACCCAGCCTTGAAGTCCGGGCGCGTAGGGATCTGTCTTTTCGCGAATCAAAAGATCGTCTGTTCCATCGCCGTCCACATCCGCGATCGCGCTGATTCCGTCGCCAAATTGCCCGCTCGCGATGGGCTGGGGCGAATGCATCACTTCGAGCAGGATGCCGCTCGCCCCTGAATACAAGTAAATGACGCCGCTTCCGTAAGGCTGATCGGGCGCCGCGCCGTAAGAGTAGCAAATAAGGAAATCCGGCGTCTGATCCCCATTCTGATCCGGAATGACCTGAAACACGCCGTATCCGGACGGACAGGGCGCGCGGAAGGTATAGACAAAGCGGTCTTCGGGCGGCGAGTAGAGCGAGAGCGAGGGAGTGGTAATATCCGTTCGCCAAATCAGCGGATCGTCGAAGCCATCGCCTGTGAAATCAGCCAGGGCCTCGAATTGGGCCAGGCTGCCTTGCAGCGAGCGAATCCGCGCGCCCGTCGCGCCGGAATAAAAATGGACCGCCGGCTGGCCCGGAATCGACCACGCCATGAAATCCATTGTTCCGTCGTGATCGAGGTCTTGATACGGCAGCGCCGCGCTGGCGATTGGATTTGTGCCCAGCGGGGGCAGCGTCATCTGAACCGAGCGGTCCGCCCCGCAAACGCTTTGCCCGGGACTGATCAGGGTTAAAACCAGAAGGGCCAGAGCACAACACCTAGTCCCCGCCACGCTGGCAATCCCGTGTGGCAAAAAAACGCCCGGCCTTCTGCCACTCCATGCACTTCCCATCGTGCTTGCCTCCCGCTCCTGGGGAATGCCCGGCATGTCTGAAAACTCACTAAGCCATGCCGCCGCCTTTCATTTCAGGCATAACAACTCTTCACGTTTTCGTCATGGCAAGTCAAGCACAGGCAAGGATGCCGCACGGGACAATTCCGTAAACCTTCTATTATTAGCAGGGATTGCAGGATATAGCGTTCTCTTCTTCAGGCCCAACCGCGATCTGCGCCCGCGCGGCGGAACGAACATCGCCGGGA
>CAYUNT010000088.1:1125-17754 GCA_964446285.1 uncultured Candidatus Sumerlaeota bacterium | reverse complement strand
TCCGCCACCCGAGCAGGCAATCGAGGAACAGATCAAGGCGTGCGAACCGCTTCTGCCGGGCGAGCGCGAGGAACTGCTGAAGATCATCCGCCGCACGCGGGAAACAGTCGAGGCGCGCATCGAAGCCTTGCGCCCCGCTGCCGAACGCGCCGCGGCGCGCCTGGCCGCCTGTCTGCCTCGTTTCGAGGAAATCCTGCGCGGCTATCCCGAGGGCGTCTCCGCGAAAAAAGGCGAATCCGCCAAGGAATCCGCGCCGCTTGACGAAGAATTGGCCGTTGTGAAGGTCATTTTCTCGCCCTTGTTCGAGCCGCCGGAACAGGCGGAGATCGTGCGCGCGCTCTGGGAACCCGCCATGCTTGCCGAGGAGCGCCGCGCGCGGCTGGATGGCGCTTGCGTGGCCGCTCGCAAACGCGCAACGGACATTTTTCACTCGATCGCGCTCGCGCCCGTCATCGCCGAAACCGACCGCGATACAGTGGCCGCCGCCGAGGTGAATTTGCTCGATGAAGAACTCATCCACCGCAAAATTCTCGCCTCGCCTTTCCTCACGCCGGAAGAGGCGCAGGCGCTGCTGAAGTTGCATTGGGCGCCGACAACTCCCGAGGAAAAACGCCGCGCAAAGATCGAGCATCAACTCGGCCAGATTCGCAAACGCGCGGAAGCCGACCTCGAGCGCGCCGCCGAATGGATGCAAAAAGTTGAATCCGCCGCGGGCAACGGAGAAGGAGGCAAGGGCGCGACGGCGGCCTCTGTGATTTCCGCCGCCGGCGAAGCGCCCTCCGCTCTGGGCCTCGCCCCCGTGGCCCGCGAATCCGCCGCCGCCTTCGCCGGACGCGCCCGCGCCGCCTTCGAGCGCCTGAAAAACGCTCCGGCTGCCATCGAAACGCTCTTCCAACTCTCCGACCACGATCGCGCCGAACTGCCGCAAATCAAGGAGCCGCTCCCCGATGACCTTCTGCGGGCGCGGAAAATCAAGTTGTGCCGCGCGTTAACGCCCGAGGAACGCCTCGGCGTCCTGCGCGCCGTGCACTGCCCCGGCATTGATGACGAAGTCCGCGCCGTGTTCATCCGCCACGCGCTCGACCGCGCCCTCGAACGCGTTGGCGATAGCGACCCGGACGCACGCGGAGAAATTGAAAACTGCGTTGTCCTCACTGAACAAGACCGCCGTGAACTCCCGAATTTCGATGTCGAGTTGCTCGACGATGAATTCCGCGAGCGCAAAATCCGTTCGTGCTCCGTGCTCTCCGAAGAGGAATACTCGATCCTGCTTCGCGCCATCTGGGCGCCTGAGGTCGAGGACGAAAAACGCGAGGCCGCCATCCGCCAGGTGAAGGAACACGCCAAGGCGCGCCGCCGCGAAATCCACGACCACAAAGCCGAGGAACTCCACAACATCTCGCAACTCCTTGTCGCTTTCATGCTCAAGGAAAAGGACGTCGATTACGTCATCGAAGACAACAAGGTCGTGATCGTCGATGAATTCACCGGGCGCAAAATGCCAGGCCGCCGCTGGTCCGACGGCCTGCATCAGGCGGTCGAGGCCAAGGAAAATACACACATCGAGTCGGAAACCCAGACGCTCGCCACGATCACGATCCAAAACTACTTCCGCATGTATGACAAACTGGCGGGCATGACCGGCACAGCCGAAACGGAATCGGCGGAATTCGCCCACACCTACTCGATGGACGTGATTGTCATCCCGACCAACCGCCCGACGAAGCGCGACGACATGGATGACGTGATCTACATGACGAAACGCGAGAAATACAACGCCGCCATCGAGGAAATCGCCCGCCTTCACGCCATGCAGCTGCCCGTTTTGGTCGGAACGGTGTCAGTCGAGGTAAGCGAAACGCTCTCGCGCATGTTGCGGCGCACAGGCATATCGCACAATGTGCTTAACGCCAAAAACCATTTGCGCGAGGCCGAAATCATCCGCCACGCGGGCGAAGCGGGCGCGGTGACCATCGCCACCAACATGGCTGGGCGCGGCACGGACATCAAACTCGGTCCGGGCGTCCGCGAAACACGAACCGAAACGCTCGAAGACGGTCGCACAGAAACCTGGCCGGGCGGACTTCAAATCCTCGGCACAGAACGCCATGAGGCGCGCCGCATTGACCGGCAGTTGCGCGGCCGGTCGGGACGCCAGGGCGATCCGGGCACAAGCCGGTTCTTTGTTTCGCTCGAAGACGACCTCATGCGCCTGTTCGGCAGCGACCGCCTCTCAAAAATCATGTCGAAATTCGGCATGAAGGAAGGCGAGCCGATCATCCACCCGTGGGTCTCGAAGGCCATCACGCGGGCGCAGAAAAAGGTCGAGGAAATCAACTTCGAGCGCCGCAAACGCACGCTCGAATACGACAACGTCATGAACAAACAGCGCGAGGCGATCTATGGACTGCGGCGCGAATTGCTCACTTCCGAGGACGTGGGCGACACGATGATTTCCGTGATTGCTGAAGGCATCGCCTCGGAATTCGCTGCCCGCTATGGCGATCCCGGCTCATCAAGCCACGCGGACTGGGATGTCGAGGGCTGGCTGGCGTGGCTCCAGCGCGCGGTTCCCTACGCGGATTTCAAGCCCCTGCACGGCCAGGGATGGGCTAACTTCGAGGCTCTTCTCGAGGCCGCCATGGAACGTGTCACCGAAGGATTCCGCACCAAACGCGAGGGATTGGGCGAAGAGATATTCCAATCGCTCTCGCGCTATATCGCTCTGCGCACGCTGGATGAATTCTGGCAGGATCACCTGCTGGCAATGGACGATTTGCGCGAAGGCATCCACCTGCGTTCTTACGCGCAGCGCGACCCGCTCGTCGAATACACGCGCGACTCGACAACGCTCTTCAACGAGATGATGTCGCAGGTGCAAAAGGTCATATTTGAGAGGTTCTTCCGTGTCGAGGTGGTCAAGGAATCCAAGGCGGAAAGCCGCGTGGGCCGTGTGCAATACCGCAAGGATGAGGCTGCCACCGCCACTTCCACCCAGACGGCGCATGCGGGCGCGGGAAGCGCGGGAGCAGGCGCGCAAGGTGAAGGGACCGAGGAGCGCCCGCGCGGACAGACCATCCGGCGCGGACAGCCCAAAGTATCGCCAAACGACCCATGCCCCTGCGGCTCGGGCAAGAAGTATAAAAAATGCTGCGGAAGCGCCGCGGTCCGCCAGCAGGCTCGCGCAGTGGCTGCCGCCGAGGCGCGCGCCCTTGCCGAAAAGGAGCTTCCCTCCGGAGGCAACGGCAGCGGCGCGGACGAATAACAACCGCCAAGGGCCGCGGATGCGCTGCAGCGCGCATTCGCGGCCCGGCGCATCCATTTCTCCGCAAGTTCTGCCGGCCTTTTTGGTCCCATAAGTCCTATTGGTCCTATATCCATCCGGAAACGAGGCCGTTCCTATGAGCAATACCTCTGGTGGCGTTTGCGTCGGAGTTCTTGCGTCCGGGCGCGGGTCGAATTTCGTTGCGCTGGCGGAGGCGCAGCGGCGCGGCGAGCTCGATCCGGCGCAAATCGCCGTAATGATCTGCAACAAGGCGGGCGCGCCAGTGCTCGAACGGGCGCGCGAACTGGGCATCGAGGCGCTTCTCATTCCGCACCGCGACTTCCCCTCGCGCGAGGCGTTTGATGCGGCGCTCGTCGAAGCATTGCGCGCCCGCGGCGTGGAAATCGTCGTCCTTGCCGGTTTCATGCGCGTGCTTACGCCGGTGTTTCTTGGAGCGTTCCCGGGGCGCGTGATCAATCTGCATCCGGCGCTGCTGCCGAGTTTCCCGGGCACGGATGGCATCGGCGACGCACTGGCCTACGGCGTGAAAATCACTGGAGTGACGGTCCACCTGGTCGATGCGGGCGTCGATACCGGCCCGATTCTGTTGCAGGAAGCGCTCGAAATCGGCGAAGGTGAATCGCGCGAGTCGCTCGAGGCGCGCATCCACGCCGTCGAACACCGTCTGCTGCCTCGCGCGGTGCGGCTTGTGGCGGCGGGCGCCCTCCGCCTCGACGGACGCCGCGCGCGCATAACTATCGAAGGACGACAGGATTGACAGGATTTGCCGGAATTGCCGGAATTTCTGGAGAACTTGTTTGTCTTGCCAATCCCCTCCATTTCACCCTCCCGAAGAAAGTTGCAGCCTCGTGGATTCAACATTCATAAAACCTTATGTAAATTCGTTCGTCGAACTGTTTGTCGCGGTGGATGCCCTCGGGATTCTGCCGATCTACGCGAGTTTTGTGGAAGGCACTTCACGCGAAAGCCGTAAGAACCTCATCCGCGGCTGCCTCCTGACCGCCTTTGTGGTCGGACTGCTGTTTTTATCGCTTGGAAAAGCGGTTTTTGCGCTGGTCGGGATCACGCTTGGCGATTTTCAAATCGCGGGAGGGCTGATTCTCATTCTGATCGGCGTGATTGACCTTGTGGGCGACGAGAAAAAACTGCGCAAGCCTTCGGGCGAATTTGGCATTGTTCCGCTTGGGATTCCGCTCATTGTTGGCCCGGCGGTCATCAGCGTTTTGCTGCTGCTTACGGATCGTTATGGAATTGTCCCGACGCTGACGGGCTTTTTGCTGAACCTTGCGCTGCTGGGCGGGGCATTTGTTTATGCCTCGAAAATCCAGCACGCCGTGGGCATCAACGGCATGAAGGCCATCTCGAAGGTGATGATGCTTCTTCTGATCGGCATCGGCGTGCGGATGATCCGCCTGGGCATCCTCGCGACATTCCTGGCAAAATCCAATTAGCGTCTTGCGAAAGGAGGCCGGTCCAATGAAGGAAGCGGGCGCGCAAGGCGAAATCAATCCGCGGCGGCAGGTGCGCACGGGATTGGAAATTCTGAAGGCGGAGGAATTCGCGCGCCTGCGCGGCGAGAGGATCGGGCTGTTGACAAACGCCTCGGCCGTCGATGGCGAATACCGCTCGATTGTGGATTTAATGGCGGACGCGGGCGTGCGCCTCGAAGTGCTTTTCGGCCCCGAACATGGGTTTTTCTCGACGGCGCAAGACATGATCGGCGTCGGCGGCGAAAGCCACCGCGTGCGAGTAATCAGCTTGTATGGCGGTGATTTCGCCACGCTGCGCCCGCGTGCAGAAGACATGCGCATGATCGACACGCTCGTCTTCGACATCCAGGGCATCGGCAGCCGCTACTACACTTATGTGTGGACCTTGGCGCTCGCGATGGAAACGGCGGCGCGCACAGGAACGCGCGTGATGGTGCTTGACCGCCCGAACCCAATTACAGGCGCTCACGTTGAGGGCGGCGGCCTCGAGGCGCAGCTGCGGTCGTTTGTCGGGTATCTTGAAATTCCCAACCGTCACGGTCTGACGGCAGGCGAGGTGGCGGGCGCGGCGGCGCGGGCGATCGAGGGGGGATTGGCGCCGCTCGATGCACTCGCCGCACAGGAAAAACAAGGTGGCGCAAAGAAAACAACGCCACCCAGCGGTCGTATTGCGCTCGATGTGGTGCGCATGGAAGGCTGGCGGCGCTCGATGTGGCACGACGAAACCGGCGCGCCGTGGGTGTTTCCGTCGCCCAACATGCCGACGCCCGAGACCGCGCTCGTGTATCCGGGCCAGGCGCTGCTCGAAGGAACCAACCTCTCGGAAGGCCGCGGCACAACGCGCCCGTTCGAGGTTTGCGGCGCACCCTGGATCGATGGCCGCCGCCTGGCTGGGGCGCTGGAAACCGAGGCCGCGACTGGAAATTTGCCCGGCGTGCGATTCCGTCCGCTGCGGTTCCGGCCCACGTTCCAGAAATGGGCGGGCGAAGACTGCGGCGGCGTTCAGATTCACGTCACGGATCGCGAAGCGTTCCGGCCCTGGCGGACGTCGCTCGCCCTCGTGCGCCATGCGCGGTCGCTCTGGCCGCGCGAGTTCCAGTGGCGCACAGAATGCTATGAATTCCGCGATGATGTTCCGGCCTTTGACCTGCTGGCGGGCGATGCGGCATTGCGCGAAATGATCGACGCGGGCGCGCCCGTTTCGGAACTCATCGAACGCGCCGAACAGACGGGCCGCCCAGCCCGCCGCCGGCGCGATGAGGCCCTGCTTTACACGGAATAGCCCGCGTGGCAGAGATGTCTCTCGGCGGCTGGGCTGCGCGCGATGCCGGCTGTGGGTGATTGACTGGCGGCATCTGTCTTCGCCGCGCTTGGTCCCATAGGTCCCATACGTCTTATACGTCCCATTTTTGCATTCTGCCGGAAAGCATAGAAATCGACATGCTAGACTTCCCCTGCGAAGCGGCCCTGGCGCTCGGATCCAATATCGGCGACAAGGAAAATCACCTGCGTGAAGCCGTGCGCGCCCTCGACGAGCACGTGGGCGTATGGGTTGTGAAAACCGCGCCCGTCTATAAAACCGCGCCGATGTATGTGACCGCGCAGGATTGGTTTTTGAATTCGGCCGTGTGGGTGATGACGCTCCTCGAACCCGAGGCGCTGCTCGACGCCGTGAAAGGCATCGAGGCCCGCATCGGACGCCTTCCCCGCGAGCGGTTCGGTCCGCGCGAAATCGACATCGATCTCCTCCTCTACCGGCGGGCGGAACGCTGGGCGGAAGTCCAGACGCCGCGCCTGGAACTTCCGCATCCGCGCCTGGGCGAACGGCCCTTTGCGCTGCGTCCGCTGCTCGATGTCCTGTCGGCGGCGGGACTGGAGGCCGAGGCGGCGCCCTGGGCCGAATCCCTGGCCCGGTTCGAACGCCGCGCCGCCGCGCCTTTCTTGCAAGAAAACTATGCAGCGGAAATAGCATCGGCATCGGCGGCGGCTCTGGCCGAGGCGCAAAATTCCGACCTGGGCATGGAACAAAATCTGGGCCTTGAACCCTGGCCGTGCGCACCGCTTGCGCCCGCGGCGGGGCATCGCGCGCTGCGGCATCTCGATTATGAAACCGACACGGAGGCGCTCGGCGAATCGCTTGGGCGCACGTGCCGCGGTGGCGAGGTATTTGCGCTGTGCGGTTCGCTCGGCGCGGGAAAAACATGCTTCGTGCGCGGACTGGCGCGCGGACTGGGCGTCGCCGCTGCGCAGCCGGTGCAAAGCCCGACGTTCACGCTCTGCCGCGAATACAAAACGGAATGCGCGAGCAAGAGCCGGACGAATAACCTGGAAAAGAATCTTGGACGGGACGTCCAAGCCACCGGAAATCTTGGGCGAGACGCCCAAGCCACAAGAGGAGCGCGGATAGCCTCCAAGCCGCCGGGGCCGCGCACGCTGTATCATTGGGATTTTTACCGCATGGAGAGCGCGCAGGATGCCGAGGGCGCGGGGTTTTACGATTCGCTCGATGATCCGCGCGGCGTGACGGCGGTCGAATGGGCGGACCGCTGCCCCGATCTGTGGGCGGAGATTTCCTTTGCCACGCTGTGGATTTTCGGCGTGGGCGAAGGGCCGCGCCGCGCCATGTTGCGCGTTCCGGCGGCGCTCGGGCATCTGCTGGCGGAAGAACCGGCGGATTCCCAAGGTGCAAGATCGAAGCGGCCCGCCACAGGAGCGCCAAAGCCCGCCACGGGAGCGAACCGCCCATGAGCCTGCGATCCTCGCGAAGGCGTCCGCGGCCGACGCAGCCTCTTCCTCCTATTCCTCCAGATTCTCCGCATTCTCTGCGTTCTCCGCGCCTCTGCGGTGAATCTTCTTCTTCCCCATCCCCGCGCGTAATTGTGGGCATCGAAACCTCGACACCCAGCGGTGGCGTGGCGATTCTCGGGCCGGACGCGCTGGTGACAGAGGATCATCTTCTCGGCACGATGATGCATTGGGGCGGGCGGGCGCATTCGCAGAGGATCGTGGCTGGATTGCAGAATTTGCTGGAGGGACTTGGGATTTCGCCTCAGGACGTTGGCGCTGTGGCAGTGTCGATCGGCCCCGGATCGTTCACGGGCGTGCGCGTGGGACTGGCGGCCGCAAAGGCATTTGCATGGGCGCTTGGGATTCCGCTCATCGGCGTTCCGGCGCTCGAGGCATTCGCGCTGCGTGCATTCGGTTTCGACGACGAAGGCCGCGCGCCCGCGCCGGATTTGGCCGTATGCCCCGTGCTCGATGCGCGCCGCGGCGAGGTGTATTGGGCCGCATTCGCGCCAGATTGTTCCGCCGCGCCTGATTGCCCCAGCGCCCCGGCCGCGCCCTCCGCCGCCATCGCGGGGATTCCCGAATTTGCCCGTCTGACACCGGATTCGATGACGCGCGCCGACCGCCTGGCGGAAACGCTCGATGCCGCCCTGCCGCCGCCGCGCCCGTTGCTCTTTTGCGGCGAAGGGGCGCTGCGCCTGCGCGAGGATTTGCGCCAGCGCCTCGGCCCCCGCGCGCGATTTACCCCGCCGCATCGCGCCGTCGCCGGACCCGAGGAAGTCGCCTGGCTGGGCCTCATGCGCCTGCGCGCCGGACTCATCGACGATCCGCTCCCCCTCGCTCCCGTATATCTCCGCCAGCCAGACATGAAAAAACCAGGCGCATAATTTTCACGGGAGGCTTCCATGAAACTCGCAGTCACTGGCGCTTATGGATATTCGGGCAAATACATCACCCGCCTCCTCCTCGACGCGGGGCACAGCGTCATTACGCTCACCAATTCGCCCAACCGGCCCAATCCGTTCGGCGCGGCCGTCGAGGCGCATCCGTTCCACTTCGACCGCCCCGAGGAACTCGCGCGCACGCTCCAGGGCCTCGACGCCGTCATCAACACCTATTGGATTCGGTTCAATAGCCGGTCGTTCACCATCGCCGACGCCGTGAAAAATTCGCAGACGCTTTTCCGTGCGGCGCGCGAGGCGGGCGTGGGCCGCTTTGTTCACGTCAGCATCGCCAACCCCTCCGAAAACTCGCCGCTCGAATACTTTCGCGGAAAGGCCGTGCTCGAAAAATCCCTGCGCGAAACCGGCATCCCGTACTCCATCCTGCGCCCGGCGATTCTCTTCGGCGGCGAGGACATCCTTATCAACAACATCGCCTGGACGCTGCGGCGGTTTCCTGTGTATGGCGTGTTTGGCGATGGCCGCTATAAAATCCAGCCGATTCATATCGAGGATTTCGCCGCCCTCGCCGTCGAGCAAGCCGACGCAAAGGCCGACTCCGCCAGCGCGACGATCAATGCGGTTGGACCGGAGATTTTCGAGTTCCGCGATCTCGTGGCCGCCATCGGCGAGATGATCGGATGCCGCCGCCCCATCATGAGCGTTCCCCCGTTCATGGGCTATCTGGCCGCGACGGGCATCGGCCTGCTGATGGGCGATGTGCCCGTTACGCGCGACGAAATCACCGGCCTGATGTCGAATCTTTTGTGCGTCGATACGCCCCCGACCGGGAAAACCAAATTGACCGACTGGGTGCGCGCGCACGCCGATACGCTGGGCCGCCATTACGCGAGCGAGATGGCCCGCCGCCGCAATCGCTCCGCCGCGTATTAGGATTAGCATGCGGATGTGGATGCGGATTCGCCTCTCCCCGGACGCCGGGGCTTGAGTTGCGCGAAGAATTGCGATAAACTCCTATTGGAACTGGGACGATCGGGCGCGCACGACGGCGCGCAATTCGCACACGTCCCATAGGTCCCATAGGTCCCATAAGTCCCATATTACGCTGCTAAATAGTGGATTGGTCCCGAGCGCCAGATATGACTATGAATATAAATATCCCTCGCCGAAAAACACGCCAGATTCATGTCGGTGGAGTCGCCGTCGGCGGCGGCGCGCCCATCAGCATCCAGACGATGACGAAAACCGATACGCGCGACACGGCGGCCACCGTGGCGCAGGCGCGCGAACTGGCCGCGGCCGGGGCGGACATCGTGCGCCTCGCCTGCCCGGACGAAAAGGCCGCCGAGGCGTTCGACGTTATTGTGCGCGAGGCGGCGCCGTGCCCGATCATCGCGGACATCCATTTCGACTACCGTCTGGCGCTGCGCGTGTTGCAGGCGGGCGTTCACGGGCTGCGCCTCAATCCCGGCAACCTGGTCCGCGCGGACAAACTGCCCGACATCGTCGCCGCCTGCCGCGAGCGCATGGTCCCGATCCGCGTCGGCGTCAATAACGGCTCGCTGCGCCGCGATTTGCGCCAGAAGGTTTTCGCGGGCGAAATGCCTGTGCACGAAGCGCTCGCCGAATCCGCTCTCGATCAAATCCACATGATCGAGGACCTCGGCTATGGCGAAATCAAAGTCTCGCTGAAGGCGTCCGACGTCTGGACGACGGTGCAGGCCTACCGGTTTCTGGCGCAACGGTCCGATGTTCCGTTCCATGTGGGGCTGACTGAAGCGGGCACGGCGCGCACGGGGACGATCAAAAGCGCGATGGCGATTGGCGCGCTTTTGCTCGACGGACTCTGCGACACGATCCGCGTTTCGCTCACGGGCGATTCGAAAGAGGAAATTTTTGTGGCGCGGCGAATGCTCGGCGAATTGGGCCTGCGCGAGGCGGGGCCGAATTTGATTTCGTGCCCGTCGTGCGGTCGCGTCGAGATCGACCTCCAGGGCGCGGCGCACGCGGTCGAGGAGCGCCTCGAAACCCGTTACGCCACCGAGCAAATCTCCGTGTCTGTGATGGGTTGCGCGGTGAACGGCCCGGGCGAAGGGCAGATTTCGGATTTCGGAATCGCCGGCGGGCGCGGACGCGGCGCGATCTACCGGCTGGGGAAAGTGGTCCGCACCTGCCGCGAGGACGAAATGATTCCGGCGCTCTTTGAGGAAATCGACAAATGGATCGCCGCCGGACGCCCGCGCGAACAGGCCGATCCTGCCGTTCTCGATCAGGTTCTGCACGCCAAGCCGGATAACAAAGAAGGATAGCAAATCCGGTCAGGCAGCCACGTAACCTTCCGAGACACAAACCACCAATAAATATGTCAGGCTTGAACAGCCGGTGATGTTTCCGATTCGTCTGCGCCGTTTTTCCGCCGCGATGGGCGTTTGTGGTGGTGGACTTCGTTTTCCGCCCGCGCCCAATCATACTCGTCCGCGCCAGACAGGCGCGCAATGAGCATCCGTTTTACGGAATTCCATACGCCCGCTTTTTGCCAATCCCGCAAACGCCGCCAGCACGTCATGCCCGATCCGCAGCCCATCTCGCGCGGAAGATTTTCCCAAGGCATGCCGGATTTAATAATAAAAACAATGCCGGTCAACGCCTCGCGATCGCCCAACGGCCGCCTGCCTGGGTGATCCTTGCGCCGCGGCCTTGCGACAGGAATCAGCGGCTTAATTTCCGACCATAAATCATCTGAAATAAGCTTTCGCGCCATTTTGCCTCACCTCGTAACCCCTCACAGTCAGAGAGCGATTGGACCGGGCGATTGAACAGCGTCAAGGAAATTTATCTGAATTTTAACATCTCGGACACTTTCTTTTTCGGTTGCCGTTGTGAATGGCGCCGGGGGTTTCTCAAATTGAGCGGCGGGCGAAGGCGATGGGATATCGCGCGCCTGCCCGCCCCGCTGCCCATACCATCTCACGCTGCCTTCCTCTCCCGTTAATGCCCGACATGGTTTCTTCCGACCTCCCTGCTTCTTGCGAGAATCGCGTTTTGCCACCAGCCCCGGCGCCTGTCTCCGCGCCTGCGTCCGCGCCTGCGCCTGTGCCTGCTCAATCCGAAGGGCAATCGCACGCGCATCCGCGCGGCCATCATCCCAAGCTTCTCGCGCGAACGCTCACGGGACTGCGCACAACGGGCATTCTGACCGCCGTGAAAACTGTGATCGACCTCGGCGGGCAGTTGGCGCTTGCGCGGCTGCTTGCTCCGGGGGCATTTGGCTTTTTTGCCTTCGCGCAAAGCCTTTCCGGACTGGTGTCGTGCTTCACGGACCTCGCGGGGCAGCGCTACCTCATCCAGAAAAAAGAGGCGCTCGAACGCCATACCATCGACGCCGTCTTCACATTTGAACTTCTGCTCGGCGTCATTGTCGGGGGGCTGTGGGCCGCCTTGGCGGGGCCGCTTCTGGGCGCGCTCGGACACCCCGAACAAGTGCCCTTTGCGCAGGCGCTCGCCGTGTGGATTGTGCTCGAACGCCTGATGCTGCCGCGCGCGCTGCTCGACCGCGAGATGGCTTTCGGGCGCTCGAATCTGGCGCTGGTGGCAGGAACGGCGGCTTCCGCCGCCTCGATGATCCTTGCGGCGGCAGCGGGCGCAGGCGCATGGACGTTCATCATCGGGCTGATTGTGCGTTCGGGCGTAAGCGCGGCCGCCATGTGGTTGTGGGCGCCCATTCGTCCGCGCCTCCGGCTGGATTGGGCGCAGGTTCGCCCGCTCGCCTTGTTCGGACTCCCCATCCTCGTGACGACGGCCCTCACATTCTATTATACGAATATAGATTATATCATCGTGCAAGCCGCCCTGGGGTATTCGGCGGTCGGGTTGTACTACGCCGCCTACCGCTATCCGCACTACGTCCACCAGTTTCAGTATCTTGTTTCGACGGTGGTGTTTCCGGCGTTCTCGAAGGCCAAAGACCGCGCGCAACTGGCCCGCGGATTCTCGATGGTCACAAAATACGCCTGCGCCGTTGGGCTGGCGCCCGCGCTCGTGGTATGGGTGCTGGGCGAAAGCGCCGTGCGAACGCTTCTTTCCGAAAAGTGGGTGCCCGCCACATTTTGCTTTCAGGTATTCACATTTCTGGCGGTGCTGCGGCTGACGACGGTGTATTGGTATGACGTCTATGTATCGCAGGGCCTGACGCGTCCGATCCCCTGGATCAGCGGGGGAAATGCCGTTTTGACCACGCTCGGCGCGGCGGTGGGCGTTTGGTGGGCGGGCATCGAGGGCGCGGCCGTGCTCGTAACCGCCGCCTCAACACTGACGGTATTTTTCTGCGGCGGCGTATTGCTCAAGCGCCTGTTGGCTGTGCGCTACGTGGCAATTTTGCGCGTTCCGCTGGCGGCGGCGGCAGTGGCCGGGTGGATCGGATTCGCGCTGGCCCGCGCGCCGTGGATCGGAACGCCACAATCCACATTCCTAATTGGCGCCTATGACTTTGTGCTGCGGAGCCTGTTTGTGTGCGGAATCTACGCCGCGACGTTTTACATTCTCGACCGCCGCGAACTCGCCTCCATTTTGCATCGCTGGCGCGCGGGCGGGGCAAATCAGCCGCAATGAAATGGGACCCATGAGACAAATGGGACCTATGAGACAACAACGACCTACGCGATCCAAAGGCCCCTGACAACTGTCCACTGATCCCTGATCGCTTCTTTACTGACCACTGTTCACCGCCCACTGACCGCTTCTTCTCTCACAACTCACAACCCACAACTCACAACTCGCCTTCCCTACTCATACACCATCCATCCGGTGGCCGCGCGGGCGGGAGCGCCGCCAATCACTTCGAATTCTGGCAGGCGCGCGTAATTGTCGATCCCTGCGTTTGTGACCGTCAGGCGCACATACCGCAGATTTTTCGGCGCGCTGAAGCGGTGGCGCATCACGGCGTATTGCGCGGGATTCGATCCCTCGAACTCGATGGCCCACGGTCCGCTCATCGACGCGCCGCTCTCGATTTTGTAAGTCTTGAATGCATAATCCACGCGCTCGCCCGCCGCGTTCGCCATGCGAAGGACAAATCCCGTCACGCCCTTCGCCGCGCCCAAGTCGAGCGCCAGCCAGTGCGGCGGCGCTGTCCCGGCCGAGGTCCATTTGCTCGAATCGGATACGACGCCGTCGATCGCCTTCGCGCCACCAAACGACGCGCTGTAGTTGCTGCTCGTAGCCACAGACGCCGCTGCGAGCGCCAGATTCGTCCCCGCCGGGTCGCCCAGCGGATCAAGCGCCTGCGATCCCGATGCCAGCGCCGCCGCCCGCGAGGAATACAAAGCGACCATTTCGTTATAGTCGCTGTGCGCATAACGATCGACGCCGAAATTGTTGTCGCCATCGCCGATGTCCCACGCCCCCACCTGATAGCCCCATTGCAAAAATCCCTGCGCCAGCCGCTGATCGAACCACTTGGCCAGTTGCGCCTGAGTATTCGTCACGCGGCTGCCATTGCCTTCGCTCCAGCCATATTCGCCGAGCACGAAAGGCTTTTCGACCCGCGCATACACCGACCAGTTGTCGAATTGATCTTCGCCATCGTAACTGTGGCCGCTGATGAAATCGAGGTTCGGATCGGAATAGAGCGCCACGCCCTGCGTGATGCCGATCTGCGTGTGGTCGATGCCAATGAACCCGGTCCCCACCATGTGCCAGGGATCGAGGGCCTTGATGGCCGCCGCCACATTCTGCGTGAACGGCACGATGTTCAGGGGCGTTTTGATGTCTGTCAGCTCATTGCCGATTTCCCACGCGAAAATGGCCGCGTGGTCTTTGAGCTGGCCCACAACGGCCTGCACCCAAGGCAGATAATTGACCGTATAGCCGCTGGCGAACCAGGTGTTGTCGAGCAGCGTCCACCCGCCCGGCTGAATCATGTAGTAGGCGTCGTCGCCCGCCGGATGGAAATCGGTGTTGTAGAGGTCCGTGAGGCAGATGAGCGCCTTGAGATTTCGCGCCTTCATTTTATCAAGCGTGGCGCGCAGGCTGTCGATGTTCTGCTGGGTGGTGCGGTTTTTATTGGCGGCGAAAAGGCGCACGACCTTGCCGCCCATAGCCGCCACGCCATCGAGATTGGCGTCAATATCGCCCACGCTGGTGTATTGCAGCGGCGCGCCCTGGCCGTAGTGGCTGAGGCCGCGCAGATTGACGCCAACAAATCGATACGCCTGGCCATTGAGGGCGAACTGGCGTCCGTGCGCCGTAACCAGCCCCGCCGGCTGCGCCCAAGCGGCGGACGCTCCGCCCAACACTGCAACCGCCAGCGCGGCAAATGCGCAAATCTCCAGGATCATTCCGGAAACGTAACCGGTTTCATTTTTGTTTTCATTCTTCTTCGACATGGAAATGACTCCCTTATTTAGCGGCTTCCTCAACAAGCTCATCATAGTGTCGGACATGCTTCGCGGGATTGACAAGACAAGATTGCACCGCTCCCGCTAATTTGGAGATGGGGCCACCGCTTCTCTTCTTGTCCGTCCCGGCGGTTTTGTGCATGGGATGGATAGCGGCAGGGAGAGCGAGATTCGGCCATGTCTTCGCCCTTGGGCGGCTGGCTTTCGCGGAAAGGAACCATGCACCATGGCGGAGCTTCCCGTTGGACGTTTTGTGGAATCGCAGGCGTGGGATGCCGTGCAATGCCAGATGTGCCCGCATCTGTGCAGCATCGCCCCTTCGCGCCAGGGCCAGTGCGGCGTGCGCGCCAATCGAAACGGACAACTGGTTCTTTCCACCTACGGGCGCGTGTCGGAGGCCCGCCTGTTGCCCGCGGAGGAAATCCCGATTTTCCACTATTATCCCGGTGCGTCGTGGTATCGGGTGTCGTCTATCGGCTGCACGATGCATTGTCCGTTCTGCAACACATTCCGCATTTCGCAGGCGGGCGGGGCGCGGACGCGCGCGATTTCGCCTCCCGACTTGGCTGCGGAGGCAAAAAAGGCGGGCGCTCGCGGCATTGTGTTTGGCGGCAATGAACCCGCCGTCTCGCACGAATTTGTCGTGGACATCGCGACGGCGGCCCGCTCACAGGGTCTGCTCACGGCTGTGGAAACCAGCGGCATGTGGTCCACGGAGCCTTTTGCCCAGGCATTGGAATTGCTCGATGCCGTTGTGTTTGGCCTGAAGGGGTTTAATAGCGTCTTCGTGTCGGACGAATGCGGTGGCCTGCTCGAACAAACCCGCCTGAACATCGAGAAGGCCGTCTCGATGGGCCGCCATGTGGAAATCACGTATCTCATCGTGGAGGACCGCACCGACGCCCCGGAAGTGCTTTCGGCCTTTTCGCAGTGGCTTGCGGATTTGTCTCCCACGATCGCCGTGCATGTCATTGGATGCAAGGCGGCCTATCAGTGGAAAAACTCCGAAGCCTCGGCCGAAAAACTTTCGCAAGTGATCCAAAACCTGTCGCAAACCCTCCCGTTCGTCTATGGCGACGAGGATGCGAGGGGCGTAACGCGCGACACCCGATGCCCTTCGTGCGGGCGGGTGGTTGTGGCGCGGTCGCTTGTGCGGGGAGTTTCCTTTCCGGGATTGAACAACGGCGCATGTTCCGCATGCGGGGCGCGCATCCCGATCCTTATGTGACTCGCGCACGGGATTCCTCGCCCAGGAAGCGTCCGGCTGGCCGTATGCGCTCCCCATTGCATCCGAAAGGCGTTGTGTCATAATAGGGCAAAGGCGCGGCCCAAGCCGTCCGAATCCCCGGCTCGCTTGGGACCACCTTATTCTTGCACCGGACCCGTTGAGCCGTTTTTTTCCTATGCGTCTGTCCATTATTATTCCGTGCTATAATGAAAACGCCACCATCCTCGAAGTGATTCACAGGGTGCAGGCGCTCGCCCTCGAAAAGGAAATCATCGTCGTGGATGGGCATTCGGAGGATGGAACGGCGGACTTGTTGCGCGAGGAGATGAAGCGATCCCCGGATTTGAACGTGATTTTTCAGGAGTGCAGGCGGGGACGCGGAAACGCTCTGCGCGAGGGCATGGAACGCGCCACGGGCGATGTGATTGTGTTTCAAGACGCCGATCTCGAACTCGACCCTTCGGAGTTGCCGCGCCTGCTCGCACCGATCCGGCGCGGCGAGGCGGGCGGGGGGCGTGGGGGGCGCGTCTTGAACGGGCGG
>CAYUNT010000088.1:0-1115 GCA_964446285.1 uncultured Candidatus Sumerlaeota bacterium | reverse complement strand
TATACATAAAACGGCGAACCGAAGAAGTGGTTCACATACATCCACCAGCAGCGGTGCTCCTCGCCCATCTCGACCGAGTCGCCGAACATGGCCTGGATGTCGGTCTGCCACATCTCGCCGATCTGGTCAGCCGTCAGTTCGCCCTGCTCGCGCCGTGCGTTGTGCCGCGCCTGCTCGAACCGATCCGGCGCGGCGAGGCGGACGTGGTGCTTGGGTCGCGCTTCTTGAACGGGCGTCCAAACATGACTTTTCTTCAGTATTGGGGAAATCGCGCAATTAACATCACGCTTTCGCTTCTCTATGGCGCGCGCCTGACCGATGTCGAGACGTGCTATCAGATGTTTCGCGCCTCGTGCGTCAAGGGCCGCCGTTACGAATGCGAGCATTTCACATTCACGGTCGAACTGGCGCTCGATTTGCTGCGGCGCGGCTATCGCATCCGCGAAGAGGCGGTTTCCTACAATCCCCGCACGCGCGCCCAAGGGAAAAAGCTGTATTGGAACGACGGGTTTCTGTCACTGTGGTTCATTCTGCGTTCGCGCTGGAAAAAGAAGTCATAGCATTTTCATTCTCGAAGCATTTCCGCGCGCGGAGAGAAGCGCCCCAAGTATGCCACAAATGACAAAAGCCGCCACAAAAAGGCGCAATGGGGCGCCAGCGCGCGGCCCGTTCGGGAGCAGGTCAGGAGGTCCAAAGCAATGCCAGTAAAATTCAAAGATTACTATGAGGTTCTGGGGCTGAAGCGGAGCGCCACGCCGGAGGAAATCCGGAAGGCATTCCGGCAGCTGGCCCGCAAATATCATCCAGATATGAACAAGGGCGGAAAGGCCGCCGAGGAAAAGTTCAAGGAAATCAACGAGGCCTACGAGGTGCTTTCCGACCCGGAAAAGCGCAATAAATACGATTCGCTGGGGTCCAATTGGCGGTCAGGCATGAATTTTACCCCCCCTCCCGGCTGGGAAGGCGCCGAGGTTCATTTTGGAACCGGCGGCGAAGGATTTCACTTTGGCGGATTCGGCGGCGGCGAGGGCGGATTCAGCGACTTTTTCGAGGCTCTGTTCGGCGCGGGGTTGGGCAGCGGGCATTTTGGCTCGGGCGGATTCCGCCCAAGCGCC
>CAYUNT010000087.1:0-17757 GCA_964446285.1 uncultured Candidatus Sumerlaeota bacterium | reverse complement strand
GAGACCTATGGGACCTATGCGACGAGTGAGAGAGATGCGACGATAGCCAGGAAAGAGACGCCGTGTTGCGCAATCGGTTAGGCAAAAGAGCGCCGTTACGCCCACAAACCTTTTCGCCAACTCACCAGCACGTATAGCCGCCATCCATTACGAGGTTGCTGCCCGTGAAGTAACTGCTTGCATCCGAGGCAAGATACAGCACCGCGCTTGCGACTTCCGAGACTTCGCCCACGCGGCCCATTGGCGTGAAGTGCAGCCACTCTTTGCACCACTCGGCGTTGCTCATGCCGCGCTTGGTCATTTCCGTTCCGATGTAGCCGGGCGAAACGGCGTTGACGCGCACGCCGCGTTTGGCCCATTCGGCAGCGAGCGATTTCGTAAGCATGATGACGGCCGCTTTCGAGGCATTGTATGCCGATTGCGGCTGCGGCCAGTTCGAGACGATGCCCGACATCGAGGCGGTGTTGATGATGCTGCCTTTGCCTTGTGCGAGCATGATTTTCCCGAATTCGCGGCAGCAATAATACACGGAATTGAGGTTGATATTGATGACGCGCAGCCAGTCATCGTCGGTGGCGTCTTCGCTCGGGACGTTGACGCAGACGCCCGCGTTGTTGAAGGCGATGTCGATCCGGCCGTATTTGCCCTTCACATGCGCGGCGATTTCGCGCACGCGGGCGGAATTTGTGAGGTCGCCCGCAATGAACTCGACGCCAAGCGCCGCGGCGACTTCTTCGCCCTTCTTTTGGTTGAGGTCCACGATGACGACGCGCGCGCCGCATTCCTTCATCGCTTTGGCCGTTTCGGACCCGATGCCGCCCGCGCCTCCCGTTACGATGGCGACGCGCCCGTCCAAACGTGCGATTTCCTTGTAATTCATTGGTTTTGCCTCGTTGAGATGGATCTATTTATTGAGAGGAAGACATTCCACAACGAAAGGAGTTCCAACATAGTTCATTGGAATTTGCTCCTTGCGAAATAGGGAATAAGCCGCGCCGAAAAGCCCCGCAAGAGGTTTATTTTTGAAGAATCCACCCCGCAAATGTGGCCATACCAAAAGACTGCGGCGCTTGTTTGGCAAACGGGATTTTAACAACACAAAGGACGCAAACGACAACATACAAGACAAAAATGACACGGCAGAGTCTCAGGGGTTGTGTTGCGATAATGGATATGCTAGGAGGGAAGCTGTGAGGCGGTTGAAAGGGAGGGGCAGGGCAGCAAGCGGCATGGCAGGGAGGGTCCTTGTTTCAGAAGTTCCATCTCATCAAGGAGCATCGTCATGCAATACACTCATCTGGGACGCACGGGGCTTCGGGTAAGCCGATTGTGCCTTGGGACGATGAATTTCGGTCCGCACACGACGGAACCAGACAGTTTTAAGATCATGGACCGCGCACTTGAGCTGGGCGTGAACTTCTTCGACACCGCGAATGTGTATGGCTGGAAAAAAGGCGAAGGAGTAACGGAAAAAATCATCGGTCGCTGGCTGGCGCAAGGCGGGGGACGCCGCGAGAAAATCGTTTTGGCCACAAAAGTGTATGGCGTGATGGGCGATTGGCCGAATGAGTCGAAATTATCTGCTTACCATATCTGCCGCGCCTGCGACGAAAGCCTGAAGCGTCTGCAAACCGACCACATTGACCTCTACCAGATGCATCACATTGACCGCGAAACGCCCTGGGAGGAAATCTGGCAGGCGATGGAAACGCTCGTGCGCCAGGGGAAGGTTTTGTATGTGGGAAGCAGCAATTTCGCGGGCTGGCACATCGCGCAGGCCCAGGGCGCGGCGGCGGCGCGGCACTTCATGGGCTTAATTTCTGAACAGTGCATCTACAATCTGGCGGTGCGGCAGGTGGAAATGGAAGTCCTGCCCGCTTGCCGCGCCTATGGGCTGGGGGTGATTCCGTGGAGTCCGCTTGCAGGCGGATTGCTGGCGGGCGCGCTGGCGTCGGCAGCAGAAGGGCGGAGGGCGAGCGAAGATTTCCGCAAGCGCGTCGAGAAAAACCGGGCCGCTCTTGAAAAATTCGAAGGGCTTTGCGGCGAGTTGGGCGAAAAACCCGCGCACGTGGCGCTCGCCTGGCTGTTGCGCAATCCCGTGGTGACAGCCCCGATCATCGGCCCACGCGTGGACGATCAGCTTGATGGGGCCGTTCACGCGCTGGACATTCAGTTGCCCGAGGAAGTCGTTGCGAAGCTCGATGAAATCTGGCCTGGTCCGGGCAAGGAAGCCCCTGAGGCATTTGCGTGGTGAAATGGAGGAAAAGCGGCGGGGCGGCAGGCGCGTCGCATAGATTCGCCCCCGGCCGCCTCGCCCAATTTATTCCAATGATATAAAGGATATGGAATGACACACGCAGAATCCTTTCTGTTGAGCGGGGATGAGACTGTCGCGCTTGCCGCCATACAGGGCGGAATCGCTTTGGGCGCGGGATACCCGGGAACGCCCTCGACGGAGATATTGGAGGAATTCTCCGCGCGAGGCGGGCATGGGCAGTGGTCGCCGAACGAAAAAGTAGCGCTTGAAGTGGCGTTGGGGGCGGCCTTTGGTGGAGCGCGCGCTCTGGCCACGATGAAGCACGTCGGCGTGAATGTCGCCGCCGATCCGCTGTTCACTGCCGCCTACACGGGCGTAAGCGGGGCGCTGGTTATTGTCTCGGCGGACGATCCCGGGCTGGCGTCGAGCCAGAACGAGCAGGACAATCGCTACTATGCGCTGGCGGCGGGCCTGCCAATGATCGAACCTTCGGATTCGCAGGAGGCTTATGACTTTTTCCTCGATGCCATCGAGATTTCCGAGCGCTGGCATCTTCCGGTTCTGTTCCGCATGACAACTCGTGTTTGCCATTCAAAGACGGTTGTGCATCCGAAACGCTCTCTGGCCCCCGCGCCCGCTCCGCATTTCGAGCGCGATATTCCGGGCCGCGTGATGATCCCCGCCTATGCGGGACCGGCCCACCGGCGCCTGCGCGAGAAACTCCGCGCAATTCAGGAGTGGAACGAAGAATCCGAGATGAACGTGGAGCGGCGGGGCGCGGGAAATCTGGGCATTATCACCTCTGGCGTGGCCTATGAACATGCGCGGGAGGCGGCCCCGGACGCGGCGATTCTGAAACTGGGAATGACGCATCCGCTTCCGCTGGAGAAAATCCGCCAGTTTGTTCGCCACCACGAACGTGCCGTTGTAATCGAGGAGGGCGAAAACTACCTTGCGGACTCGATTTTGGCGGCAGGCATGAGCGTCGAGCGCAAACCGGACATGTATCGGTTCGGTGAACTGAATGTCGAGCGCGCCAGCCGCATCCTTGCGCGCGACACATCGCCCGAGATGGCTCCGCCGCGAGGCAAGCCGCCCCAGTTGTGCCCAGGATGTCCGCATCGAACCGTATTCACCGTTCTTCACGAGATGAACTGCATCGTGTCGGGCGATATTGGGTGCTACACGCTAGGCGTTTTACCGCCCTTTGAGGCGATGGACACGTGCGTTTGCATGGGCGCGAGCATTACGGCAGGGCTTGGTTTGCGCCATGTCCTGCCGCCTGAGCAGGCGCGCCGTGTTGTGAGCGTAATAGGCGACAGCACCTTCGTTCACAGCGGCATTACGGGATTGGTTGAAATGGTCTATAATCCGCCCGCCACCGGCCATGTGGTGCTCATTCTCGACAATGGCACTACCGCGATGACGGGCTTGCAGGAGCATCCGGGCACCGGGCGGACGCTGAATCACCATCGCACCGGGCGGGTGGATTTCGAGGATCTGGCAAAGGCGCTGGGCATCCGCCATGTGGCCACAATGGACGCCGCGGCGAATCCCGAGGCGTTTCGGGCAGCGCTCCGCGAGGCGCTGGAGCGGCCTGAGCCTTCGGTGATCATCACGCGCCGTCCGTGCATCCTTGCGGCGGGAAAAATCCGCGAATACGAGAGGATGAACAAGCCAGATGCACAAGCCGGTGAGCCAAGTGAGCCATTCTGCTCCTAAGCCTCCTCCAAGCCTGCAAATCCACTGGCATATTCAGCATATTTTTGGGTTTCCAAAGGTATAAAGTTCGTCGCGCCGCTGGATAAGGCGTCCTATACATACGGCATTCTGGTCCAAAAATCCGTTCTGTTTCTTGGGCCGCAATTCGGCATTGATCCTCGGCCCATTGCGCATCCGGGCGGGGTGAATATGCGCAACGAAAATGACACAGCTACGGAGGCAATCCTCGACAGCGCTTATCTCGGTCCGATCAACGCCATGATCCGATTCAATGAGATGAACAACATCGGATCGACTGACGGGGGAATCTATATCTATGACGACGGGACTTCGGGCTACGCGAGTTTTAACGCGACGGTCCAAGGAAACGTTGTGCATAACTGTGCCGACGAAGGGATTTATTTCGGCGACAAAGACGGATCAGATGCCGGGCGTTCGGGCGGAAGAGTGATCGACAACATTGTTTATGATGTCCGCGACGGCATCCGCGTCAATTTCTCGCACACCTTGATCGAGGGGAATGAAGTCTATAATTGTCCCAATCCCAAGTATGGCGTGGTGGGCTTCTACCGGCCCGTTAAAGGAATCGTCATCCGCAACAACAAAATCCATGACAATATGGCTTCCTACAGCAATGGCGGAGCGATGGGCAACAACATGGGAGCCATCTTCATCCGCAATGTTGCCGGATTCGACCTGGCCACGTCTTTCACCATTGAAACCAACGAATTCTGGAATAACGCATATACAGGCACAAATCCGAATTACAAAGACTACGCCATCTACAACGCGCGTTTTGTTTCGACGAATGCTCCGGCCGACCGCGTAACTGCCGCAAATTGCTATTTCGGGGATTCCTCCGGTCCCGATGACGATGAAGGCAACATCAACGGAACCGGCGACCGGATTAGCAAGGGCGTGGATGTCTGGCCGCCCCTGTTCTATCCGCAGGAGTTTATTCCCGATTCGGATGGAGATGGAATCACCGATCAAATCGAAAAGGTTCTCGGCACGGATCTCGAAAACAAAGACACCGATGGGGATGGAATCGAGGATGGCATAGAATTGCAGTTGGGTTATACAACGTCCAACCCCAATGATGTGCCGCCATCTCCCCCGAGCTGGGATACAGACACCGATGGCGACGGATTTGTGGACGCTTATGAAATCGCCAAAGGCACGGATCCAAACAATCCAGCGGATGCGCCACAAATGGGCGATATCAACCTCAATGGGCGCGTGGACAATATCGACGCCATCCTTGTCTTCCAAATCAGCCTTGGCGTGCTGAACCTCAATCAATTCGTGGCGCGGGTTCCGGACATGGATGTAAATCGCGATGACCAAATTACCTATGTGGATGCGGTTATCATCTTTGACTACTTCCTTGGAATCCGAAACCGGTTGCCTGCCGATTGACAACAAGTCGGCGCGCTATTGCCATTTCAAACTCAGGCCCCGGTTTTTCATAGCGTCCGCCGCGAAGGATTGGAGCCTTTTCGCTTTGGCTGACTGATTGCCTGGCGCATTTTATAATTTGAAAATATCTCGCTCGCGCGAGGGTCGAAATGGGTTGACACACCCTTAGGGGAAGTCTTTACTGCGAACGTAAGAGGCTAGTTCGTGCCAGATATGCATTTGTGTTTATTCGCATATTGGGAGGCTTGGCATGGACTGCAAAATAATACAATTACATCGGAGGCGGTTATCATGGGTATGTCCTTTCAACACAACAAGGTGAAGCATCTCTTCGCGCCATTCCTTTCGGCCGCGCTGGCGCTGTGTGCGAGTCTGGCTCTGGCGCAGCCGTCGAATGTGTATGTGGATGACGACTGGGCGGCTCTGCTGCCCGGCGCAGAGCCAGAGCCGGGAAAAATCATCGGAACCAACGCCTTCGCGGTGGTTCACGACGGCTACGACGCGGTTACAACGGGCGGGACGGTCCATATCGCCCCGGGACTCTACGATTTCAGCAAGCGCCAAATCGTGGACATTATGAAAAGCCCTTCCAATCCCGACCCGATCACTTGCAGTCTTTTGCTCAACAAGGCGGTTCGGCTTCTCGGGCCGCAATTTGGCATCGACCCGCGCCCGATTGCATATCCCAGCACACCTAACAGGCGCGATGAAACCTCTCCCCTCACCGAAGCCATTCTGGACGGCAGTTTGCAGGGAGATTCCGAAAAGCCGCAATCACTCATCGTGGTTTTCGCCGACGATGTGTATATTGACGGGTTGGTAATCAAAAGCGGAACCAAGGACCTGGTCTTCTCGGGCAAGCCACTGGAAGTGCCGATTTACAACACGCAGATTCGCTACTGCGTTGTTAAAGACTCAACAACGGATGAAGGAATTCAACTCAAGGCGGCGCGCAACGCCTTGCTGGAATTCAACTATGTGCATGACACCCAGGGCGACTGCCTGAACATTTCCGTCGCTCCGCTGAATGCCGTCATCCGATTCAATCAGATGTCCTTCAGCAACTCGCTGTATGGCGGAATTTATGCTTATGACACATCCAATTCACCCGGCCAGCTGAATTATTACATGCAGGGCAATGTGATTAACGACGTTCTGGGCCAGAAGGGCGCAGGACTTTGCTTTGGAGCCGATGGCACACAAGACAACAACGTGCGCGGCGGCATCCTGAAAGACAACATCATCTTCAACTGCTACGATGGCATCCGCTGCAACATGTCGGACGTTTTGATTGAGGGCAACGAAATCTACAATTGCGCCAATGCAAGAGATGGCATCATTGCCTTCAAATACCCAGTTAACAACATCACTATCCGCAACAACAAGGTGCATGATAATTTCGCGAGTTACGTTCCCACCGCAAGCAACACGTGCAACAACATCGGCGCCATTAGCATCCTCAACAAAGCAGGATTCGATTTCTCCACATGGACGGTCGAGAACAATGAATTCTGGAACAACAAAATCACAAGTCCGAGTGCGTGGTCTAGCGATTTCGGAACGGGCACGGGAAGCTGGACATCGGGCGCCAGCGAGGCCTTCCTTCCCACTCCTTCTTCAGGGGGCGGCAAGGCCCGCGTTCGAGTTGGCACGCAAGGCGGCAGTTTCAATCTCGATAATCCCGCCACAATCGGCTCTGGCTCGGAACTGCGCGGCGTGGCGCCGACATCGACCTCATACAACAAGTTCAGCACTTACGACTACACCCCTGCAAAAGCTTTCCGCACGAAATTCAAAGTGAAATTCACTGGCGGCAGCAGCGGCACCTGGGCCTTCTTCCAGGGTGACGGCGCCACTTTCAGCGACGACAATGCTGGCGCCGCCACGCAGACGTTCACGGGAATTCGGTGGGTATTCGGCGCCGCCGGAGCAATCACCACCAACTACCTGAGCGCAAGCACCTGGACCCTCTTGCCAACAGTTACCTTCCAGCAGGATACAGTCTATACAGTCGAAATCGTTGGCAACAACTCGACCGCGACAATCAATTATAAGCTCGGCGGGGCCGATTACTCGGTGGCTGCGAACAAGTGGGACCTTTTCGTCAATGGAACCCGCGTGGCCGCGCTTGCCAAGTCTTCGCTTGCAGCGGATAAAAATGTGGACTCCTTCATGTTCACCGGCTACAGCTCCACCGGCAATGTGGCGAAGATTATTCTTGATGATATCGACTATTCCAATCTGGTCAGCGGTTATGCCATCTATAATGCGCGCTTCGTCGCCACCAGCGATCCGGCTGACCGCTTGACTGCCCAAAACTGCTACTTCGGCGACACTTCCGGTCCTAACGATGACGAAGCTATTATCCAGGGAAGCGGCGATAGGATCAGCTACGGCGTCGATGTAGTTCCTTTCCTCTATTACAAGCAGAACTTTATTCCGGATACGGATGGCGACGGAATCAACGACCAGATTGAAAAAGTGCTTGGAACCGACTATGAAAATAAAGACACCGATGGCGACGGGATTGAAGATGGCATTGAGTGGCAAATGGGATATACTACATCCAATCCTGATGATACGCCTCCCGATCCTCCCAGTTGGGATGTTGACACCGATGGCGATGGATTTACCGATGCCTATGAAGTTGCAAAAGGCACAGACCCCAACAATCCGGCCGACAAGCCGCTGATGGGCGACGTGAATCTCAATGGCCGCATTGACAACATCGACGCCATTATCGTTTTCCAGATCAGCCTGGGCGTGTTGAACCTTAACCAGTTCATCTCGCGAGTCCCGGATATGGATGTGAACCGCGACGGCCAAATTACTTACGTGGATGCAGTCATCATCTTTGACTACTTCCTGGGAATTCGCAACCAGTTGCCCGCTATTTAGCAGTTACCAGCGCCTGCAATCGCGCAACAACAAACCGGCCCCGATCCTTCGCAATACTCTGCAAAGGATCGGGGCCTTTTCATTTTGCACTTAAAAAGCGGCGCGATTCCGCATCCGAGCCTGGGCGGCATCGCAACCACGCAGCGCCGATCCGCAATCACCGCGCGGCGGTGGAATGCTCCGCGGACTCAGGATGTTTTTCAGATTCTTGCGCAGGGGAATGGTTGGAGTTCCCCGGGAAAAACCGCTGGCGCAACTGGCATCCGGTCCAGCGCAGCAGAGGCACCGGATCATAAGGGCGCACTTCCCATTGACGCATGTAGGCATGCGAAGCGCCCTTCCAGTCGCCGCGCTTGGCGAGAATACGCGCACGCTGGCGCCATGAGGAACGCAAACGCTTTTCCAAAAACGGCAAAAGGTGGTCGTTTGTCTGGTCGATAAACGTCAGAGCTTTCGAGCAAAGATAAATGCGGCGGCGGAGGTTTTCGAGTTTGTCCTCCGGCACATACGTATTGCCCGGATGCAGGCGGACGCGCGCCAAAACCTGCGGCAAATGAACGCACGGAAAACGCAGCGCCAGACGGAGCCAGAGGTCCATATCCTCAGAACGCCCCAGGCCCGGATCGAAACACCCGACGGCGATGACGGCCTCGGTGCGGCAGACGATGGCCGAGGTATGAAGGATATTTCCTTCGCATAAAAGGCGCTGGGCTATGTTGCGCCCGGGAATAGGCTCCGGCGTCACCTGAAACGGTGTGTGCCGGCCTTGGAAATTCTTTTCCTGAAAATACTCGCTCCGCGCGGCCAGCAAAGCGGCGTCCGGGTTTTTGTGCGCGGCCTCCATAACAGTTTCGAGAAACCGAGGCTCCCACAGATCGTCGGAATCAAGAAAAGCAATCCAGGAAGTCTTGGTGCGTGAAATGCCCGCGTTGCGGCCTTCGCTGGGACCGAGGTTGTTCTGGCGCACGACCTGGACCTTGGGATTGCCAAGCGCTTCGATTGCTTCGGCGCTGCCGTCGGTCGAGCCATTGTCGATTACAATGGCGCGCCACGCCCCATAGGTCTGCCGATTCACAGAATCAATCGCCGCCAGCACAAGCGGGCGGCGGCTGTTATGTGTCGGGATGATTACCGTTACGTCGGCGCCATCAGCGGCGGATGTCATACGTGGCAGCGATCATTCCTTTGGATTTGAGAGCGCCAGGTCTGGATTCGAAGCCGGCATGTCCTTATCGAATGCAATCCCGGCGTCTTGGCCTAGCGAAGCAAGGATACCCAATCCGATTCCATAAACAAGCCAAGTTCCGCGATTGAGCGGCATGTCCACCAATCCATGCGCAATCATGGCGAAAAAAAACGCGGACGCTCCAAGGGCGAACGCCCGGTTCTTAACCTGCAGGCGAGACCATGCGCGCCAGATCCGCCCAAGCAGAACCACTCCAAGCAACCCCAAAAGCCCCGCCCCCACAAGCCCAGTTTCAAATACCCACTCCAAAAGCAGATTATGGGCGTGCCAGGGGGGATTGCTCGATGGCGGAAAATCGGCCTGCTGCAAATAGGCGCGGTGGAACACTTCTGTTCCCGCGCCCCAGCCCAGAAACGGATGTTTTTCGATCAGGCGAATCGCGCCTTCCCATAAATCCGGACGGTTTCCCACCAGTTCCACAGTGAAATTGCCGGAAGGAATCGCCTCGAGGAGCCCCAGGACACGCTTTCGGTTCTCGCCCAGCAGCGCCGCGCCCGCTAGAAGGACAAGAAGAATAAGCGCCAATGGCCACCGCCGCCGCCAAGCGCCGCCTCTCGAGCTTATCTGAAAACGTCCGGTGGCTTGGACGTCCCGTCCAAGATTCTCCGCTGGGGTTTCGGATAGGTTCTTGCCAGGGCCGCCTCCCATGCAAATCACCCAGGCCAGGGCGGCAAACCCGGCCAACACGCCTCCGCGCGAACGCGTCAGGGCAAGCACCGCCACTCCGCCTGTCGCAAGCGCTATGCTGAGCCACCGGAAGCGCGCGCCGGAATCCGAACCCGCCCCCGAATCCGAACGCAAACCCAAGGCCAAAACCATCGGGATCAGGCAGGCGAGCAAGACGGCCAGGTAATTCGGATGCAGGCTCAGGCCGCAGGCGCGCGATGACATAATGCGATCGCGCAGCGAAGCGGGCGGCCCCTGGCGCAGATCGAATGGGCTTTCGCCGATGAGAATTTGCATCACCCCCAAGGCGATGGCTATCGCCAGTGCCGCCGTGAACCAGGCGGGCAGGGCATGGCGAATATCCGCATCGCGCCAAGCCAAGCGCATTGCCCAAAACATCCCGAAGGCCATCAGCCAGCCTTCGCGCCAGCCGTCAAGCGCTTCGGGGCGAAACGGACTCGCCATCGATGCAATCCACGCCCAGCCCGTGGCGAGAAACAGCAGGATCGTCGGCAAATCCAGTTCGAGGCAGTCCAACAACGATTTCCAGGCGCAATTGCCATCGCTTGCCCCCTTCCTCGCTTCTTCAGGCGATTTGGCTATCTGGCTTGGCTTTCCCGGTGGCTTGAACGTCCCGTCCAAGTCCTTTTCCTCGGTTTTGCAGAAATTTTGAGAGACGAGAAGTTTTCCGTTTCTTTTGCGCCTTTCCAGGCATGCCGCCGCCGCCAGCGCCACCCACGCGGCCGCTAAAACTCGCTGACGCCAAGGCGTGGTGCTCCGGCGCGCATTGGTCCGATCCACAGGCAGCGCAAGAATAAGCCACGCCAGCGCCGCCGCGCCCACGACACGAGCCGTTCGTGCAAAACGCTTTCGCGGACTTGCATTTCCTGCCTCAATCCACGCCCACAGGCCCACGGCCGCCAGAAAAATCCAGGTCGGATTTTGGGGGCGGTCCAGGCGAAACTCCACCTCGCCGCCGCCCAGCCGCCAGCGCCCTCCGCCTTGCAGAAAAACCAAGGCAATGGCCAGAAGCGATGCAACCGCGACAGCCGCGCACAAACGCGCCAGCCAGCATTCCGCCGCGGAAAACGAGCGCGAATCGCCCGCTTCCCCCCTCTCCAGTCGCGCGCCCCGGCCTCCCCCACCACTGCCGCGCGCAACGCTCCAGAGGGCGGCTGTCAAACCTTTGTGCGGATTCCGATCTGAAGGCGAAACAGTTTCCAAAGGACTGTCCAGATGCGCGGATTGGCAGGTAACAGGTGCAAGGCGCTTCGGGCTTCGCGCCAAGCGGCAGGCAGATGGCCCTCCTGCGATTCGAGCCGGGCCAGCCGAAGATGAAACGAGGCAATGCGCGCGCGCAATAGCGCATCCCAGCGGCGCACTTCGGCGCTTGAAATGGTGCGTCCGGCCAGCGGATCGCGCAACTCCCCCCGGCGGCGCAACTCCTCGATCTCCGCCCGGGCCTTTTGCAGCGTAATTGCAAACGCCTTCCAATACAACCGGTGTTGCTGCGTGTAGCTCGATTCGTGGCGGCGGTAAAAGCAACAGACGCGGTCGAAATACACCGCCTCACGCCGCAGCGCCAGGCGCAAAAAGAAATCGTAATCTTCCGTGCGCGTAGTGGCTGGGTCGAATCCGCCGATTTCCAGGGCAAACGCGCGCGGAAACATCGCCGTGGAAGGGACGATGAAATTGCGCTGGAGAAGCGCGGGAATCACAAATCCCGAATGCACTTCGACCGGTTCGCGCCAGGTTCGGCGCTGCGAAGAATCGCCATCCTTCGCATCCTCGAATCGCAAAAAGTCGCCAAAAACAAAGCCAGCATTGGGATGTTTTTGAAAAAGGCGCGCTTCTTCTTCGATGTGATTCGGCGTCCAGGTGTCGTCGGAATCGCAAAGGGCGATCAGGTCGGTTGTGGATTCGCGCAGTCCGCGATTGCGCGCGGCGGCGGCGCCCGCATTTTCCTGGCGAATTACTCGCAGGCGCCCTCCCGCGCCCGATTCCTGCGCGAATTTCGCTGCTATTTCTGGCGTGTTATCCGTCGAGCCATCGTCGATCACCAGCACTTCCAGCCGCCCGCCATAAGGCTGGGCCAATATGGACGCCAGCGTCTCCGGCAGGAGCCGGGCGCGATTGAACGCAGGCACAAGAACCGTTATAGAAGGAAGAGAATCCATGCGAAGGTGGCGCGGGGACAATCCGGGCAATACGAACCACTTGTGAAGATTGCGGAAAATGAATAGCCCAAAAAACGGCTCAAGGATTGGCTGTTTGCGGCTGGTTTGGCTGAGGCGGGTTTGAAGCGGCGCGGCTGTCGCTCAGGACGCGGCGCTCAATCGACTCCTTGATCTTGGCGCCCGTCACGACTTCGGTCAGGGTTTGCATAAACTCCGTGCGGCCATTTTCCACGTCGCTAAAGGAATATCGCGCCCACTCCGGCGCGGCGGGAAGCGGAATGTTCCGCCCGGCGGACGCTGTGATATACGTGTTGGCGCGCAGCCGTCCGAAGTGATTTTCCTCGTCACCTGTGGGGTCCACAGGGAGCCAGCGTCCGTCGGGAAGCATGATTTCCGCCCAGGCATGTGAACCAATCGTGGGCATGGCCGGTTGTTGCTGCCCGGCCTCACCGCCTTGGGGTTCTTTGGCGTTAACGAGCGAAAAACCGCCCGCGAATCGCGCCGGAATCCCTGCGGCCCGGCATAAAGCGACAAACAAATCGGCGGATTGGCCGCAATCGCCCGCCCCTTCGCGCAGGGCCACTGTGGCGCCGCGTCCGCCGGGAGGCGGATACTGATATTTTATATGCGCGCGAACCCAGTGAAACACACGGCGCGCCCGCTCCAGGGCGGGGACCGCGGCGAAATCTTCGTCCGCTGCCACGCCCACCGCTTCGCGCGCCGCTGCGCGAATTTCGTCCGTTTGTTCAAGGAACGGCTCGGATTTCGTGTAGAATTTCACCTGCTCATCAGACGGATCGTATTGGGCACCAGACGCCAATTCATCCAGCGGCGGCGCGCATTCGTTCAGCGTCAACTCATAGAGACGGCGGATCGTGAACGACGCTCCTTTTGCAGGCGATGCGCTGAAATCCCAGTGGAGAATTCGGTTTTGGTTTTCCGGATCATCCCAAACAAGCGACGGGGCGGGTTCGCACGAAACCAGGCGCACACCTCGCTGGCCCATGTGATCGCGCAAATCCGACGACCAGAAGAGTAGATGCGGCGGTGTTTGGGGCGGAATTCCGATGCGGACATTTTCCGCCGCGAGCGCCTCGCCCGCCAAAACGTCCTCCACCTCCACGCGCACGACGATTTCCAACTGCACGGTGCGCGGATTGGCAAGCCACTCGACGGGCGGGCAATCCTGGGGCGAAATTTTATGACAGCCAGTCCCAGCGCATCCCTCTAGCACAAATGCCAGAGAAATAATCCCAAATCCCCACAAGCATCTCCATATAATAAGCCGCTTCATAAATCTTTGCTTCCGATTGTGAAAACTTGCCGGACGCCCTTCGGGCAAAAGCGAACGCATCTCAAGCGCAGGAAGGCGATGTCCTGACGCATTCCGCCTTGGCTCTTGTTCCTACTTCAAAGCAAACGCCCGGCGCAAGCGGTCCGGCAAGTTTTGACATAACAAGACCTTCGGGAGCAACAAGGCCTTCGGGAGCAACAAGACCTTGGGCTTGCATTGTCATGCCGCCTCCATTATCAACCATTTTCGGGTTGGCCGCGCGCCATAGGCAAACGCCAGGCGCAATCCGCCCACTCGTTTGAAGCATTCAAGGGGGCCTATAGCTCAACAGGTTAGAGCATCCGGCTCATAACCGGCAGGTTCCAGGTTCAAGTCCTGGTGGGCCCACCAACCAATTTTCACGATCTCATTATAGATTCATTTCGCACATAGCTCGGGAGATAAGAATGTGCATTGAAGCATCGGTTCGGGAGCGTTGGGAGCGAATTCTTGCGGCGGGCACCCCTGGAAGCGGCGATGCGGTCGCGGGCACAGGCGCGGGCGCTGAAGAATACCGCCAGGCTGTTGAGGAAGTAATCGAGGCGCTCGATCAGGGCGCGGTTCGCGTGGCGGAGCCGGTGGCGGGCGCCGCCACTGGGCAAGCGTCTTCGGCGCGTTCCTGGAAAGTGAACTCATGGGCCAAGCAGGCGATTCTGGCATATTTCTCCATGCGCGGGATGTCGCCCAGCGAAGCCGGACCGTTCCAGTATTTTGATAAAATCCCGGTGAAGACGGGTTGGGAAAGGCTGGGCGTGCGAGTGGTTCCGCCCGCCACGGCGAGGCGCGGCTCGTTTGTGTCGCCCGGCGCGATCCTCATGCCCTGCTACATCAACATCGGCGCGTGGGTCGGTCCTGGCACGATGATCGACACGTGGTCCACTGTCGGATCGTGCGCGCAAGTGGGCGCCAATTGCCACATCTCGGGCGGTGTGGGGCTGGGCGGCGTGCTCGAACCGGTCCAGGCCGCGCCCGTTATTATCGAGGACAATGTGTTTATCGGCGCGCGGTCGGAAGTAGCCGAAGGATGCCGCGTATGCGAGGGCGCCGTGCTGGCAATGGGCAGTTTTCTCGGCGCATCGACGCGAATTTACAATGCGCTCACGGGCGAAATCCTCTATGGAACCATTCCGGCGCGCGCCGTGGTCGTGCCGGGCAGTCTGCCATCGCGCGACGCCTCGCACCACACCTACGCGCTGATTATTAAAAAATACCGCGATGAACGCACCGATGCGCGAACGGCGCTGAATGAAATCCTACGGGGGAGATGAGAGAGAAGAAGTTGTGAGTTGTGGGTTTTGGGTTGTGGGTTGTGAGTTGTGAGTTGTGAGTTGTGAGTGAAGAAGTGGGCAGTGATCAGTGGGCAGTAAAAAGCGAACAGTGAGTGGAGATCAGCAGGCAGTTTTGGGGCCTCTTTGGTCCTTTTTATCCTGACTCTTTTCCAACAACCGCCCATTGTTCACCGGCCACCTCTTCACTCACAACTCACAACCCACAACTCACAACTCTCTCTTCCAACTCCCAACCTCCCCTTCGTTCCCAAAGACCTTATTGCATGACTGCCCGCCTTCAGATTCAGACCCTCCCGATCGGCCCTCTCGCTGAGAATATCTATCTCCTCGGCGCGCCGAATGGCGTCGAGGCGATGGTGATTGATCCGGGTGGCGAGGTGGAAGAAATCGAGCGCGCAGCCCACAAGCGGGGCTGGACAATTCAGTGGATCGCCCTGACGCATGGCCACGCGGATCATATCGGAGGAGCGGCGGCGCTTCGGAGGGCCACAGGTGCGAAAATCGCCGCTCCCGCCGCAGACATTGCGTATATCAATGATCCTTTGCTAAGCGGCGCCCTGCTGCTCGGGCTTCCGCACGAGCCAACGTCAATCGACCTCCCATTGTGCGAAGGCAAACCTTGGGAAGTCCTTGGCCGCGCCTGGGAAATCCTTCACACGCCGGGCCATACGCCGGGACATTGCAGTTTGTATTCGCCTGCGGACGAGGCTGTGTTTTGCGGCGATGTTTTGTTTGCGGGATCCGTCGGACGCACGGACCTTCCTGGCGGTTCGTGGGAACAATTGGCCAACAGCTTAGCGACACGCCTCTTCGCCCTTCCCGATGCCACACGCGTGTTTCCGGGCCACGGACCCGAGACGACCATCGGGCGCGAACGGCGTTCGAATTGGCTTGTTCGCCGCGCGCTCGAAGGCGGCTCCGACCCAAGCTAAGAAGATTGCCAAATAATTTCAGATCAAAGAATCCGCGCAACAGATCGCCTTCCTGTTCAGGCGAATTCGCAGGCATTGTCATCTGATTGGGCTTGCAAAAGGTGCACCCGATACCGTATTCGCTAAACTGCATTTGGAGGAGACCAGCCAAACGGGTCCCCAGCGGGGCGAGAGCATTTTTTCAAGGGTTGAAGTGCAGCCAGTGAGGCGAAGTGTATGCGATTCACGACTCCCCTTATCCCACTTTTGCTCGTTGCTATCGGTCTATGCGCGCCAGACAGCGGGGCGCAAATATCGCTGGAAGAAAGCGTCGCCCTGGAACTGAAAGAGGAAGCCAGGCTGCGCGAACGATTGCGCGCGGCCCCTGTGCCGCAAGAACTTCCCGCCGATATTCCCAGGCCAATCCACATAATCTACACCTTTGTGGATCATTGGGAGCCTGGCACGGACGCCCTTGCGCGGCAGCGGGCCAATTATTGGCTTTATGACTACGGAACGATGGCGCGGCGCCACGCGGATGCGGACGGAGTTCCGCCCCAGCATGATTGGTTCTGCCTCTATATGGATGCGCCGACCTTGAACACTATCACAAGGGCTGTGTTCGCCGGTCTTGGAGAAATGAATATCCATATCCACCATGGCACGGAAGACGACACCAACATCGACAACACAGGCAACATGATCTGGCAGCTCAATACGTATCGAAGCACATTGAACGACTATGGGGCTTGCCTGACCGCCGAGGCAACGCCACGCATTGCATTTGCCTTCATCCACGGCATGTGGGCGCTTGATAATTCCCGCAATTTCGGTGGGCATTATCAGTGGTGCGGCTGCAACGGCGAAATCGACCTGCTGATTCGAAAAGGCTGCTATGCGGATTTCACCTTCCCCGCCTGGGGGCCGATGGAGCCGACGCTGATGCGCTCGAAGATATTTTACTCGCTCGATTGCCCCTTGTCCAAATCCTACGACATCGCCGCCAATATCCGCGAATCGGGTTTAGGCTGTTCGCCCGGCCCCAAGGAACTTGTAATTTTCGAAGGTCCGGCGACAGATACCAATATCGACAGCGCGGAATCGCCATCGGCAAGAAGGATGCAAAACTGGATCGATTCGAATGTGCATGTGCCGGGAAAAGATAATTGGATCTTCGTAAAAACCTATACGCACAGCGCCGCAAGCCTCGATGTGGCGTCTGGCGTGTCAAATTTGGTTGGCGAAAACGCCGATCACTTCTACAGCGACATCGAAGCCCAATACAACGATGGCGTGAATTACAAACTGCATTACTGTTCGGCGCGCGAGGCCTATAACATTGCTGTGGCCGCCGCGGATGGCGTGCCGGGCGGCGATCCGGGCGCGTATCGCGATTATCGCATTCCGCCGCCCTGCAACAAATACTATTACTGCACGTCGCCTTATCGTGTTTTGCGCCGCGACTTGATTCAAAACGAAACGGAATTCCGCATCACCAAGTCTCCCCTGCCCGCACAATTGGAAGTCTGGACAAAGGATTTCCAGATGGGTGATCTTGTGTTTGAGAAAAACAGCCCGGACGCCACTTATGGATTGAGCGACGCGGACACGACAGTCACAGCTTCTATTCCGCTGGTGATTCGCGATAAAACTCCGTCAGCCTATTACATGCTGCGCCGCTCAAAATCCCTTTCGGATTTTCCGCGCTGGGCTGAATTCTAGGCTGTCAATATCGGGCGGGATTCCTCTGAAACCGCGCAGAGATGCACAATGATACCAATTTTCCGTAATTCTGTTCCCTGAATTTGCTCTGAAGGAGCAAAAGAATACAGCCCAGGG
>CAYUNT010000086.1:0-17827 GCA_964446285.1 uncultured Candidatus Sumerlaeota bacterium | reverse complement strand
ACCACCGCCCCTGCTGCCCCACAATGATGCCGCTGCTGCCGGGGACCTTTGTAACTTTCTTGCGGAAAAAATCCGAAGAGCATTGCGGTTTTCGCCGCTTATTGATTTTTCTCCCGAATACGCGCCGCGCGCTGCTCCAGGGCTTCGGCGTCTTCCGCGCGGTCCATTTTGCGATAAACCGCCGCCAGATTTTCAAGCCCTGCCGCCACGTTGGGATGATCCGGACCCAAGGCCTTTTCCCAAATGGCCACGGCGCGTTTGCAGGACGATTCGGCCTGTTCATACAAGCCTTGCGCATAATAGAATGTTCCCAAGTTGTTCAGGCTCGCCGCCACATTGGGATGATCGGGGCCAAGCGCCTTCTCATAAGCGGCCAGAGTGCTTTTGTAGAGCGGCTCGGCATTCTTATACCGGCCCTGGGAATTATAGAATACGGCGAGGTTGTTCATGCTCTGGGCGACGTCCGGATGATCCGGGCCAAGAGACTTCTCACGTATCTCCAAGGCGCGTTTGTAAAGTGGTTCGGCTTGGTCATACTCGTCCTGGGCAACATATAACATGGCCAGGTTGTTCAAGACAGAAGCCACATTGGGGTGATCGGGGCCATAGACCTTCTCGGAAATGGCCAGGCTGCGTTTATAGAGCGGCTCGGCCTGTTCGTATTGATCCTGTGCCTTGTAAAGCATGGCCAGGTTGTTCAGGCTTGTAGCTACGGCGGGATGGTCGGAACCGAGAGCCTTCTCCTGAATGGAAATTGCGCGTTTTAAAAGCGGATCCGCCTGATCATAGAGGCCTTGGGTAATGTAGATGAGCGCTAGGTTGCTCAGGCTCGTGGCCACCTCGGGATGTTCGGGTCCCAAGACCTTTTCTCTGATCGCCAGGGATTGTTTGTAGAGAAGTTCGGCCTGCGCATAGCGGCCTTGCGCTTTATACAACACCGCAAGATTATTCATTACTTTCGCCGTGTCTGCGTGTTCCGGACCACAGGCTTTTTTATAGGCCGCCAGCGAACGCTGGTAGAGCGATTCTGATTGCTTGTAATCGCCCTGATAATAATAGAGCTCCGCCAGATTGTTGACGGTTGTGGCCACGTCGAGATGATTCGGCCCCAGGACCTTTTCCTGAATGGCCAGCGCGCGTTTGAAATACGGCTCGGCCTGGCCGCGCTGACCCTTGATGTTGTGGAGGAGCGCAAGGAGATTCAGGCTCTTGGCCAGAGACGGGTGGTTCGGATTAAAGTCGCGCTCGGCCACATCGAGGGCATTTTTCGCCACGACGATGGCGCGATCATAGTCCCCTGCATGATAAAGGCTCGTAGCTTCATTATACAACTGCGCCCAGTCATTTTTCTGTCCGCATCCCAGGATGGCAAATACCGGAAGGATAATGGCAAGGAAAGCGGCGACTGCGGAACGATTCACTGCATGATCCTCTTAAATTTCTGAATAGGCGTCATTCGCGAGCGCCAGCGCCGACCGAGGGATTGGGAGGCGCGGCGGGACCTTGGGGATGATAAGGCGGGGCGGAAGGTCCAGGAGTAGTGCCAACGCCAAACATCTGCTTCACCGATTCGCGCATAAGCACCAGAATCGTGAACACGCCAAGCGCCGTGCCGAAGGGAAAAAACATGCACTCCACCCCGGCCATGACGAGGCAGTAGGTGTGATGCCTGCGCTGGGCCAGACACCGTCCTGAAATCCATATACATGTGGAGAAAGTCAGGCCCGCAAGAATAAAGATGGAAGCTATGACAATAAACATGATGGCGACCAATGACCCAATGTCATTGTCATGTCCGGAAGACCTTGGAGGGGCGTTGAGCAGAGCGATTCCAATTGCCAAGTGAAAGGTGGGCAAAAGGGAAATCAGTCCTGCAATCCCTCCAACCACGAAGTGAAAAATGGAAAGCAGATTGAGTTGCTGTTCATCTTGCGTCATGCGGATTGCCTCCCCACGAAGACCATTGAGGGCGTAAAAATGCGCCAGCTAATCTAAATTCACCTTCGCCCTGGAAAAACTGTTCAGCCCTTCGCGCCCCAGCCAATAATCACATCCACAAGGATTTCAGATAATCGAAAAACCCGAGCAATTTGGCGCTGCTGGCAAGGATGGAAATGGTGAGAATCGCCAATATCCAGCATTCGCCTTTGCGGATGGCCACCCAGCTGCCCGCCAGCGCGCCGGCGGATTGTCCGGCCGTAATCACAATCCCGGCCAGCCATTCGATCCGCAATCCACCCATGACGAAAATCCCAAACGCGATCAGATTCAAGCCGAGAGTAAAAACAAGTTTGATGTAATTTCCGCGCACGAGATCGAGCCGCACCAGATAGCCAAGCGCCACGAGGATCATAATCCCGACGCCGGCCTGCAGGAATCCCGAATAGACGCCCAGCAGGAAAAACACAATCACGGCGGTCCATTTTTTCTCCGCGCTGAGCGTCAGCCAGGCATCCACCGGGCCGCCTTCTTCCAATAGGTGCGGCTTGGGTTTTGTCAGGACCAGCACGAGCAATCCGAGCATGAGAATGCCAAGGATGCGTTCGAATTGCGCGTCGGGCAGAATCGAGGCGAGGCGCGCTCCGAGAACGCCGCCCACAAGCCCCGCGGGCAGCACGCGCCAGATCAGATGCGTTTCAAACGCGCCGCCTTTGCGGAATTGCCGCACCGCCACAATGTTTTGCACGATGATCCCGATGCGGTTTGTGGCGTTGGCGGCCGTGCCCGGAATCCCCGCCAGAATAATCAGCGCGGGCAGGGTGAGGATGCTCCCGCCGCCGCCGACGGTGTTGATGACGCCCGCCGCCAATCCGGCCAGAAAAAGAAGGATGTAAGTTCCCAGGTTCATGAGCGCGGCTTGGACGCCTCGGGCGGAGCGGGCTTTTCAGCGATGGGACCTATAGGACCAATGGGATCAACGGGACGTGTATTGGCGCGCTCTGGAACCTCTGAATACGCAGTGGCCTCCGTATCCGCAGTGGGCTGGCCCTCGATTTCCCATCGGAAAGGCGGGGCATAGACGGGCGTCGTGGGATTCACCCACCGCGGGGGCAATAAAGAGGCAGACCTGGAGGCTTGCCCAACCTCGGGCGTTTCCACCACAGCAAAGCGATACAAACTCAGATGCACGTCGAAAAACCGCGTGGCGGGAAAGGGCGGCTGCACAATGCACGTGAGCGCGTAATGGCCCGGAACAAAATGCGCCGGATCAATCGTCGCTGCGATGCGATGGCGTCCGCGCGGCAGGTCGCGCCAGGTGCGCGGCTCGAATTCCGGCAGCATCCTCTGGCCCGAAAGCCCAAGGAACAAATGGCTTTCCTGAATCGATGAGATGGCGATCTGCAATTCGATGGCTGGCTGCGGCTCGATCACCTCGATGTCGAACACAATGCGCATCGCCTCGCCCGCGAAAAACCGCCGCGCCGGTGTGCCGTCCGCGCGCTGAAACTCCACATGCCGCAGCAGCACCTCGCCCGATCCCAGGCGCGAGGTGGGCGAAAACGTCACCTTCAGGTGATCCACTTCGCCATCGGGGGCGCGCGCCTGAATCGCCTCGTAGAGCGAATTGTGATACATCATAATCAGCTCATCCGCCGGACCCTGGCGGAAGGTGCGCCCCTTGTCGAGCCAGAGGATTTCGTCCGCCACGGCCTCGACCTGGCCCATGTCGTGGCTGACAAACACAAAGGCCCGCCCCTCTTTGCGCAGGCGGTCCATGCGCTTCAGGCACCGCTCCTGAAACACTGCGTCGCCGACCGAAAGCACTTCGTCGATCAGGAAAATATCCGCATCGAAATGCGCCGCGATGGCGAACCCAAGCCGGACAATCATGCCCGTCGAGTAGCGCTTGATCGGCGTGTGAATAAAGTCGCCCAGGCCGGAAAATTCCAGGATGTCATCGAGACGTTCGAGGATTTCCGAGCGCTCGAGGCCCAGGATGCGCCCTTGGAGAAAGATGTTCTCCATGCCGGTGAATTCGTGCTGGAATCCCGCGCCGAGTTCGATGAGCGAGGCCACGCGTCCGCGCACCGCGAGCGTTCCCGAGGTGGGCTGGATGATGCCCGCGAGGAGTTTGAGGAGCGTGCTTTTGCCCGAGCCGTTCGAGCCGATTACGCCAAGGCATTCGCCGCGCCGCAGCGTGAACGACGCGCCGTCCACCGCCACCAGATCGCGCTTGGGCGCGGGCGCAAGGAAATTTCGCACCACCATTTCCTTCAGCGACGACGCCTGTTTTTCGTAGATGCGATAAACCTTGCGCAGGTTCGCGGCTTCGATAAGGGGCTGACTGTCTGATCCCGAGGCGGTCATGGGCAAATGCGTGCGCCAGCGGCGCGGCTCCTTGAGGCTTGCGGAAAAGAGGAATCACCACAAAGGCACAAAGACACAAAGAGAAAGAGCATTTCCGCGAAGCGGCAAAATTTTCCTTCGTGCCTTGGTGTCTTTGTGGTGACTCATTGCTGTCTTCTATTCGTAGCGCAGGGCTTCGACGGGGTTCATGCGCGAGGCTTGCGCCGCGGGAATCACCGACGCCACCAAACTGATCGCCAGCGACGCCCCCAGGATCAGCGCCACAATCCGCGGCTCGACCACCACCGGCAGCCGATCCAGCCCATAATACACATTGCCCGGCAGCTGGTAGATTTTGTCGATATACTTCTCGACGAACCAGCATAGCCGCAACCCGAGCGACAGCCCAAGGCCCGACCCGGCCACGCCGATAATCAGCCCGTGCAAAAGGAAAATCCGCAGAATGTCCATTTTCGTTGCGCCCATCGACTTGAGGATGCCGATCTCGCGCGTCTTTTGCGACACGACCATGATGAGCGTTCCGGCAATGTTGAACGACGCGACGAGCACGATCAGAAGCAGTGTGATGAACATGGCCATTTTTTCCATGCGCAGCGCCTCGAAAAACTGCGGATTAATCTGCTGCCACGTCCGCACATAGTAGCCGCGCCCGAGCGCATCCGCCACACGGCGTGCCACCTCGAACGACTTGTTTGGGTCGTCGATTTTCAGGTGGACCACAGAGGCCAGTCCACCGCCTGTTGCGGGGTCTTTCATCACGAAAAGCTTCTGCACCGTGTCGAGGTTTGCGTAGGCAAATGTGCCGTCGATGTCGTAGAGGCCCGTCGTAAAAACCCCAACCACCTTGAGCGGCATGAGTTTGGGGATTGCGCCGCGGTGCGGGCTGGAAACGACTTTGCCGAGCGCCCAGATCGTATCGCCCTCGGCCACGTCGAGACGGCGCGCCAGTTCGTTGCCGACCACAACCTCGCGATCGCCCGGCGATCCGGTTCCGCCCGCGCGGATGTTGTCCATGATCGTCGTCACCTGCGACTCCGCCTTGGGGTCCAGGCCGCGCAGCAGGCCGCCCGTGCGGTCGCGCTCGATGCCGATTTCCTTTTGGAAAAAGGTCTGCTGATTGATGATGGCCGAGGCGCCTTTTACGCCCTCGATCCCTTTGACCTTGGCGATGATCTGTTCGTAATTGGGCAGTCCGCGCTCATAGTTAGCCGGCCAGATTTCCACGTGCGAAAATACGCCCATCGTGCGCTGAACGAGAATCTGGTCGAATCCCTCGATCACGCTGATGACCACAATGAGCGCCGTTACGCCGACGGCGATCCCCGAAACGCTGATGAAGGTGATGAGCGAAAGCAGGGTTTTTCGTTCGCGGGCAAGGATGTATCGCGTGCCGACAAAGCGCGTGAGCGAGGTCTCGATCAAGACGCCAAGCGCGCGGCGGCGCAGTCGCAAAAGTCCCCAGGTAATGCCCGCGCCCAGCACAGCCAGCCCAAGCGCCCCAGCGGCGTGCAGCGCATACCGCGAGACGGGAACGGTCTGCGGAGCGGTCAATTCCTGCTGTTGCGGGGAATAGGGATCGACCCACATTTCGGATGGGGCGTTGCCCGTGACCTGAACCACCCAGACCACGCCCATCAATCCCGCTTCGAGGGCCTTGGAAGCCGTCCACAGTCCGGCCGCCAGCACAATTAGTGAAAAGCCCAGCCCCGCGACGGAGCGCAACATGCTTCCCGCGAACGAAGTTTTGCGTTCCGCTACGGCGTGGGATGATGAGGATGCTTTCGGCGAAGAGCGCGGGGCAGATTCGGAAGGAGTATTCACGTAAGTAAGCGGTCCGAGTGCCTGGGATTGAATTACGCCTCGCGGAAAGAGGCGGCGGGGCGCGGATATTCACAAAAATCGGCGAGTGCGGAGGTTGAGCGAAAGAAGCGAGAGTGGAGATTCGCGGCAAGATGCGAGTGCAGAGCCTCGCGATCCCACGCGGCCCGGCGGCTTGGTTCGCAGTCCGCGCGCGCGCCACCTTGCGCGAGACCTCCCCGCCGCGCCAAGGAGATTTCCTGAACCTTGCGCGGCAAAGGCGGAAAAGTCCCTGTTTCAAAGGCGCGGGCGGGGGTTCCGCGCTGGGCAGACGATTGCCCACAAATGGGTTCTAGTCAAACTTCATTGCCTTCCATCCCGGCGGCGGGGGCGGCGGCTGGAGCGCCTTGCGGGCATATTTAACCAGTTCATAAGCGCAAGTATTGGCCGCGTGTTTGAAGCAATACGAGTCGCTCAGCGACTTCACATTAATGCCCATGCGCGGATAGCCGTTGTGCGACACGCGGATGGCGTATTCCGCCAGCACCGGCCCGGCGGGCGATTTCTCGCGCAGGCGGCCTTCGATCTGCATCTCAACCTCGCCCAGTCCAAATCCAATCAGATAGCGCAAAATGCCGATTCCGCTTTTGAGTTCCGTCACGCAGGATTCGACAAAAACCACCCGCCCCTTTTTCAACAGCGGATCGCCCGGCAGCAACTCGAAGCGAATAAACGTGGGCGGCGGATAGCCACGGCCAATCCATGTGTAAATGCGGTCGCGCGCAAGGCGCTGAAGGTCATCGCGCTCTTTTTGGCCAAGTTTCGTGACGGCCTCCCAGCGCGTGGGGAGGACGACAAAAATGTAAGGCGGCTCCGCAGGCGCGGGCGTGGAGGAGGTTGCGCCAGCGGAGGCGGCGGGAGCGGCGCCAGGAGTGGGGCTGGGCGCGGCGGCGGCAAGGAGCGACGGCGTGGTTTCCGCCGAGGGCGCTGTTGCGGGCGCGGTGAACTGCCTCAGCGCCTCCGTGGATCGTATTTTTACGCTGCGCTTGTTGGCCAGATCGAAGTTCTGGTAGGAGTCCAGATATCCAGTGTCCTTGACAGGAGGGCTGCAAGCGGCGAGGGCGGCGCACAACGCGCCAAGAAGCGCCAGTCGGCGGAAAAGCGCAGCCGCCGCGCCCATGCGCGCCACCCCTCGGCGGCGGGAGCGCGGAGAAAATCTGCGGGAAACTGCATGGCGAGGAACGGCGAGAGCGCGGATCATGAGGGAATTCTCCAGAAAAGAAACCGGGCGCCCGGAGCCTGGGATTCAAGCCGCCGGGCGCCCGGGGTGAAGCGCCTGGATTTACCAGAACGGGCCATGCCGTTGCATCTTACTGTCCGGATGCGGAAGCGACCTGTTTCTGGAAAGCCATCTTCTCGGGAAGAATCAGGATGACGGAGCGGCGGTTGAGGCGGCGTCCCTCCGCGGTGTCATTGCTGGCGGCGGGGCGGAACTCTCCGAAGCTCATTCCGGAGATTTTAGCAGGATCAAAGCCATGATCGCCAACGAGGACGTGAACGATGCCCAGTGCGCGCGCCGAGCTGAGTTCCCAGTTCGACGCCCAGCTCGAGTGGCGGATAGGCTGATTGTCCGTGTGACCCTCGACGATGATCTCGCGTCCGGGGAATTCACGCTGGATAATCGCGGCGACTTTGCCGATCAGGACTTTGCCTTCCGGGCTGAGCTGGGCTTTGCCGGGGGCGTAAAGCAGCTGATCGAGAATCGTCATGGTAAGGCCGCGGTTGGTTTCATCGAGCTGCACATTGAGGTCTTGCAGCTGATCGCGGAGCGACTGGACGGCGGTTGACTTTTCCTGGACCGAGGAGCTGAGCGAGGTCAGCTGGGCTTCCTTCTGGGCAAGCTGCGACTCGACATCGCGAAGGCGCGCGGAAATTTCGGCATTTTCCTCGGCCAGTTTGGCGGCGCGTTCCTGGGTGTCCTTGTATTCCTGTTCAACAGACGCCAAGCGGGCCGATTGAGCGGAGGCTTCCGCATGTTTCGCCGAAAGATCGTTCAGGGAGGCGCGCAGTTGGTCGGCCTGGGCCTGAAGTTCGCTGACACGCGGGTCATTGCCGGCGCGCAGCTGGCTCAGTTCGGATTCTTTCGCGGCAAGAGTGCCCTCGCGGTCCTGGAGCTGGGCGCGAAGGTTTTCCATGTCGCGTTTGGAGTCTCTGGCATTCTTCTGGTCGAATTGATCGCCAATCAGAGCGCCGCCGGCAACACCGGCACCGCCTCCGATCAATGCGGCCTGGCTGGTGGTCAGCGCCGTGGCGGCATTGTAGCCCCACGCGCCTCCGATGGCGGCGCCGGCGAGGCCTCCGGCCGCGGCGCCTTTTTGCGTCGCAGAGCAGCCGCTCAGCAGCAGCCCAATCGACAGCAGGAGCAGGAACGGTAACGTGAAACGCTTCATTGTAGCATTTCTCCTTTCGCAGGATCTGTGTATGGGGAACGGGATAATCCCTGATTCCTTCCGAGAAAAAGAGCGGGAACGGAGAGTTCCGCTGGAGAGTGAATGGACCGTGGGATTCCGGCCCGGGAGAGAGATCGTATCCTCCTCGGCGCGATTAAGGCGGAAGAGCCGGATCGCTTCTGGCGAAGGGTCGCAGCCTGCGAGGTTTCATGGTTCGGTCCGGGATGGACGCGGGACCAGCCGCGGGGCAGGCGCTTCTCTCCGCATCGCTGAGGCGGGGCGCTGGCGGATTCGCTGATCCAGTTGCGGATTAGGCGAATCGGCGTCCGGCGCTTCAACGCACGGCGCGCCATAAACCCGATGTATCGGGACGCGAATCCCCCTACAGCATCAAGAAAAAAATGAATGAAAGACTGATTTTTTTTGACGAAGCGTAGAATACTGAATATATTGTGGTTGCGTGCGGGTTTGCGGAGGATTCGGGGCCATTTTGGCCCAGGATGAAATAAAAAAGTAGCCCCATTAAGCCCCGAAATTCACACAAAAATGAGTTGGCGGGAGAGGTCGGCGAGAGTTGATGGAGGGGGATACAGAGAGAAGCAGGAGAAAAATGGGACTTTTGAGACCCATGAGACAGATGGGACCCGTTGCGATATGAAAATGTTGAAATATATGGTCATATAAATACATAAGGTCATAAATGACTATTGGTCAAGCGATTGGGGCCATTGGCATTTTTCGTGAATTTGCCGAGGCGCGGAGCGCGGAGAAGAGAGCGCGTGGAGAGGGGGAGGCCAGGAACTGTTCAGAGTGCGGAAAAAACCTTGGGCGAGTCGCCCAAGCCACCGGCATCACGGGCAAAATGCCCATGCCACCAGTAACTTTGCACAGTTCCCGGGAGATTCGGGCATCGCGGCCGGCCGATGAACCGCAACCTTCGTTGCATCCGCCGCAACTCCGCGCTAAGCAATGCGCGCAACCGGGGATTTCGCGCATCCATAGCGCGAGGGCCAGAGTTTTTTCCGAGAGCGAATCCCCGCTTCCCAAACCCGCAGCCAGTCTAAGCGCCCCAGAGGGCCAATGCAGGAACGTTTTTCCGCCGCCCCCCCCTCCGAACCGCCATCGAATCCGCCACAATTCGGGACAAGCGGCGGACAAGCCGATTTGTCGCGGCACAACGGCGCGCCGTCCTCTGAGAATCCACGCTCTTTTCTGCGGGGTGCTTTGTGGCTTTGCGCCGTTCCGCCGCTCATTTTTCTGCTGATAAGCGCCTGGTGGGCAGCGCGCTGCCCGCCGGAGTCTGTTTATCTTGGCTTTCTTCAAGGCGACCAGCCCGCCTATACCGCCCTGGCCCAGGCGCCTTGGCGCGGCGGCGGGTTGCCGTTGCGATATGCCAATCCCTTCGACGCCGATCCAGGCGCGCCGCGCGTGCTTACGAACCTCGCTTATTCGGCGTTGGGGGGGCTGATGCGCCTTGCGGGCGGGCGGGCGGTGATCGCGTGGGAGATTTGGCGCGCCGCCTGGGGATTTGCCTGTTATGCGCTTTTTGCCGCGCTTGTGGCCCTATTGTTTGCCGCCAATCGGACCCGCTGGTGGGTGTTTTTGGCGGGAGCGTTTGGTGGCGGAACCGCTTGGATTTACACGGCCTTTCGGATAGCGGCCTTTCATGGCGGGGCGGATTCGTGGCTCGATCACTTTGAAAAGGTCGAGAGCGGCTATGGGTTTTGGTGCCTGAATCTGTTTCGCCAATCCTTGTATCCGTTGGAGTTATCCTGGCACGCGCTGTTTTTCGCCGCCGTCCTTTGTTTTCTGAACCGCCGCCTGCCTCTGCTGATGGCGATATTGCTGATTCTTTGGTGGTCGCATGTAATCACTGCCATTTTTGCAACAGGCGTGATCCTTCTGGCCACGCTGCTCAACGCCTCGATGAGCGGCAAGAACTCCCTGGAGGAAATTTCGAATCTGCGGATTTTCGCCTGGATTTTGCCGCTGGTTGCGGTGTGCGGGTTTTATTACGCGGGCTATTTGCCAATTTTTCCTTCGGTGCAGAGTTGGATCCACCAGACGCTCGAATTCCGTTTTCCCCTCCGCGCGGAATACTGGCCCAAAGCCTGGGGGCTGTTGCTGCTCGGGGCGCCGGCCGCGCTTCTGATTCCGGCCGCTCGCAAGCGGCTGGCTTTGGACCCGGGTGGGCGGTTGATTTTGTGCTGGGGGGCGGCGGCGCTGGCGCTTGCCCATAATGACTGGCTTTGGGGGAGTTTTACGGATTCCATGCAGCCCATGCATTTTACGCGCGGGTATATCCACTTGTTCTTTCTGTTCCTGTGCGGCTGGGCCTATGAGTGCGCGCCGCACGGCGCGCCATTTGGGTGGATACGGACGCCTTCCCGCCGCCGATTTGCCGCCGTTGCGCTGCTTTTGTTTCTGATGCCCGACAACGCGCTGTTTGCCGCCCGCATGGCTTTGCGCGAGCCTGCGCCAGGACTTCTGTCCATATCGCGCCCCGCCTGTGAGGTGCTCGACTATCTGAAATCGCGCCCCTGTCCGCTTGGCATCTCGTGCACCGACCAGCAATTGGGCACGTTGATTGTGGCCTATACGCCGCATCGCGTTTGGGCGAGCGAACAGGTTCTGACGCCGGATTTCACCGCGCGCCGCGTCGAGGAAACCCATTTCATTAACGACGGCGATTTGCGGGCCGCGCGCCGGATGGGCATCGACCATTTGATTTTGTGGAAGTATCTGACACATGTGCAGCCCCGGTGGGTTCACGATCCTGCCCGCGCCACCCTCGAATTCGAGAACGACGATTATCGCATTTATAGGTTGCCGATGGAAGATTTTGACCGCGAAAAACACGAAAGAAACGAAAAATAGAAAGACAAAAAGAAAAAGCCCGCTTCGTCCCGAAGGAGAAGCAGGCTTTGACCAGGCGTTTTATTCTTCCGCGCCGCCTTGCGCCATTGCGGCAAAAATCCCGCCAGGAATTCGGAATTACTCGTCTTCTTCCTGGCGTTTTTCGGCGGCGGCGATGAGCTGCTCCTGCACCTGCGGCGGGGTCGGCTCGTAATGCGAGAAGACCATCTCGAAGTTGGCGCGTCCGCCGGTCATCGAGCGCAATTCGCGGCTGTAATTGGACATTTCGGCCTGCGGAACCTGCGCCTCGACGATGGCTTTGCGTCCGTGGACGTTGCTGCCCGTGATGCGCCCGCGTTTGCCCGAGAGCGAACCCATGATGTCACCCATATTCGCCTCGGGGGCGATGACTTTCACGTTCACGATCGGCTCGAGGATGATCGGCCCGGCCTTGACGCTGACCGCGCGGAATGCCTTGCGCGCCGCCAGCTGGAACGCGATGTCGGACGAGTCCACGGCGTGATAGGAGCCGTCGTAGCAGGTGGCCCGAATATCCACGGCGGGATAACCCGCCTGAATGCCTGTGGCCAATGCGGTTACAATGCCCTTTTCGACCGCCTTCTGGTAGTTGGTCGGGATCACGCCGCCTACGATGGCCCAGACAAATTCGAAACCCGCTCCGCGCGGAAGGGCCTCAAGGCGGATCCAGCAATCGCCGTATTGTCCGTGGCCGCCGGTCTGTTTTTTGTGTTTTCCCTGGCCTTCGGCAGTGCGGGTCAGTGTCTCGCGATACGGGATTTTCGGCTCGATGAGATCGACTTCGACGCGGGCGGCGGTGCGAAGGCGCGACACGGCAACCTCCAAATGCACATCGCCCATGCCCGAGAGGATCGTCTGGTGAAGCGCGGCGTCGCGTTCAAGTTTCAACCCGGGGTCAGCTTCCATCAGCCGGTGGATTCCGATGCTGACCTTGTCTTCGTCGCCCTTTGACTTCGGAACGACGGACTTGAACACCGTCTGAGAAGGCACCACGGTGGGTTCGACTTTCCAGGCAATGCCTTTGATATCCACGAGCGTATGGCCAGTCTGGACGCTGTCGAGTTTGGCCACGGCGCCGATGTCTCCCGCGTGAACCTGATGGATGTTCGAGTTTTTGCGCCCGAACACAGACAGCACATGGGCAATGCGCTCCTGCTTGCCGGTGTTGGCGTTGAGCACCATCGATTCGCTTGTCAGCGTGCCCTGAAGCACTTTGAAGAAGCTCATGCGGCCCGTGTAGTCGGCGTTGACCGTTTTGAAAACAAAAGCGACCAGGGGCTTGGATGCGTCCGGAGCCAGGACGACCGGCTCGGGCTGCGCATCGTTGCGCGCGGCCAGGCCCGGGCGGCGGTCCGGCGAGGGGCCGATATTGGTAATGAAATTCTGCAGCACGGTGAGTCCGATTCCCTGCGGGGCGCATCCGCAAAGCGCGGGAACAAACCGTCCGGCGGCCAGGGCCTCGCGCAGGCCGCGAAGCACCTCTTCATCGTCCAGCGTCTCTTCCATGAGGAATTTTTCCGTCAGGGAATCGTCGCCTTCGGCAGCGGCCTCGACCAAGGCGGAGCGCGCGGCCGCCGCAGCGTCTTGCATGTCCGCGGGGATGTCGATCCATTGCGGTTTTTCGCCGATTTTGTCGATGCAGGCCTTCATTGTAATCAGGTCCACGACGCCTTTGAAACTGGCCTCGCGTCCGATGGGCAGCGCCACGGGCACCACGCGGGCGCTAAATTCTTCGGTCAATTCCGCGATCACCTTGTCGAAGTCCGCGCGTTCTTTGTCCATTTTATTCACAAACACGGCGCGCGGAGTTTCAAACTCGTCGCAATACCCCCAGGCCAGTTCCGTTCCAACTTCCGAACCGTTGACCGCGTCCACGACGATCACGGCCAGATCGCTCACTCGGACCGAGGCCCTTGTTTCCGCCAGGAAGTCCCGGAATCCGGGCGTATCAAGGAGGTTGATTTTGCAGCCGCCCGCCTCAATAGGGAACAATTTGGAAAAAATCGAGGTTTTGCGTTTGATTTCTTCCGGGTCGTAGTCCGCCTGCGTATTGCCCGCGTCCACGGTTCCTACGCGGTCGATCAGTTTATTGTAAAAAAGCAGGGATTCGATCAGCGTGGTTTTTCCCGTGCTTGTGTGGCCGGTCAGGACGGCGTTGCGAATTTGGGCAGTCGGATACTCTTTCATCAGACGGACACCTCGGTGAGGGGGGAGTATTGGCGGGCCGGGAAGAAGGGCCTCGCCGCAAGCGGACGCCGCGCGGACAGGGCCGCTGAGGGCATCAGGTGGGGCCGAAATCCAAACTAATCGAGTCCTGGGCCAGGCGGGCAATGGCGTTTTCCAGCAGTTGCTCGCCGCCTTTGGACAAACGTTCGAATTTCAGTCCAAGAATGCAATAAGGTCCTTCTCCGCCTTTAGGCTCGTGATATTCCACCCACACGATGGAGGCCCGGGCGTTAAGAGGTTCCTGCGAATAAGGCAGTTCGATAACGACCTTCGCGAAATGAACCGTTTTAATCAGCGACAGATAGTCGTTTTTGTTCAGCTGGTAGGTTTTTAGCCGCACGCCGCTGAGCGAAACATCCGTGGCCACGCATCGAACGATATTGGGCGAAAATGTCTCCTCGGGGATCAGAATGGTCAGATCCGCCATGGTGGAGAGTGTCAGGCGTTGATTTCGTCGCCGTTCGATGCCCATAGGCAGGGTTCTTGTCTGGGTTTTCTGGGGGAGCGCCGCCGCGGGAGATGCCTGGCAAGAGGGCGGCGCCCTGCTTTCGAATGCGTATTTGAGTAATGGCGCGCGCCAGGCTTCAGCCCGTCCGAGCGCCGCTTATTTCGCTGTCTGCAGAGAGCGGCCCTTTGAATCGCGAGCCAGCTGGCGCATAGACTCTTCCTTTTTCACGCGTTGTTCGAGCCAGTCATAGGCAAGGGTTGTCGCGACGAAAATGGACGAATAGGTGCCAAGCAAAACGCCCATCAGAAGAATCAGGGCGAAATCCGCCAGGCCGCGTCCGCCAAAGAATATCATTACAACAATTGTAATGATCGTGCCGCCGCCCGTGTTGACCGTTCGGTTCAAGCAGTTGTTCACCGCCTGATCCACCATGGCGCGCAGATTCTTGCCGTAATTGCCACCGGTGACTTCGCGGATTCGGTCGAAAATAACGATCTTATCGTTCACCGAATAACCGAGAATAATCAGGAGCGCGGAAACGATGTCCATATTCACTTCGCGGCCAAGCATAAGATACAAGCCCAAGGCCGCCAGAACGTCGAAGAGCAGCGCGATGAGAGCCGTGAGAGCAAACACATACTGGAACCGCCATCCCACATAGAGCAGAATCGAAATCGACGCCACAATAATGCATTTGATGGCAATGCTTTGGAATTCCTCGCCGACTTCGCCCGCGATAGAGTCCACGGCGAGGACTTGCACACCGGCATCCTTCAACTCGCGGTTGAGCGCTGTTTTCAGCTGCGCTTCGGCTGCCGCGGTTGCCTCAGGAGAAACGGCCGCCTGTTCCACTTTTTCTTTAATGAGGAATTCGTTTCGATTCAGAACCTTCTGAACAGCGACTCCTGTAATGCCCGCGCGGCTCATGGCGGCGCGGATGTCCTGGGTTTCGAGAGGCTTTTGCACGCTGACGTGCGCAAGCACACCGCCCGTGAAATCCACTGCCCAATTTACGCCATGAATTGCCACATATCCCATGGACGCAACAAGAAGAACGATGGAAATCCCATAACCAACAGGGCGCAGTTTCATAAAAGCGATTTTCGGCTCTTTGAACCAGGTAAATTGCCCCACGCTGAACTTGCCGCGCACGGCCACCCAGGTTTCCACAAGCGCCCGTGTCACTGTTACGCCAGTGTAAAGGTTCACGATCAAGCCGACGGTCAGGGTGATCCAGAAGCCTTTGATCGAGCCTTCAACCACCTCGAAGAGCAACAGAGCAAGGGCCGGGAGGATCGAGGTAATGTTCGAGTCGAAAATGACTGTGAACGCGCGGGAGAAGGCTGTCGAAATGGCCGCTTTAATTGGCTTTTTGGTCGCCAATTCCTCTCTCATGCGCTCGTAAATAAGAACGTTGGCGTCAATCGCCATGCCCATTGTGAGCAAGATGCCTCCGATCCCAGACAGGGTTAGCGTCGCTCCCGCCATGGAAAGGAATGCCAGAATCAAAAGCACGTTTAGCAGCATGGCCAGAACCGCCACCACGCCCGCTCGGCCGTAATAAATAACCAGAAAAACAACCAGGATGGCCGCGCCTATGCCCAAGGCGTTGACCGAGTCAACAATCGAGTCCACGCCAAGCGAGGCCTCGACGGCGCGCTTTTCAATCGGGCGAAGCGGCGCGGGGAGCGCTCCGGCGCGCAGCACCTGCGCCAGATCGCGGACGTCTTCGAGTTTGAAGTTGCCCTCGATCACGCAGCGGCCGTCCGGAATGGGCGACTTTATGATCGGGGCGGAATAGACTACATTTTCGAGAATGATCGCGAAGGGCTTTTCGACATTTTCGCGCGTGACTTTTGCGAATTTGCGCGCGCCGTCGCGGTTGAATTCGAGCGCCACTTTGTAAGGATTATCCAGTGCCGCCTGGATCACCTGCGGATGGGCGTCCTTGAGTTCGTCGCCGCGGACCTCGACCTTGTCTTTCACCAAATAAACAAGGTTCTTGCGCGTCACGCGCTCATGCGTGTTCGGATCGGTCCGAGTATCTTCGCCCAGAAGCACTTTGAATCCCGGCGGAATGCCCGGCAAATTGTCCGCGGGGACCTTGCGAATGCCGCCCGTCTCCGTTATGACTTCCTTCAGATATTCATCCTTAATTTCCCCAATGCCTGTCTGGCGGCTGAAGGTCCCGGGTTTGCACAAAGGTTCGGTGTATTGCGCCATGTCCGGATGCAGGAGGCGGAACTCGAGCGTGGCCGGACGCAAAAGGTTCTTTTCAATTTTTTCCGGGTCGGTTTCGCCTGGGATCTGAACGCGAATGCGGTCGGCGCCCTGGCGGGTGACCACGGGCTGGGTCAGGCCGAATTCATCCACGCGGCGGCGGACAACGCGCAGAGCGCCGTCCATCGTTTCGCGCAAATTCGCGGTGAGAACCGAGTTGGAAACATGCAAATCTGTTTTGCCAGACGCCAGTTTGCCATAATCGGGATTGTCGAAATCCGACTCGAACTTTTTCAGAACCTTATCGGCGATTTCTGTGTCTTTTACATCATCAAGTTTAACGATGATGTTCGCCGCTTTGTTGTCGGTTGTAACGCTGGCGGGGACTTTGTTGTCGGCCAGTTCGCGGCGGATGTTGTCCGCGATCTTTTCCATGTGCGCCGCCTGGACTTTCTCGGAGTCCACGGCCAGAAGAAAGTCCACGCCGCCCTGCAAATCCAGGCCCAGTTTAATGGACTTCTCGCGCAACTTGCCCAGTTCTTTCTTTTCATCAATTGTCATGGCCCGGTCGCCGATCGAGTCCACAAAAGCGAAATACCGGATGGTGGGAATGACAAAAATAATGGACAGGACCGTGACGGCGATCATGATCCAGAAACGAGTGTTGAGGCTTCGGAGCATCGGAGGAGTTTCGCTTTCCTTTGGGGAGAGATGGGCGTTTGTGAGCCGCGCGCGGAGCGCGGAACCGCCTTTGGACTAAAGCAGCGCCGTTTCGTTGACCACCAGCGAAAAACGGCAATCAAGATATTTGGCAGCACGGCGGCACATCGACATGCGGCCGAGGAAAATCTCAAAATACTCCATGACGGGCGCCACAGCGGTATCAATCGTCAGGCGCAGCGTAATCAGCCGGGCCTCGGCGTCGATGAGCAGTTTCGAGTCTGTCACCGCGTAGTTAACCCGGTCGTGAATCCCAGCGGCCTCGTCGTGGGGTCCGGGCTTGCGGACGCGCGAACGAGTCACATCCCCCTTGTCCGCCAGGATCAGCGCGGCCCCGGGCACCGAAGCCGGTTCGCCGCCATCTTCGTCGTGGTTTCCGACGGCGCTCGCCACAAGCGCGCATTCCGTGAAAGGCATCTCCAGACGCCGCAAAATGCCATACGCCAGCGTCGCGCCCAGTTGCGCGTGGTGCATGCGGTGGATCGAGTTGCCCACGTCATGCAGCAACCCGCATACCGCCGCCAGCTCCGCGTTTCGGGCGCCCAGACCCAGCTCGGTCACAATGCGCCGCGCGCGCGCCGCCACCCGGCAGGCGTGGCTGACGCCATGTTCCGTATAGCCGATTGCTTCCAGATAACGGTCGGCCATGCCGATCAGGGCTAGAACTTCCGGGTCGTTGCGCAACGACTCGAAGGTGATTAACCACGCAACGCGCCGGGAGGAGTATCCCGGCGCCGCCGCACCCGAATAAGAGGCACTCTCC
>CAYUNT010000085.1:0-18025 GCA_964446285.1 uncultured Candidatus Sumerlaeota bacterium | reverse complement strand
GCCGCAGGCATCCCCCACCGCCCCGCCCGAGGAGATGGTGGAAACCGAAGACTTTGGCGCGCTTCCCCGCGAATTGCCGTGGCAAAAAGACGGAAAGATCATGGTCCTCATCCCGGCCGGTCCGTTCACGATGGGCGTGGATAATCCCACGGCCAAGGGCGGCAAAGTCCAGGAAGGTCCGGCTCATAAGGTTTGGCTGGCTTCCTATTACATAGACAAGTTCGAGGTTACCAACGCGGAGTATGAAGTTTTTGCGCGCGCAACAGGCCGCATCCGCCCGCGAGTAACACGCGCGCGCGGCCTGCTTGAGCCAGACCGGCCTGTTGTGGGCGTAACATGGCACGACGCGCTGGCCTACGCCGAATGGGCAGGCAAACTGCTGCCCACGGAAGCGCAGTGGGAAAAAGCCGCCCGCGGACCAGAGGGTTTCATTTATCCGTGGGGCAATGAATGGCGGGAAAAGGCAGCCAACACGCGCGAGTCCCAAGTCAAAACCAGCGTCCGGCCCGGAACCTTCCCCCTGGACAAAAGCCCTTATGGCGTTTTCGACATGGCGGGCAATGCGTCTGAGGGGGTTTTTGACTGGTATGACAAAAACTATTACGAAAAAAGCCCCGAGAAGAATCCCAAAGGGCCGGCGGAAGGAGTTATATCGCGCGTATTCCGCGGCGGAGATTATTACAATGCCTCCTCAGAGGCGCGCGCCATCAACCGGCGCTTCCGCTCGCCCAACCAGTCACTCGAAGAAAGCGGTTTTCGCTGCGTGCGCGACCTGCACATCATCCCAACACCGACGCCGCGCCCGACATTCGAATTCGTCGAAGTCACGCCCACAGCCACGCCCGAGCCTTTTGCGGAATTGGAACCGGAACTGATTGAGGCATGGAGCGCGGGCAAATCGCTGCCTATCACGCTGACGCCTCTCAATGTGGGCGCTCGGGTGGGCGTGTCTGTGGCCAACCGGCTGCCTGTGGACGTGTCAATTTCCATAATCAGCAGCGAACCGATGGTGGCGCTGTATGATTCGCCAATCGCCGCTTTCGAGGTGGCCTCGATCAGCCTGAACGCGGACCTCGACATGGCCCTCTACGTAAAAGTCCCCGCCATCGGGCGGATTTTCCGCATGAACCCGGCTTTTCGCAGCAATTCCTCGCCGCGCATTATTCTTGAGCCGGGCCGCCTGCTTCCCCAATTGCCGGAATACGATCAGCCCGCCGTTATGCCGGAAAAGCGTCCGGAACTCACTTTCCTTTACGACAAGCCGGCATTTCTCTGGAATCATGTGTTCTTTTTCAATGACGCTGAAACCACGGTCACGCTGCGGTTCGAAAAATGCCCGCTTGATCCAACGCCACGAGGCGCAAGGCCGGAGGATGCCTTCCTGGTGGATATTCCGCCCAAAACTATTTGGGAATCCTCACTCCGCCCCGGGAATCACAAGATCGAGTTTTTCTATCTTCGGACCTACGAATGCGGCGCAAAACCGCTGACAATATCGGTGGACAATCGCCGCGACAGCCGCGCCGTGATCTTGAAGGAAAACCACAACACAAACCAGCGCGTTCGCGTATTTACCCGCATGTTGCCCTACATCGAAACGCAACTGCTGGAAGCGAATCTCGCCAACCGAGTTCAGAAATAATCTTTGCGGAAATCGTATGCGGTTGCTCCCGCCAATCCCGCGCCCCCTTGGGCCTTATGCTCCGCCAAGACACAGGAAAACAATGGCATTGAGTTTGCGCCAGAGACTTGCCGGCCGGGTGGCGCGCACGTATGCCTTATTTCCTGGAACATCTCTATTTCACCCCCGCGAAGGAGACATATCATGAGACTGCATTTGCCTCGAATCGCCCGCGCCGGATGGGCGCCCGCCGCATTCCTGATCTTGTCCGTGGCCCTGGGCCTGTTTCTCAACACCGCATCAGCGCGCGCGGGCGGCGGAACCGCCTATTGGCAGGTGGTGCTTCATTACAGCTCCAAGGGGCTGACTGTGTCTGATGCGGCGCCGATGCCACAAATGCAAAAGGCGGTGGTTTCGCCCGGCTTGATCGGCGCGCCGTTGCGGATTCAGGGGGCGGCATCCTGGAAGGATGAACGCGGACGCTCGCTGGCCGAGGCGCCCATCGACATTCCCCTCGGCGCGCGGCGGACTCCACCGGCGGACCTTGCGCTGGAGGAGCCGCTGGCCGAGGAATGGATTCCCGAGGAGGGATATGTGGTTTTGCGCATTCCCGGACCCGGGCCAGGCAGCGCGCCGCGCACACTGTCGTTCCGCCGCGAGACCTTCGCCGGGCGCATGGCCTCCGCCGCCAATTCCGTTCTTCCCGGCGCATTCGATCCCGCCGCGTGGACCGTTGCCCTGCCTCTGGCGCCGCAAGGCCCTCAGCCTGCTCCCGGGCCGCGCGCGGCCACAAAAATCCACGACGCTGGCCCAGATTCCAACCGCCTGGTCATTGCGGTGCTTGGCGACGGATATACCGCTTCGCAACTCGACAGCGGACTTTTTACCCAAAATGCCAACACTCTGGTCCAGGCGTTCCTCAATGAATCTCCTTGGTCCGCTTATCAAAACGCCGTGAACATCTACCGAATTGACGTCGAGAGCAATCAGGCGGGCGCGGACGAGCCGCCAAACAATCTGTATGTGGATACCTACTTCAACTCCAAATACTGGTTTGACGGCACCACGGAGCGGCTTCTCTACGTGGACTCCACTGGCCAGAACCGCGCCATTTCCGCCGCGAATCAATACGTTGGCACGGGCGTCTGGGATTACCTGATCATCCTGGTCAACGCCACGCGCTACGGCGGCGGCGGCGGATATCTGGCAGTTGCTTCGATGAACAGCTACGCGCCCAAACTCATCATGCACGAGTTCGGGCACAGTTTCGCCGGCCTCGCCGATGAATACGAAACGGGCGGCACGGCCCCCCCCACGAGCGACAGCGAAACCAATGTCGATTTTCAATATGACCGCCCTAACCTCAAATGGGCCGCGTGGGTCGAGGCGGGCACACCGCTGCCCACGCCGGAAACCACAACCTACGCATCAGTTATCGGCGCGTTTCTCGGGGCAAAGTATTATGCAACAGGAATATACAGACCCGCTTATGATTGCCTGATGCGCAGTATTGGCCAGACATTTTGTTCGGTGTGCAAAGAAACCCACGTGGTGGCGTTGTGCAGCCGCATCCAGCTAGCCGACTCGACAACTCCAGCCGCCGGAACCACGGTCACCCTTTCTCCCGCGGGCGAAACGTTTTCGGTAACGCCTGTCAATCTGTCGTCGTTTACCTACACGTGGAAGCTGAACGGAAACGCAATTCCAGATGCCACGGGATCGAGCATTTTGCTTCGCAATCTCGAAATCCCCGCGTCAATTTCCACGCTCCAACTGGTGCTGTCGCACCCGACCACCTATGTCCGCAAGACCTCGATAACGCAGACCTATTCGTGGCTGGTGCAGCGCTCAGCCGCCTCCGCCCAGCCGCAATGGGAACTCTACTGACGCTATTGAGAGCGGACTACTCGTAAAACACCCACGTCTCCGCGGCGGAGGGCGGAACCCACACGTAGCGTGTCGTGGATGTGGTCTGGCTGAAATCCGACGCCATCTGCGAATTGTTCGAGATGTTGTAGCCGGGGAATCCGCCATTGGCATAGGAAAACCATGCCGCGCAACGGATTCTGGCGTTGTTGTGCGCCTGGTTCCAATTGTTGATTTCCTCATACAATTTCTGAATATACCCAGCCGGATAACTATAGAGCGGATAGCCGGCCTGGCCCGGTTTCTGGCCGTCGGCCGCGTGATTCATTTCAGTGAGGAACACGGGTTTTGACGCTGTGGGCGCATAGCCGGTGATGATTTCCATCCAGCGTTTATAGACGCCGAATCCCATCTCGCTGTCGTCGCGCGGATCGGTATCGCCGCTGCGGCCGCCGTAGGCGTGGATGGCGAATCCGTCCGCCTCCGCTCCTAAATTGTGAACCAGTTCATAGAAATAATTGAGCCACTGGCGGTTGGAGGCGTAAGGTCCCGTGCCGGTCTGACTGGCGTTCCACGGCGCGACGGCGGCCACAAGAACGGTGGCATCGGGCTGAACGGCGTGGATGGCCGCCCGGCAGCGCCGATACACTTCCGCGTAAGTGGCCACAGGCACATTGCCTTCGAAATCGGCATTCATTTCGTTGCCGATGATCCACGTGTCGCACCAAGGCGAAAAGGTCTGGACCTTGGCGGCGCAGGCGGCGGCGAAGGCGTCGAATTGAGCACTGTCCTTCGGCACGGTGTCGCCGAAAAATTTGTTGATGCGGATGATGAGCGTCCAGCCTTCGCTGCGGATTTGTTGCGCCTGCGCCGTCGTGAGGTCATAGGGCCATGTGTCCGTATTCACCACCTCGACGCTCCACCCGGACCTTCCATTGAGGAGTCCGCCCGCGCCCGAGTTCCATGAATGTATGCCATAAATGTGATATGCAAACGGCGCCGCGGGCGTGGCCGGGGGCGCCAGGGCCACGACCAAGGCAAGCAGCGCAAAAATAGATGCCGGCAAAAAAGAAAACTGGAGAGAGGATTGCGGGCGCAATGCGAGTTTCATTCAGAAGAACTCCTTTGTTCCTGTGGATTGGACACGGCGCCCGTGGGTTGGCGAAGGGCGGGGAGAATCAGGCGAACCGAAGTTCCCTGCGCGGGCGCGCTTTCGATTTCCACTGTGCCGCCCGCTCCGGCGGCAATCTGGCGGACGATGGCCAGGCCCAGGCCGGTTCCGCCCTCGCGAGCCGAGAAAAACGGCTCGAACGCCCGCCGCCGCACCGCTTCGCTCATGCCGCGTCCTGTATCCGATACCGTAATCAGCACTTGCGATCCATCCGAAATCGTCTCGGCCGAGAGCGTGATCGTTCCGCCTTCTGCCGGAATGGCTTCGGCGGCGTTGCGAAGCAGATTGAGGAGCGCTTGCCCCAAGGATTTTTCATCGAGGGCGGCGGGCGGCAGCGGCGCATCCGGCAAGCGCGTTTCCAGCCGCACCCGCCCATAGCGAAGGCCCTTTTCAAATAAACGGCTGATGCGCCGGATCACCGCCGCCGGGTCCGCAATGCGCGAAAGGGTCGCATCGGACTTGATTGTCCCGGGGCGCGCCAGGGCGAGGAACTGTTCAAGGAGCATTTCGAGGCGCGATACTTCTTCGGCGATGTCATCGAGCAATTCCGCCTCCGCCCCCGGCGCGGTGGATGGTGCGGAGGATGGCGAGGTGGGCAGCGCCTCCGGATTGTCCGATTCGGGCGCTTTTGCGCGCTCGTTCGCGGGAGCCTTTAGCTGAGCGCGCATTTCCTCGCAGGAAAGCCGGATAATAGCCAGTGGATTGCGGATTTCGTGCGCGAGTCCGGCGGCAAGCGACCCCAGCGCCCCAAGCCGTTCCGCCTGCCCCATTGCCCGCTCGGCGTCGAGCGTCCAGCGCATCAGCCTTCGCAAAATCCAAGCGCCCAGAAGAACCAGCGTGGTGGAAAAGGCGATGGAGAACATCAGCGCGCGGCGAAGCAGAATGATTCCCGCGAAATAATCGCCCCCCGCTTCGAGGCGCAAAAGGGCAACCACCTCCGGGCTGCCCGCGAAAACAGGGATGTAGGCGCATTTGGTCAGGTTGTCTTGAAATTGCGAAAGCGGCGTGGTGGCCGCAACGCCTTGGGCGGCTTTCTGGCGCTCTTCGGCTTCCTTTTCGATGCCGGGGAACATCTCTCCGATGCGCGCGGGCAGGTCGGGATCGGCCACAATGCGCCCCTCGGGGGTGAGCAGCGCGATCGAGCGCAGGCCCGAGGCGCGCGACTGGCGGTCAAGCATGTCCAAAAGTTTATTCAACGACGGACTGGGATTTGTGCGCAGGACATCGAGATCGATGCGGTCGCGCTCGTCCCGCAGGCTGAGGAACAGATATTCCTCGGGCGTAAGATTCGCGGAGATGGCAAGGCCGGTGTTGACGAGGCGCTCGCCCACAACGGATTCGAGCCGCCCGAGCAGGCGGTTGAGCGCAATCCACGAAAGCCCATTGAACGCCAGGAGCAGCAGCGCCACGAGCGCCAATGCCACAAGGGCGGCGAATCGCTCGGGGCGTCCGCGCACGTCAAATTTGGCGAGAAGCGGCTTCCATTTCACGAGTGTCGCTTCCTTGGGTCTGGCGCGCGCGGCGTGCAACCGGTAGCGCGAACCTCGATGTCCGCGGCTGAAGCGCTTGATCCGCGCGGCGGCTACCAGACCAGCCAGCCATCCACGGGAGTGGACCAATCGCAGGCGGCAATCACCGAGGCCGAGCGCGTGACCGCCGGGCAATCGGGCAAAGATTGATCCTGCGCCTCCACAATCACCTGGCTGCCTGAATACGCGGTCAGTGTTCCTCCAAGCGTCACCTGATTTCCTCCGGGTCCGGGGGTGACTGGCACCGTGCCCCGGAATATGCCCTCCGCCGAGACCTTCTGGTCAAGAACCCACGCGACAGGCCCGCCGCCTGTCGAGGTGCGGATGCTCACGGAAGCCGACTCAGCCTGCGAAAGGTCCGAATCGCGCAACTCGATGGTCAGCGTCCCTTCGCAGGGAATCTGCATGGGCGAAAGCAAAATCTTCGCCACCGGCCCCAGGCAATCGAATGATGCCCCGATTTCCACGTCGTCCACATACCATCCGGTGGCATGGAGATCGACGTCGCAGCAGAGCCGCCAGCGGATCAGGCGTCCCGAGCCGGCATACGCGCCCAGATCCACCTCGACGGCCGTCATGGCGCCAATCATGCCGCCGGTCCACGCATTGCGGCCCGAAATCGGGCTTTGGAATGACGAACTGATTGTCGAATCGTATCCCCCCGTCCGGATGGCAGGGCCGAGGTCATTCCAGGTGGATCCGCCATCGGTCGAAATTTCAATCACCGCGCCGTCGTATCCGCTCTCGAGCAGGTAAGTATGCCAGAATCGCAAGACCGAAGTCGCCCCCAGATCGACGGGAGGTGAAATCAAGGAAGCGTCTTTTAGCGCGGCCTCGTCGGCGGCGAACCAGGCATGGGTTGGCGAATGCGCCTCGGCAGGTTGCGCGAGCGACCATGTATCGGTTCCCCGATCTGCCTTGTGAGTCCATCCCGCCAGCGGTTCCGGCTCAAAGTCGTCATCAAGCGCCGCGGTGTAGCCTTTGGTTTGGAATTCAAAAAGATTTCCGCTGTCGGAGATGACCACGCTGTTGCCCGCCTCATCCATGAGTCCGATTCGGTACTGGATCACGGAGCATGAGGAAAGGTTCTCCAGAGCGAAGGTATGCGCGAAACTCAACGTAAGGTCTTCAATTTTAGTGAACGGCCCCGTGCATCCCGCGGCGTATTCGATGTAGGCGGTTGTTGCTTCATCCGTCGTAATTGAAATAGTGGCGGAGCGTGGCGTGATGCCAGTGACGCTCTTGCTGAGCAAGCTGGGCGAGACGCAATCGAGGACCGCCTGGGCGGTGGCGACGGCGGGCTGGCCGGCGCCGTCATTGGCGTCGTTATAGGTGGCCAGAATGACGCCGCCATCCGCCACGCGCAACATGCCATCGTATGCAGCGCCCCCAGCCGTTCCTGAGAGCGTGAGCGCGCCTTGGAAAATCCCCGTTCCCGGCGCGGTTTCCGCGAGGTCCAGATGCTCGGCGTCCCCGGTCAACGCGCATTGCACTTCGACGCGCGTTGTGCCCGCTTCGCGCAAATCCGAATCACTCAGCGTCAGCTGCGCTTCGCTTTGGCAGGAAAAGCGCCCGCGCTCAAAACTCAGCGTTCCCTTCGGACCTTGTTCGGAGGCGTTGAAAGCGGCAATGGCGAAGTCTTGTTCAAGCGATCCGCCGGTCAGCGGCAGCGCGTCGCCCCCGAGCAGCGAGGCCTTTACGCGCACAATGTAAAGGCCTGGCGCGGGCGAGGGGATATGGACGGATTCCATTGTGTTGAGCGTGTCGGCCGCGCCGGAATTGGCCACGCTGACGCCTCCGGAATACACATTGCCGCGCCAAAGCGCGCTTCCAAGCTCGACCTCCAGATCGAGATCGTTCACCAGCGCTTTTGCCGCTCCCGCGTATCCAGGCGCGTCGGTCCAGCACAGAACCACATGCAGTGGAAATACCGAATCATGAACATGAATGATCTGCTCGAAGACCTGGCCGGTGGCCGTGAATGTCTTTTTCTGGTCGTAATAAAACACCGGACAGTCCGGAGCGAACAGCGCGCCCAGATTCATGCGCCCCCATCCCTGCTTGTTGCTTGGGATGGCATCAACCACGCCACCGTCATTCGACGAACCGCCCGCGATGTCGTCCGCCGTAAGGACAAGGGCCGCTCGCACAAGCGCCGGACTGGGGTTGGCGCCAAAAAGATTGTGGTAATGCTCGTTGACCAGAATGGCTGCGCCCGAAACCAGCGGCGCGGCGTGGCTTGTGCCCGAAGACCACGTGTAACGCGTCTGGCCCGGCGGGTAATATCCCGAACCCAGATAACCGCAGACGCCTTCGCCATCGTAGTTGGGCGAATCGCTGGCGGCGCCCATGATGTGCGTGCCCGGGGCAACCAAGGTGGGCGCCAGGCGTCCGTCCGCGTCCGGGCCGCGGCTCGAGAGTTTCGCCAGGTCGCCGGCGTTGTCCGATTGCGACACGCCAATGCCGCATCCATCCGAAGGGCCGCGGTCGCAGTTTTCCGTCATGCCTACCCCGATTACATTCTTTCCCGAGGCGGGCGAAGTGATAGTCTTCGCACCCTGTGTGCCCTGGTTTCCCGCCGAGAAAACAAACGTCATGGGCTGGTAACCGGCGGTTTGCGGATCGGCGTCGCGCACGAGACGATCGTATTCAATTGCAAGCGCGTCGTAATCGCCGAAGGTGCTTGGAATGCCCCAGGAGTTCGAGGAAACCAGCGCACCGGCGCGCCGGGCCGGAATGACCAGTTGCGTGTCAGTTCGGCCGCTTGTGTCGAAAACTCCGTTGTTGCGAAAGACTTTCGTGGCCCACACGCGCGCCTGCGGCGCAACGCCCTGGCCAAACAAGTATCCATTCGAGTCTGCGATCGTCTGGCCCGACACAACCGGCTGCCCCAAGAGGATCGAGGCATTAATGTGCCCATGTCCGTCGCCCGAATCCCCCAGCGGATCGGCCGTCGCGTTGTCGATTTTCTCAATCCGCCCCAAGATGTCTGGATGCGCCGTCCCCGCTGCGTTTGTATCGATCCCCTGCGAAAGGCCGTCGTCGATAATCTGGACAATATATCCGGCGCCGCTGAGGCCAAGCGCATCAAGCCACGCCTTGTATCCGCCGCCTGGATCGCTGGCGCAGGTTCCGTCCGTGGAAATGTTTCCCGCGCAGATTTGCGCCTCGCGTTCGCCAAGCCGGGTTGGAGCGCGCCAAGGCTCGATCCATAAAACCTCTTCAAGTTGTTCGAGATCATCTGCGATTTCAGGAGGGCCTTCCACGCGGACGCGCGTCAATCCGTTGCCCCAGGGCGAGCGCAATACCATGCGTCCGCCGCGCGCCTCCAGAAAGGCGGGCAGAGGCGATGGCGCACCCGTTTCCACGAGGATGATCTGGAGTTGGACGAATGATTCGGACGCGGAGGCGGGGGCTATCGCCGCGCCCGCGGATTTTGCGCGCGAGGCGGCCAGCGCCGCATCCAGCCGGGGATGACGCCGCACCCCCGCCGGAAAAGCGCCCGTCCAGCGCACATGGCGTTGCGCCAAGCGCTCGCCGCGCACCGGGAATGCACGCTGCTGCGACGACCGCGAGGTTGCGCCGTCTGCCATCACTATATATGTGTAATTGGGAATATATTGAAGAACGTGGATGCCGCGCGCTTCGAGCGCATCGAGGTCCGCCGCCTCGGGAGGCCCGTCAAACTGGAGTAGTCGGATTCGTCCGCCGTCCGGAACTGCGGACGCGCCCGCATTGGTGGCGGACGATTTCAACGCCTTGTCCTTTTGAGCTGGCGCGGATGAGGAAGAGGCCGATTCCGCCAGCAGCGGATCGAAAGCACCATTGCGCAGTTGGATGGAAAAATCTGATGCCGCCGCACGTCCCGCCAGCGGCAAAACCAATGCAAAAAGAAAACCACAAAGACACCAAGGCGCAAAAAAGAATCCCTTTGTGTCTTTGTGTCTTCGTAGTGAAATTCTCTTCATCAGAATGCTTTTGTTCATTTGTTGCTCTTTCCAGCGAAAACGCCGCAGAAAAAGACCGCGCAAGCCGCCGAGCGCTAGCCTTTCCGCGCCTCATCCCCGGACACCATATCTGGAGCGGCCAGAGAGGCAATGAAAGACATTTCGGCCGGATCGGAGGCAAACGCCTCCCCAGCCGGCAGGGCGGACAATCCCGCCCGTCCAACTATTAACCCTTTGCCGGGCATGTCTTATGACTTTTAGGGAATTTTCCGCGGATTCTCCGCAATGGAAACGCTGCCTACGCGCCGGTTCGGCGCGCATACACTGTCATCAAGTCGCCCGTGTTGACGGGAAATGCAAAACTGAGCAAATGCGCGGCTTTAAGGGCGCGATACAGCGGCGCGCTCCAGCGATCTGCCGGAAATCCAAGCAAGCGAAACGCCACGGCATCGGCGCTGCGCCAGAAAGCGGGGTGGAATATCCGCTCGACTCGCAATCCCATCCCAGGCCCTTCGAGCAGCGTCGTAATCGAGCGCGCCGTGAAATAATGCAGATGCGTAGGCGGATGAATCAGCCGCCAGCGTTCGCCGCGCCGCCGCGCCATCCACGAGCCGATGTCGCCCGTGCTCAGCGCCAGCATCCCTCCCGGACGCAATTCCGAGGCCGCTTTGCGGAGATAGCGGTGCGGCTCGGCCAGGTGCTCGACCGTGTCCCAAAGGCAAACGGCGTCGAATGGCTCGGCGGGAGGCGGCATTTCGAGGTAATCGCCCGCGCGCGCATCCAGGCCGAGCGTTTCGCGCGCGTGGCGCACGGCATGTTCGGAAATGTCGCATCCGGCGGCATCGAAGAGGTCGCGAGCCGCGTCGAGAAAAAAGCCGTAGGCGCAGCCGATTTCCCATAGGCGCGGGCGGGATGCGGGGCGCTGGTTTTCTCTCGCGGCGGCGCGAGACATTGCCGCCAGCTCACGCGCGCGCGGGCGGAAATTGTGCCGAAGCGCCCGCGCTTCCATTTTGTAATCGAGATATTCCGCACCCTGGAAATAATTGGCTGAGTAAAGCTCACGCAGCTCGGCGGGGCTGAGTCGCATGTCGGCCCACACATGCGTGCAGCGCGGACACCGCCGCAACCCCCGCAGGTGCGGTTCGCTTTCCGCCCCTCCGCAGCATATACATGCGGCCCCGGCGGCACTGGAAATGGCGGATGGCGCGGAGGCGGCAGCGTCAGTCATGTCTTGGAATCCTTGCGTGGCTTGCGGATGATATACACAGGACGGTGTTTGGTTTCTTCGTAGATTCGGCCCAGATACTCGCTCGCCACGCCCAGCGTCAGAAGTTGGATTCCGCTCAGAACCATCGTGGCCAGCAGAAGGCTTGCCCACCCGGCAGCCAGCGGCTTGCCGCTCAGATAGGCGATGACCACATAGACGCCGTATAGCGCCGCCAGCACCAGAATGATCATGCCGAGCAGAAACGTGATTCGCAGCGGGCGGACGCTGAAACTGCTGATTCCGCCGAGGGCGAGCACGAGCATTTTCTTCGCGTTATACTTGGTATTTCCCGCCAGGCGCGCCGGGGCCTCGTAAGGCAGGGTTTCCATGCGGAAGCCGACCCAATGCACCAGCCCGCGCAAAAAACGCACACGCTCGGGCAGGCTGTTGAGCGCGTCCACAACCTGGCGGTCGAGCAGGCGGAAATCCGCTGAACCTTCGGGGATTTCCAGTTCCGCCAAGCAATTGAGCAAAAGGTAAAATCCGCGCGAAGAGGCGCGTTTGAGCAGCGGCTCGCCCGCCGTGTGCCGCCGCAGCCTTTGCACAATATCCACCCCGCCCTTCCACAGACGCACCATTTCGGGGATGAGCTCGGGCGGGTGTTGTCCGTCGGAGTCGAGGGTGATGACCGCCCCCGTGGCGCGCGCGGCCTCGATGCCCGCCGTCAGCGCCGCCATGTGCCCGAAATTGCGCGAAAAATGAATGGGCCGGATGTGTGGATCGCGCGCCGCCATCGTTTCGAGCACTTCGCCTGTGGCGTCCGTGCTGCCGTCGTTCACCCAGACGATTTCATAAGATTCCGGCTCTCCGGCGGCCTCGGCGGCGGCGCGCAATCGCGCGGCCATTGGCTCCAGGTTGGGCGCCTCGTTATAGGCCGGCAACACAAACGACAGCACGGGGAGCGAGGCAGCGGCGGATGACATGTTCATGGCAGGCGGAAAAAACGGGACCTATGAGACCTATGGGACCTAAGGAACAGGCGAAACAGAGACGGCGGATTCGACAAAGAAAATTTTCTTCTCTGCGTTTCTCCGCGCCTCTGCGGTGAACTTCCCATGTTTGGGCGCTGAAAACAAGCATCGCCCAGAAGGGGCTGCTTCCGGGCGATGCCACACGAGAACTCGGAACTTCAGCGCCTTCGCGCTCCTCTTACAGGAACAAGGGCGCCAAAACAAGCGTCACTGTCGAGAGCAACTTGATCAAAACGTGCAGCGAGGGGCCGGCGGTGTCCTTGAAGGGATCGCCCACCGTGTCGCCAACGACCGCCGCTTTGTGCGCATCGCTGCGTTTGCCGCCGTATTGGCCCGTCTCGATGAACTTCTTGGCGTTGTCCCACGCCCCGCCGCCGTTGTTCATGAAGAGCGCCATCAGGATGCCCACGATTGTGCCGACCATAAGCAGGGCCGCCACAGCCTGCGGCGACGTGCCGGGCTTCGTGAAGAACTTGAGGCCGAACCCGAGCGCGGCGGGAACCACCACCGGCAGAATGCCCGGAAGAACCATCGCTTTGAGAGCGCCCTTCGTAACGATGTCCACGCATGACGCATAGTCAGGTTTGTCCGTGCCCTTCATGATGCCGGGCTTTTCTTTGAACTGGCGGCGCACCTCGACGATGACCGTCTGTGCGGCGTGTCCGACGGCGCGAATGGCCAGCGCCGAGAACAAGAATACCAGCATCGCGCCGATCATCGCGCCGACAAACACCGGCACGTGGCCAAGGTCCACCTGTTCGAGCAACTGCGGCGCAATACCGGTCAGTTTCGCCGCGTGGATCATATATTCATTCACTTCATCAATGTAGGCCTGGAAAAGCAGGAAGGCCGCCAGGGCCGCCGAACCGACCGCGTATCCCTTCGTGAGGGCCTTGGTCGTATTGCCGACGGCGTCGAGGCGGTCGGTTTTCGCGCGGATTTCCTCGGGCTGCTGGCTCATTTCGACGATGCCGCCCGCGTTGTCCGTGATCGGGCCGAAGGTGTCCATTGCGAGGATGTAAGCCGCTGTCGAAAGCATGCCCATTGTGGCGATGGCCGTTCCGTAAAGGCCCGCCGCCGTCGGTTTCACCCCCGCCGCGTCCATTCCGACCCAGCCGCCTAGCGCGTTCAACATCCCGAGCTGGCCGAATTTATAAGAAAGCATCAAGGCCATCGCGATCACGAGGATCGGGATAAACGTGCATTCCATGCCAACCGAAAGTCCGGCGATGATCGTCGTGGCGGGGCCGGTTTTGCACGATTCCGCAATCCACTTCACCGGGCGGTAGCGATATTCCGTGTAGTATTGCGTAATCCACACAAACGCATAGGAGGAGACGATGCCGACAAGGCCGGAGGCAAAGAACCACATCTGGCCCTTGAGGAGCAGCTTCACCGCGATCCAGAAACCGATGATCGCGAGAACGGTCGTTACGAAATAGCCGCGGTTGAGGGCCGACATCGGGTCTTCCCAGCCCTTTTCCTCGCTGCCCTTTACCTTTACCGAGTAGATGCCGATGATCGATGCGATCAGTCCGAGCGCGCGGGCAAAAAGCGGGAATAGAATCGCGCCGAGTCCGAATACCGGATTGTTTCCGCCGATTTTATAGAGGGCGATACCGAGGATCATGGCACCGATATTCTCGGCCGCCGTGGACTCAAAAAGGTCGGCGCCACGGCCCGCGCAGTCGCCCACGTTGTCGCCGACGAGGTCCGCCACCACCGCCGGGTTGCGCGGATCGTCCTCGGGGATGCCCGCTTCGACTTTGCCTACCAAATCCGCGCCAACGTCAGCGGCCTTCGTGTAAATACCGCCGCCGAGCTGCGCGAACAGGGCCACAAACGACGCCCCGAAACCGTAGCCGACGATCTGCAGCGGGACGAGCGACGGTTTGTGCAGTCCGTCAAAAATCCAGAAAAGAAGTCCGACGCCCAGCAGCGACATGGCAACGACGAGAATGCCCGACACCGCGCCGCCGCGAAGCGCGACCTGGAGCGCTGTATTCAGGTTCTTTGTCGCCGCGGAAGCCGTCCGGATATTGGCGCGAATCGAGATATACATCCCGATAAATCCCGCCAGTCCCGAACACGCCGCACCAAACAGGAACGCAACCACTGTCCGCCAGGCCAGATCCATTCCCTTAACCTTAAAATAGAAGGCGAAGAGGATGACAGCCAGAACGATCGACAACATTCCGATCGTGCCATACTGGCGCTTGAGAAACGCTTCCGCGCCCACCTTGATGGCGTCGGAAACCACGCGCATGGGTTCCGTGCCTGTGTCCTTGCGCAACACCCAGTTGGCCAGCATCCAGGCCACAATGAGCGACAAGGCCGAGATGAGCATTGTTACGTAAAAATACGGGATAAACTTGCCGTCCATGCAGTCATTCTCCTTCGTTCAAAAATCAGTGAACTGCGCATCGACATTATTACGTTACTATAACCGGGGCCAAATACGCGCCTGGCCCAAAGGCGCGATTGTTTAAGGCCCGCGCCTAAACGAAGTCAATAGCTGTCTCCAATAGGTAAGTTTGTATAAATCACCTTCAGGGAAGCCTTGTTTCCATATATTGCGAAACAAGTGGGCCTTGCAGGCATTCGTTATGAAATTACATTGTAGTTTGCCTGTGCACATGTTTGGCGTTCGAGGACGTTGCGGGGACGCATATTGTTAGCGGTTTGTGGAAGGATGCCAGTGTCTGCCGTTAATGCGCGGAACTGCTTTCACCCCCTTGCTGCGTTCAGGGTTCCGCATAAAAAGCGACTCAGGAGGTATTTGTGTATGGAGAACCCGGAACGAAGTAACGGGGGGGCCAGCCTAATGGAAAGAAACAGCGTCAAAGCGCGCCCGAGGGGACAGGAGCTGTTCAAAGCGCAGGAAAAATCTTGGGCGAGACGCCCAAGCCACCGGCATCACGGGCAAGATGGCCGTGCCACCAGCAACCTTGAACAGCTCCTTGCCCGAGGGGAACGATCCACCAGACAATCGTTGACCTCCTGCAAATAAAGGCTATACCATCAGGCAACTTAGGGGTGGGCCTTATTGCCGCCTAATCGAAGAGAGGCGATAGTAATAAAAAAATCACTTAGGGTCTGGACGTTTCCTTTTTATTTATCCACAATTTCCGGCGCCATGCAAGCTATTCCCAAAATCGCCTTAATCGCCGTTTTTACATTGTTTTTGGAGGGAACTGCCCTGCTGGCGGGCGCGCAGGATGTGGCTCCCGCCGTAATTTACACGCGTAATCTTGTGGGCGATCCGTTTCTGCCCGGCTCGACATTCACAATCGAGATTGCCGTCCGCGAAAATACAATTGCTCCCGTGCGCAATTATCTGATGGCCGTTGGATATGACGGACAGTCGGTCACATTAACCAAATCTCTCTCGGGAGAATTGGGCAGCCCAACCCTGGGCCTGCCAACGGTCAAGGACGGAATAACTTATTACCGATTCGGGTCGATCTTTGGGCCGATCAGCCCCACGAAATACAACCCTCTCTTGTGCAAACTTCAATTCACTGTTTCCGCCGCGCCCGCTTCGCATTATAGCATTCTTCTGGCGGAAGCGCCCCCAAATCCGCCCATCGTGGATGCCAATAGCAATGAAATCCTTTCCGTCTTTGATTCTTCCTATACCACCAATCTCGGCCTTCCCACGCCGACGCCCAGCCTGACTCCCTCGCCTTCGCCGACCGCGTCGCCCTCGCCCTCGCCGACGCCTTCGGAATCGCCAAGCCCCTCGCCTTCGCCCAGCCCGAGCGAATCGCCCTCGCCGACGCCTTCCCCCTCGCCCAGCCCGACCCCGTGCGGACTGGCGGGCGAATCGTGCGATTGCCCGCTGTGGCTTGCCCCGGAGGGGGGCCAACTTTCCGACCTCAATCCCATTCCGGGAGCCGGTTCTCGGGCGGCGCCTTGCTATGATCCCGCGTATATTGGAGACATGGCCGCCCGCTGGGCCGCCTTGGCGATCCCGCCAGGCTATCGAGTCCGGACATGGATGCAGGACGCGGACAACATGGCCCCGGTCGGTGTGGCGCTTTATGGCGCGTGCAATGATTTTGAAACGCCCCTGGCCCAGTCTTGTTCCGATACGGGCGAGACGCAGCTCGATTTCGCAAATGAAACCGGCGAAACCATCGAGGCCCATCTGCTATTCAATAGCCATATCCAAAGCGCGCATCCTCAGATTGAAATCACTACCGGGGAACTGGCGACTCCAACCCCCACCGCTTCGCCTTCCCCCTCGGAATCACCCACTCCAACCGAATCGCCATCTCCCAGTCCGTCGCTAACAGAATCGCCCACGCCCAGCCCATCGCCCTCGCTGACGGAATCGCCGACTCCCAGCCCGTCTCCTTCCCTCTCTCCCAGCCCTTCGCCGTCTCTCACGCCGTCGCCCTCGCCGACTCCCTCGCCCTCTCCGCTTCCTTCGCCCGGACCGCCGCTCGATGCCGATGGCGATGGATATGCCGACTGGTTTGAGACGTATTCCGGTACGAATCCGGAGGATGCGAACGATCATCCCTCGCTTGGTGACATGAACAACGACGGCCAGGTTAATGCAGTGGACGCTGTGATATTGTTCCGAACCGCCAAAGCGCACGAAAAGGCGCAGGGACCGCTTCCGCCGCCGCCCCTCCGCGGCGATATCAATCTCGACGGCCACCTGACGATCGACGACGCTATTCTTCTGTATCGCTGGATTGTTGGCGCGCCGGACGGCGAGTTGCTTCCCTCTCAGCCGGGCGCGTTGCGATAAACTGGCTGGCGCAAATTTTGCGGCGCAAGTTTTGCAGATCAAACATGCAATTTTCGCGAGTTGCTGGCCGCGCTAATCCGCCCAATTGGCCCGCACGCGCGCCACGGCATCCTCGCCCGGCTTGTGGGCCACGGGACTGACTCCGGCGATGCTCGGGCGTTCGCGGCGAACGGTGAATCCCGGCAGGGTCGTGCATTGGCGAAGGGCTTCGCTGATGGCCCGTGGATCAAAAGGCTTTTGAATGTAAAAATTGGCGCCTTTCGAGCGCGCAATCTGTTCATCGCGCGTCGAACCTTTGGCCGTCAGAAAAATCACTGGCGTCTTGCGGAACTCGGACGTCTGGCGCAGCCATTCGAGCAATTGGATGCCGGACATTTTCGGAATCATCCAGTCGATGATAAAAATGTCAGGCAAAAACCGCCGCGCCTTTTCCGCCGCCTCGAGGCCGTCGGCCGCTCCGAGAAACTCCACCGTTTCCGCCAGATAATGCCGCATGATATTGATGATGTCCGGATCGTCGTCCACGGCAAGAACGCGAATTTTGACTCCGCCAAACAGAATGTCTCTGCTGGAAGACCGGCGCGCTGGCGGCAGTTGAGCGGTGCGCGCCTCGGCGGGAACCGTGCGGCGCGGGGGCGCAAGCGGCATTGGCGGCGGATTGGTTTTATCAGGCGCGGGCACTCTGGTTGCGCCGCGAGTTTCCGCGCCTGGCGCGCTGGCGGCCGGAGGCGCCTGCATCGCGGCCGGGGCGGATGGAATGGGCGGAATAGATGGAGCAAGTGGAGCAGCAGGAGGTTGAGGCGCAGCCTTTTGCACGGCGGGCGCTGGCGCGGGAGGACGAGGCGGAACGGGGGGAGGTGGAGCGGAGGCGGAGGGGGCGGGAGCAGGGGC
>CAYUNT010000084.1:0-18111 GCA_964446285.1 uncultured Candidatus Sumerlaeota bacterium | reverse complement strand
CGCGATCGCCAGCCGCTGCCTTTGCCCGCCCGACCGCCGCACGCCTCGGCCGCCCACCACTGCATCAAACCCGCCCGCCGTTCGTTCGATGAAATCAAGCGCATTCGCGCGCCGCGCCGCCTCGATCATCTCCGCCTCGGTGGCGTTCATGCGCCCATAGAGCAAATTGGCGCGGATCGATGTATTGAGCAGGACGTTTTCCTGCGATACGACGCCGATTTTCTCACGCAACGTCCGCAAATTCAGCGCGCGCGTGTCCTGCCCGTCGAGCAGCACACGCCCCGTGTCCGGAAAATAAAACCCGAGGATCAGGCTCGCGAATGTGGATTTCCCCGCGCCGCTTTCGCCGACAAGCGCGACTGTTTCGCCCGGGCGGACTTCCGTGCTGACCTCGCGCAGCGCGTGGCGGCCCGTGCCTTCGTAACTGAATGTCACGTTCTCGAACACAATGCGCCCCGTCAGATCGCGCACGACTGCCTTGCCTTCGCATTGCTCGACCGGCTCGTTATTGGTCATCAGCGTGTGGACCGGCCCGAGCGCCGCCAGCCCGCGATACACCTGCGCCAGCATCCCGAGAAATGTGTTAAGTGGCCCGAGTAAAAATCCCATCATGCCCGTAAAGGCCACCAGATCGCCGATCGTCATTTTCTTTTGGATAATGAACATTCCGCCCGCCACATACAGCGCCGCGATGGCCAGATTCGATAAAAATTCCATGAACTGCTGATAATACGAGCCGTAAATCGTCATATCGAGCGCGCCGCGCGTCACTGTGCGGAAACGGTCCTCGGCGCGTTCCTGTTCGTGTTCCTCGCGGGCGAACGTCTTCACAAGGCGGATCGTTTGCAGGAGGTCGTTCATCTGGCTCGACATCGCCTCCATTTCCTTGCGGAATGTGCGATGGACCTCGTGAAGGCGCGGATTGAGGCGGCGGTGCGCCAGCCAGTAGGCGGGCAAAAACGCAAGCGCCACTATGAAAAGAAGCGGATTCAACCACGCCAGAACCGCAGATGCGAAAGCGAAGGTGATCGCGGGCACAAAGCCGTTGATGATGACCGCGTTGCCCATGATGTCGATGTTTTCCGTGTCGAGGACGACGCGCGAATGAAGTTCGCTTGCGCGCTCGCGGTCGTAAAAGCGCAGGCTCATCTGCTGGAGTTGCATGCAAAGCCGCCCGCGCAGCATTTCCGTAACGCGCTTGGTGGCCAGCAGTGTGCAGGCGCGTCCGTTATGCGCGAAAATAGCGTGCAGGAAATACAGCACAACAGCCGCCCCGCCCGAGAACATCAGGCCGCGCAGGTCGCGCGCGGGAAGGTCCCTGTCGATGATTTTTCGGAAAAACAACGGGATGGGAATGAGCGCCACGGATTGGAGAAGGCTGAGAACAATGCCAAGAGCGACGCGGCGTTCATCTCCGCGAAAAAACGCAAGATACCACCGCAAAAGAAAAAGAAGCGAGCGCGCGGATTTCTGTTGCGGCTTGCCCTCCAGGGTTTTTTCCGCCCCCTGCGCCGCTTGCGCCCCATTCACTGCCTTTGCAACCGGCACCGCCTCCACCACTCCCACCGTCCCCAATGAACCAGCGGGCGCGTCCTTCGAGGCGCTTTTGGAGGCCTCTTTGGAGGCGCCTTTCGAGGAACCTTTGGACTCTGACTCCGAATCGTCTGTCATTGCGACTTTTCTCCCTCATGCTTTTCGCCGCTTGAGCCGCCGCGATTGGCTTTCCAATCGGCCGCTAGCGGCGCGCTCCGGCGGGATACAGACGTTCCACGCTGCCGCGTATCGCGTCAAGTCCGGGGCGCGGCAAAACAGGTATTCCGCCACAAGAATGCGAAAAATGGGACCTAGGAGACCTATGGGACATCTGCCTTCCAAGGCACGCCATATATTCCTCAAAGGCTTCAAAAGACTCCCGGCCCCATACATCCTATATGTCGCGCAGGTCCCGTAGGTCTCATAGGTCCCATTCGTCCCATAGGTCCCATTTTGCGCTATTCCCCAGAAGACTTCAACTAACGCCTATCGCCTTGCGCAGAAGTTTGGTTCTCCTGAGGCGCGGGTTCTTCGGACTTTCCGCTCTCCGCCGTCATCGAACTTACGCTCCATTCATACGCGCTCATCGCATGGAAACCGCAATCAACCGTCGCCTTCGCAAAATCCTGAATCCATTGATAGCTCCGCCGCGAAACATCATCCGAGCCGATGTCGGCATGTGACATGACGAACAACTGCGGCGACAGCGCCTTCAACCGGTCGCGGTAATAGGCAGCATAATCGTTGATGAAAGTGGGCGGCAGATTCGGCTGGAGCCAATCCTGCCAGGCATCTTCGATCGTCAAAATATGCGGATTGAACTCCGTCACCATGCGGTCGAGGTCATTCGCCTGGTATTCGCGCACCGCCCCCGGCTCCACACGCGCATCCGAAAGATACGTGACGTTGATGTTCGTGTCGGGAAACGCCGTCCGCACCGCCGTGCAAATCGCCTGTCCGAAATTCTGAATCGACTGCACGCGAAAATCCACCCACTGCTGATAGAGCGCCTGATTGGCCGTTTTGCGGTAATAATACGAACTGGTTGTATCGAACAGCGCCACCGGGTCCACGCCTGTTTGCGCCTGGAACTTGGCCCGGCAGGCATCGCACACGCAGGCGTAATGCTCGCGTTTGACTCCGCGCGACACCTCCGGCCCGCCCCATTCCTCAAACCACAACTCGGTGATTTGAATGCCGTCGTAATTGGCATTCCGCAAGAGCGACACAATTTTATTGCAGTAGGCCGTCACGAAATCCGGTTCGTTCGGGCACAAATACACCCTCCACGAAAACTGCCCGTCCGACCCGCCAAGCATCTTCTGACGCCATGCGGGATGCGCCGCATAGAGGGCGAAATCCGTCGGCGGATAGACGCGCAAAACAGGCGAAAGGCCCGCATTGCGGATCGCCGTGCAAAACCGCCGCTCTTCAGCGAGCGACACTGAGCCGATCGAGACGAGATGGACCGCGGTAAAACCTTTAAGCCGGATGTCTCGAAAAATATCCGCCAGCGGACGCGTCTTGTAATAGGCAAACGCCGGATCGACACAGATCGTCGGCCCATACACGCCTCCGCCCCGGCTTTTGTCGTAGTCGAGTGGCGGCGTAGTCGGAAAATCAACCGGCCCGGTCAGCATAATGCCTCTTCCTCCTGCATGAATAGATGACACAAGTATCAGGATCATTATCGCCAAAAGAGGCCTTGTCATTTTTTAACCAATAAGGTTTCAGAATTGGCCCGTGGAAACCAATCCATCAGTATCTTGCACAATCTCGAAAATGCAGAGTCCTGGCAGCGCATAAAAGAAACTTTCATGGCAAGGGATTCGTATAATGATGAGGACCTTGGCATACGCACTTCCCTAAGGGCGGCTTCAAATGCTTCTTTGGGCCTTGACGGCTTTGAGCGGGCGTCGTCTGTCCATCCATGCGTTTTCAGCCATTGGCGCAATGCTGGATCATGATTTTTCCAGCCAAGAACTTCATCCACATGGGGCGAATCGGACCAGACCCAGATTTCCAGTTCCGGCTCAATGACAACGCATCTTGCGCGATTCTCCCATCCTGCGCAGCAAAGTTTGCCCTCAACTTTCTTTTCCAAATCCTTAGCCTTGCCAGGAACTTCATTCCCACAGCCTTCGCGATCAAAAAGAATCAAGGCAAACTGATAAAGCTGAGCCTGGGATTGCAGAATCAACTCCGGATTATTTAGGCAGCCCGGATCATGTTCGGGGTGCCTGAAATAATCGACAGAGATGGCCCGAATACCAATTGCCTCCGGACGCGACAAAATCCCTCTCAGCGCATGTTCATCATCTTTGCCCGGAGTCAAAACAACAAGGTCTTTCATCCCATGACTCCTGCCGCGAAAAGCACGCCCAGATTCTGTTGTCCTTTCCAATTACGCAATGCCGGATGTTCGCTTCCCAGAATGATGCTGGTTTCTCCCATTGGCGTTTTAGCAAAACACAAAACTTCTTTAGGCTCAATCAAACTCAAAATAACCGGTGAATGCGTGGCCAGAAGTATCTGTGCGCCATATACGGAACGCAGCGATTGATAAAGCGTTTCGACGGCGCGCGGGTGAATGCCATTTTCTGGTTCTTCTATAAGATACACTCCCGAAAGATCGCGAAGATACGCGGGAATCGTAAGCGCAAGAAGCCGCAAGGTTCCATCGGAGGCCATCCAGGATGGTATTTCCAGGCCCTCATCATATTTTAACATCAGATATTTGTGTTTATCGTCCGGGCGTTCAACGACCCGGATGCCCTTCAAATCGGGAAGGGCCGTCCTCAGATGCTCTATCCATGCTTGCGACAATTCAGGAACCGTCTGGAGAAGCGTTTCCACCACCCACGGAAGATTGCTCCCGTCTGTCAGAAAGACGCGTCCTTTTCCAGGGGGGCTTGCCTTGCGCATTAGCAAGCTATTCAGCACAAAAGGCTGCACGCCTTCCGTGAGCAGCGTTCGCAGCCACCATGCGATTTGCAGTTTGGACTGGTCGGCGGGCAGATTGCCCAAGGCGGATTTTCGGGGGCCTAGTTTGAATGATGGCGCCCATCCCCCTTCACCTTTTGGCGGCTTGAATTCGGAATAAAAGTTGTCGTTGCGTTCTAGGGTCTTGTTCACAACCTTGCGGTATTTGGATACCTTACGGCTATGCATTATTGTTTGGGGAGCGAAGACCTCGCACGGAAAAAGATCGGGAGAAACGCGTTTTTTCTCATCTCCATTCCGGTTGGCTATTAGCACCGTTTCCTGCTCAATTTCAACGCGGTTCGTTTGGCTGTTATATGCAATTTTCACTTCATATCGGATAATATCCTTATATGGGGAATCACCCAAATAGCTGTGAAACCGTTTCGGAATATCTGCTTCTATGGCCAATTCGAACGAATTACCGGTACGGCCCCAGACAAGATCGCGAAAGTTATTGGTTCTTTCTTCAATCGCCTCATCTACCCCGCGCGACACAAGAGCGCCAAGAAAACTCACAACATCGAGAAAAGTAGTCTTCCCGGAAGCGTTCGGGCCAACAAGCACATGAAACGCCCCCAAGCGCTGGTCCACGTAGCGAAGACAGCGAAAGCCAAGAGCCTGTATGCGAGTAATCACTCGGCAAACCCTCAAGCCTTGAGTCGATCAGGAAGCCTGCCCAAACGCGGCTTCGTAAGCGGCGACGGCAGCGCCAATCGCCGGGGCGGCCCGCAGGCGCGACCCAATCACCACGCCGTCCGCCAGTTCCTTGCCGCCCGGTTTCAAATACCGCGCCCGCAGCATTGAATCTCCCCGCGCCGAGATCAATTCCGCCAGGCACGCAAGCAGCGGACGCCGGAACACATCCACATAGCGGTCGTCGCTATAGACAAACCCGAGCCGCTGTCCAATCACCACGCGGTCAAGCAGCGTCCCGCGGAACGGATGTTCGGGATTGAGCGCCAGATACGCCGGCCCGCGCCACGAAAGCATCCGCCGCCCGGCGGCCACCGTCTGGATGCGTTCAAAAAGCAACTCGGCCAGCACAGCCGCCACCGTGTGCATCGTGAACTGCGCGAGCGGACGCCCCTCGACCGCCTCATCCTGCGGAAAACGGCCTTCGTTCACGAGCATATCGCCTTCGCGCCCGAGCAGGTTCGCGTAGAGGCCATTCATCGACTTGGCGGAAATTACTTTTTCGAACGTCACGCCGAGCGAGCACGTCATCTGCCACGACTTCTGAATCCACTCTTTCGCCGAATCAAACGTGGCGAGTTTGCCGTGCAACTTCATAGCGTCAGCAACACCCGTCCCCAAACCTGCGTAGTAAGCGTTTTCCGCGCCCCGGAACGCGCCGCCCTCGGCAAATTCTTCCCCTATGCCACAGTAGTCTGCGTCGCTCCCGAGGCGCGCCACGGGTTTCACGAGTGTGATGTCGGAGTCGCGCAGCTTCTTTTCCAGGCGGTTGAGGAATTCCGGCATGCGCGGACCGTGATTAATGACGTTAATTCCGCGTCCGTCCGGGGTTTTCAGGCCCGGCATACCCATGCCAACCAGCACTTCGCGCCCGCTGTCTGCGAGGCTGACGATTTCGCGCACAACCTGTGCGGCGGCCTCGATATATAAATCCCCCTGTTCGCGCTCGGGGTCAGTCAACTGAATTGCGCCCTCATCACGCTGGCGGAATTGATCCGCCACGGGCACGGGAACAAAATCCCCAACCTTCTCATATTTCTTCATCGCCTGGAGATCGCCCAAACGGAACACAGGCGCTTTGGGGTCACCCTCAAGCATGATCTGGTGCGCCTTGACCTCGGTAGCTCCGCCGTCGATACCGATAAGCAGAAAATCAAAGTGGCTCATGATATACCTCGTATGCGGGGATTCGCGCTTACAGCTGCCGCGAATCACGCAATCATAAAATGGATTTTGGGTTTGCGGCGGCCCTGCTCGAAGCCCCGGCGCGCCACCATCCGGCTTTATAGAAGTTATAGTTGCGCCGGGCAAGCGATAAGCGCGCCCCCCCCTGTCAGTGGGGGTGCATCTCCCGAATTCGTGAGAGGGTGGAGCTTCAGGCGGCGGGGCGAAGAGCCTCGCTGCTCCAGTCGGTTTCCCATTCTTTATTGAAGATCGAAAGCCGCAGCGACAACACAAAAGGCAGCCGTTTGCGTTTCCAGCGCGCCCCGGTCAGGTTGTATCGTTCTTTCACCAGGTGTTTGCACGTGCCCTCGATCGCACCCGAGCCAATCGGCCAGCCCGCGGCGCGCCAGCGGGCATACTCCATGCGATGGCGGCTGTTTTCCAGATAGTGGATTTCCTCCTCGATGCGTTTGCGTTTGGCGCCGCGGCGCCCTTTGCGCATCTGGCGCAGTTCTTCGATCACTTCGACAGCCTCGCCCGCGAGGATGAGACCTTTCCATCGCCCCAGGCGCGCCGTCTTTGCCTCGCCCTTTTTGCCCAGTTCATCGAGCAATTTCGAGAGGCGGTCAAAGACATGCCACGGGTCCTGGATCATCACGGTTGCGGGCGGCAGGTTTTGTTCGGCCCAGTTCCACAGGCACGACGCGCCGTCGCCCAAAAACGCAATTTGCCGCGCCTTGCGCGCGCCCATGCGGTGCGCCAGCGCGAGAATCCGCGGCGCGAAGTCCTCGAAGTTTTCCGCGCTCGCCGTGTAGCGGCGTTCGGCAAGGAAAGGCCGCCCGCCTTGTTTTTCGCCGCGCGCCGAGGCGTCGAAAGCCGTGGCCACATATACCATTTTGTTCTCTTCGCCTTTCACCGTGAGCACCGCCGTCGCGTCGGCCTCGATCACCAGGCGCTCGCAGGCGATTTCGGGCGCGGCCACCTTGTGATCGCCCGAGACAGGCTCGTTCCATTGCGCCTCGCGCTCTTCTTGAAGTTCGCCGAGTTTCTCGCCCGCCTCCTTGGCCACGCGCGCGGATTCGGCGGATGAGGCGCTCCTGGCGGATTGGCGCGAGCAAATCCGCGCATTCGCCCGCCAGTTCGGCGACCGAGAAATTGCCCGCCTGGATGCGGAATCCGCCCTGCGCATGAGCGAGGCGGGCGGCACGCTGCTCGAGCAGCGATACCGCGCCGGGGCGAGCCGATGGACCGCCCGCGCCATCGCGCGGGCCAAGGCCGCACTCGCCGAAGAACTGCTTAAACAATCCAGCATTGACGACGTCGTGTCGCGACTCACGTCGCGCAATGGGCCGGTGCTCGCCTCGCGCTGGGACGCCCTGCGCCTGGTGCGCACGGAATATGTCCACCGCTATAACGAGCGCGCCCAGCGAGGCATGGAATCCGCCCAGGCGGATATGGACGATCTGATGAAACGCCTTATCACGCCGATGGATTCGCGCACGGCGTTCGACTCGCTCCAGATCGCCGCCCTCCCAGGAAATATCGTCCGCCCGGTCAACGAGGCGTTCGAGGACCCCGTGCGTGGCAAGCCGTTCTTATATCCGCCCAACCGACCAAACGACCGCTCGCGGATTGTGTTTTGGCGCGAACGCTGGGGCGACGGCTGGAAAAAGGATCAGCAAAACGCCGCCGCGCAACTCGCCACTCGCCGGCCGCAACTCACGATAGACCGCGCCCGCCAAGCCATAAGGAGAGCCGCCAATAATAAGATATCGAAATCGAAATGGCAGGATTATTTACCGAACGAACCAACCAGGCCTGTGCATCTCAGTGGCGTGGAATCTGTGTCCGCCCCCTATGCTATAAGCATCGCTGATATTCGCGCTTCGCTCGCTGTGCTGAAGCAGCATGGCATAGGCGAAGTAATTGCAAAAAAACCAATCAGCAAAATAACATTCTCTGGTTCAACGCTGGATGGATGCCCTGGGCATTTCAACAAAATCACCAAAGAGATTCGCATTAAGCACCCGTTTAGGGTTATACTTGAAGAAAAGCCTATAGGCGTTGCGGCAAGCTATATGGCGATGGCCCCAAACCAGGCAGAAGCCCAGCGCCGCTGTATTATACATGAAGCTGCGCATCATATTAATGATGCCTTTCCCGCCTTGAATCCGATTATCAGTGATGCCTGGAAATCATCTGTGAGACTTCCAGTTTAAAAAAGGGCCAATAAAAATAAAAAGGAGTATTGGGCAGAAACATATTCCTACTATTTGGATCATGCAAAACTCTTGATGGCATACGACGAGCCTGGCAATAATATGTGTATAAGAGCGGAAGAGCTCTTTAGGGGGGCAAAATGACCATTGACGATACGGCCCTGAATTCACTGGCTACCGAGATGGACGAATTGGATGGCCGTGATGCCCTGACTGAAGAAGAGTTTTTTCGTATATACGATGCTGCAAAAATGGCGGCAGGCGGGGATTCCTCGGAATTAGAGCCATTTTTGCTATTTGCAAAGCCAGAGTGGTATTCTCGGATAATGGGAAATTAGCATGTCATATCCTCTCCGCCTGCGCCAGATTGATCCGAATCCGCTCAATCCGTTTGAGCCGCTGGTCGAGGTGTCGCTCGAACGGACGGCGCTGCCGGAGCGCGCACTGGCGGAGCGCATGGGGCTGAAGATTTCCAAGGAGTTTTATCCCGGCGCGCCTGAGCCGGTCGTGCAAATCCTCAACCGCGAACTCAAGCCCATCACGCTGAAGGGAAAATTCAGCGATTTCTCTGAGCGCACCAGCGGATTCACTGATGCGGCGGTGGCGGTGAATCGCGGCGACGCTTTCCGCGTAGCCAACCGCGCCGCCCAGGCGCTGGCGGAGGCCGAGGTGGCCTTTGAGGCGCTGCCGCCGGACATCATCGAGCCGCCGCCAGAATGGGAGAGCGATCCGTGGATGATGATTCGCCCGGGATTCGAGGAGGTGCAGAAACGCACTCAAGCCGTCCTGGACCTGGAAGCAGTCCCACAAATGCCTGATCAGGATCAGGATGAATTCCAGATGAAGGAATCCGAAAATCCGAGTTTTTGCCGGGGCGCATCTTGACACCTCTCCTACTAATTCGAACGGCTTTTGCCCCCTCATTGCGTTCGATGTTCTGCAAAAACGGGCCGGGATGCTTTCGTGTATGCAGAACATGGAACGAAGTGACGGGGTTTCGCTGCCTTTATGTGACAGCATCAATATGCGCCCTTTTTGCTGGACACACCTCTTATGCGATTGGATAGTTTAAACCTGTTGGAGAGATGATTTGCCCAGTGCGATACGATTATATTGCACTGGGTTGCGAGGATGGAAAGGAGAACAGTATTTATGATTCAAGGCCATTTTGGTTTATACGATTCACAATGGAGAAAGGGGAAAGTCACGATGAAAACTCAAGTTTCTTCAGCAATCCAGCCAGTTTGCCTGGCGACAACCACCCTGACATTGATTCTGCTGTGTTCCTTTGCCTTGGGCAGCCCGGAATCCGGCCTGGTCGAGTTGACCGGCGAGGTGGGCAATGCGGAAAAGGCCGCCATTACCATCAAAGAAGGCAAGCAAACGCTTCATCTCGAGATTATTCCCAACATGGTGATTGTGCGCGGCCTGGATGGCAAACCGCCCGCGTCGCTGCGCGAGGCGGAATCTCTCGGCGGCAATCCAGGAACGCAAATGTCGTGGCTGAAACTGGATAAAAAAGGCGCCACGGCCCAGGCGGCGCTTTCGGCGGGCCAGACGCTTGACGCCCAGGTGCGGACGTTCAGCGACGTAACCTTTTCGGGTCCGGTGATGAAACTCGCCGATAAGGTGATGGGCGCCGGAGACACGATTAACGTCAAATTCGCCCCGGAAGTCACCGAAGCGCAGGCGCGCGCCTTCTTCGAGGGGCTTGGACTCGTCGTCACGTATGACAAGGCAAAGGACATCAATTTGTGGACGGTGCGTCTGGCGACAACCGACGGCAATGACACGATTTTGCTGGCCGACTGGATCAATGACCAGCCAGGAGTCGAGTGGGCGTCGCCAGACTGGTATTCCCTGCGCAAGCCCGATGGCGAGTGGACCGATTCCTTTGGCGGAACGTCTTCGGCCTGTCCGGCGGTTTCCGGCGTCGCTGCTCTGGTCCTCTCGGCCAATCCAAACCTTACATACAAAGAGGTTTTTGGCATCCTGGAGAGCACGGCGGACCGAATCGACCCGGATTATGGATATTATGGCGGCACCAGCAAGCACTCTATCTACTACGGCTACGGCCGTGTGAATGCCAAATCTGCCGTAGAAAAAGCATCGGGAACATCAGCCGGGGCCGCCGTGGACCTGAACGATCCTCTTCTGCCCTATCAGTGGCACCTGGATCATCGTTACAACTATTTGGATGATACGGCGGGTGTTATCTCCGAAGATGCGGACATGCGATGCCCCGAGGCTTGGTCTCTCACTCAAGGCAGTCCCAATTGCATTATCGGCATTATCGATTCCGGATTCGACATGGCTCATCCGGATTTGAATTTCAAGGCTGGCTATGATCCAGTATCGGAGCAGCCTTCGGAAGTCATTCCGGATTTCGACGGTCCGCACGGGACCTCGGTGGCGGGCGTAATCGCGGCCATCGGCAACAACGGCATTGGCGGCGCGGGCGTGGCGCCCGCCGGGTTGCCAATCGTCGGCGTCCGGGCCATCGGATACGCCACCACGGACCAGCAGATGTTCGACGCCTTCAAATACTGCGTCGATCAAGGCGCGTGGATCATCAACAATTCGTGGGGATGGGTTTACGATTGGGATTTCTGCACCTCGGCGGATGACAATGTGGAAATCCCCATGGACTCCATGACGAATCAAATCCTCAGTTATTGCGTGAATCAAGGCCGCGGCGGCAAAGGATGCGTTGTGACCTTCTCGGCGGGAAATTCCCGGGCCAAAGTCGATAAAATCTCGCCGCAAAACGACGACCGCGTGCTTTGTGTGGCCGCCTCCAATAACAAAGCGCGGCGATCGGCTTATTCCAACTATGGCGCGGTCGATGTCTGCGCTCCAAGCGACGATGTGGATATCGAATACAGCTGCGGAAAATACACCGTGGATGACGGCTGCGTAAGCGGCATCAGTTCCAGTTGTTTCAACAACATCTGGCTGGGGGGAACACTTGGCATCGTCACCTCGGAAGTGGGCGGGTTCATGGAAGCGCAGGAATCGCTGGGTTTCTCTGACTTAAGTTCGATTATTCCCTTTTATGATGTCAGTGGAAACACAATCTATATATATCCCGTCAAGATTGGCTCTGACACCTACTATGCCTGGCCTGTTGAGGATCGAAAAGGCAACTTGAGCGCGGTAGTGCCTTTCCTGCAGATCGATAGCAGCGGAACTATCAGCGGGGAGCTCTACGTTACGGTGAAAAACTCGTTGGGAATGCAACTGGCTTCGGGCTTTTTGCCTGTGGTCAGCGGACGGGCGAAATTCGCCGCCAGTGGCAATACAGCATCCAAGATCAAATACGCCCATTCCGCATCAATCAAGGCAAAGGGAACCCTTGGCGGTGCGCCGGCGTCCGTATCGCTCTCCTTTGCGCAAAAATGGGTTTGGTATCCCGGCAACTACTATTCGGGAAAAGACTACTTCTGGGGAAATTCGGCCGTCTCCATCCGCGGCGTCACGTCCGCCAAAATGGCGGGCGGGTTTATCGGCGAAGTTTGGGATCAGGCGGCTTTCAAGGTGAACACCATCACTCCGCGCAATTCGAAGAACTCCTCGTGGGTTGGCGACGCGATTTTCCTCAGCAACCTGCAGCTGACTCGCGGTGGAGTCAGCAAGGCCTCCGTCCGATTCCCGAATTCGAAAACCGGCAAGCCAGGCGCGATCAGCATATCCTTCGCCAATGGAAAATGCAAAGGTGCGGTAAAAGGCTTGAACTATTGGGCCAATACGGGCGGCTCCGGGTATTTGTGGGCAGCCGAGCCGTTCTTCACGCCCAACACGCTCTCCATCCGCAAAGCCAACGCCTCCACCAGCATGAAGTATCCAGCGGAATAGTTCCAGCGCCACAGGCGCGGGGCGGCTCGATCGCGCGCGCCTTCGACTCACAACTATGCTTTCATCTGCAAAGAAGCCCCAGGGAGAATCCTCTGGGGCTTCTTTTCTTTCCTTCCAAAAGCAAAGCGATGTTCAAAAGCGGTTGCCTTTCGGTTCGATTTTGCAGATGGATGAAGGATGGGAAATTGCCCGGGCGGATATTGCCGCCCCGGTGGAAGGCATTTTCGGGCAATTCATACGCCAGATGAACGATCCTCCAGCCCCTTGCGGAGAGGCCCGCGTTGCTACTCCGAAAGTGAATCCGAGCAGGCAGGTGCATGAATGACGCGCAACACACAGGAAATCCAAAAACTCATCCGCTTGTGGACGTCGGATCCGTTTGATGAGGCTACGCGCCAGGAGATTCAGGCCCTCGTTGACGCCGGCAACGTCACAGAGTTGGAAGATCGTTTTCGATGCGACCTCGAGTTCGGCACGGGGGGAATGCGCGGCATCCTCGGAGCGGGCACAAACAGGATGAACCGCTATACGGTGAGTTGGGCGGCGCAGGGTTTGGCGACGTATGTGTCGCGAAACGCCACGCGGCCCGGCCCGTTGCGCGTCGTGATTTCTTACGATTGCCGGCACGGATCGCGCGAGTTCGCCGAAACGGTGGCGGGCGTGTTTGCCGCCAATGGATTTATCGCGCATATTTTCGAGGCGCTTCGCCCGACACCGGAGCTTTCGTTCGCCGTCCGCCGGCTGGGCGCGCATACGGGCGTCATGCTAACCGCCTCGCACAATCCAAAGCAGTATAATGGCCTGAAGGCATATTGGGACGACGGCTCGCAGGTAATTTACCCTTACGATGAGGGCATTGTGGAGGAAGTGAAAAAAGTGGCCGCCCTCGGGCAGGTTCACCAGATGGATTTTCAACTGGGCGTGGCGCGAAAACAAATTCAGTATCTGGGAAAGGAAATCGACCGCCTGTTCCTGGAGGCGCTCGACCCGCAGCGTTTGCACCCCGAACTGGCCGATGGTCCGGATGGGTGCAGAATGGGCATCGTTTTTACGCCGCTGCACGGAACGGGCGGCACGCTCGCTCCGGCGGCGCTCGAACGATGGGGATTCACCAATGTGCTGCCCGTCGAGGAGCAGATGCGTCCCGATGGCGATTTCCCAACGGCTAAATCACCAAACCCCGAAGAAGGCGCGGCGCTGGAACAGGGCGTCGAACTTGCCCGGAAGGCGAATGCGGAACTTGTCCTTGCCACCGATCCCGATGCCGACCGCCTGGGAATCGCCGTGCGCCACAAAGATGAATTCCATCTGGTGACGGGAAATCAGCTTTGCGCGTTGCTGGCGGATTACATTTTTGGCCAGCGGCGCGAAACCGGCCGGATGCCCGCGCGCCCGGGAATGGTCACCACGATTGTCACCACGCCTCTCGTGTCCGAGATCGCGGCGCATTATGGCGTCGAATGCCGCAGCGTGCTGACGGGTTTCAAGTGGATCGCGGCCGCCATGCGCGACTGGGAAACGCGCGGCGCGGAGGGGCGCGATTTCCTTTATGGAACCGAGGAATCCTACGGCTACATGATCGGCGACCATTGCCGCGACAAGGACGGAATCGTGGCGGCGTGCGTAACGGCCGAAATGGCGGCGTGGCACGCCTCGAAGGGCCGTTCGGTCCTCGATGCGCTCTATCGCCTGTGGGGGCAGCATGGCGTGCATCTCGAGTGGCAGAAATCCATCTACCACGAAGGCGCGGCGGGCGCGGAGCGAATCCGCGGAATCATCCGCTTCCTCAAAGACAATCCCCCGAAACAAATTGGTAATTTTGCAGTGGAACGCATAACGCGCGTGGACACGGGCGAGGTGCGCGACGCCCGCACGGGGCAGATCGCAGGATCGATCGACCTGCCGAAATCGGACGTGATTTTATACAACCTCGAAAAAGGCGCGAGTGTGGTGGCGCGGCCTTCGGGAACCGAACCGAAGATCAAGTTTTACTTCTTCCTTCGCGAGTCTGGCGCGCCTGCGGGAGAGGACGCTCCGGCCCGCGAGATCCTCGCGCGCTACAAAGCGCTGGAAACCGAGAAAAAAGCGCTGCAAGAAGCCTTTTTGCGCATCGTGGGCGAAGGCAAGTAGCCGCACATCCGCCCAGTTCACAACTGTTGATTTGTCCCCACCTTGTTGCCAATAAAGCGTCATTCCATCGGACCGAGGTCGGGCCAGGACATTCCACGGCGTTCGAGTTCGCGGCGGAGGTCTTTGAGCGCGCGCTGGAGTTTTCCGCCAATCGTTCCCATCGGAATCCCGAGCGAATCGGCAATGTCTTTCAACGGCAAATCCGCAAAATAACGCATGGCGATCAATTCGCGCTGATCGTCATCGAGTTCGTTGAGCGTTTCCAGCAGCAGGCGGCGAGTTTCTTGCGATTGCAGCAGCGAGGCCGCGGATGGCGCGTCGTCGCCAAAATCCGCGGCGGGCGATTCGCCATCCAGGCTGATGTCCTCCAGCGAAAACTCCAGGCGGTAGCGGTGGCGTTTCATTTCCTTGGCGGCAATGTTGCGCGCCATCGTAAACAGCCACGCGCGGAAATTATCTGTCCGCACCAGCAAATCCCGCTTGGCGAACGCGCGCAAAAACACCTCTTGCGTCAGGTCCTCGGCCAGTTCCTCGCGGCGCGTATAAAGCCATAAAAGCCGGTGCAGTCCGTCGGAATACTCATCCACTACAAGGCGGAACGCCTCGGGGTCGCCCCGGCGGAAGCCTTCGGCCAGTTCGCGTTCGTTTTCCTTGTTGAGCATTTAGCATCCATCGAGGACATGCATGGTGGCGGCGAAAATCCCTCCCGCGAGCCTGTCTGCTCTGAGATATTACAAATAGAACGCCTCAACTATCGCGATTTTTCACTTTGGGGACGGATTTGCAGCGGGAGGAGCGGGAGGAGAGGGAATGCCTGGAGAGGCGCCCGCCGAGTCTCCATACAACAGCAGGTAGGATTGCACATCTTCAACCAGCGGGGCAAGGTCGGGAAGCGACGGGTCTTCCTGAAGCGCCACGCGCCATTGTTCGAGCGCGGCGGCCAGTTCGCCTCGCGCGTAGAATACATCGCCCAGTCCGCGATGCGCCGCCGCGGAATGAGGCTGAATCGCCAGCGCCTCGCGCCAGAGGCGCTCGGATTCGCCCGGGTGGAGCGCCGCGAGTTCTAGGCGGGCCAGCAAGCGGCGCGCCTCGAAAGAATCCGGACGCAAAGCCAGCGCGCGTTCGTAACACCGGCGCGCCGCGGAGGCGCGGCCCCGCCCTTCTTCCGCCTGGCCGCGCCCGAGCCACGCCTCAACGAACTCGGGCTTCAGGTTCGCGGCGCGCGAAAAGTCTTTTGCCGCCTCGGAAAATTGGCGCGCCTCCAGATGCGTCCGGCCCAGCGCGAACCATGCGTGCGGATTTTCTGGATTGATTTTTGCCGCCCGCGCATAGCGATCCAGCGCGCGTTCATTCACCGAGGTGAATTTCGGAAGCTGGATGCACCCGGCGAGCAGCGCGCCCGCAAGCGCGATCCACAAAGCGCCGATAGAAATGGAATTATTCCGATTCCGCATCGCCGGGAACCTCGCTGGATTCCGCCGTCTCGCGGAAAAGATCGCGCCCCTCGTCCCAATTGGCCGGGAGCCGCCGGTGCAAATGCTCGAAGGCGCGCGGAGTGGCTGCGCGTCCGCGTGGCGTGCGCACCAGAAATCCGATCTGAATCAAATACGGCTCGATCATGTCGAGAAGCGTATCTTCGTCTTCGCTGAGCGCGACGGCGAGCGTGTGAAGCCCAACCGGCCCGCCGCCAAATTTGTCAATCAGGGCTTCGAGAAACGCGCGATCCTGCGCGTCAAGGCCCAGTTCGTCCACATCGAGCAGCGCCAGCGCGCGCAACGCCACATCGCCCGTCACATGCCCCGCGGCCTTCACCTGCGCGATGTCCCGCACGCGCCGCAGGATGCGATTGGCAATGCGCGGCGTCCCGCGCGAACGCCGGGCGATTTCATGCACCGCTTCCGGCTCGATGCGAACCGACAAAATCCGCGCCGAACGCTCGACGATGCGTTCCATCTCCTCGACCGAATAGAAATTCAGCCGCAACGTGATGCCAAAACGCGAACGCAGAGGCGCGGTCAGCATCCCGGCGCGCGTCGTCGCCCCGACGAGCGTAAAGGGCGGCAGATCGAGTTTAATCGTTTTGGCGTGCGGACCTTCGCCTATGAGGATGTCGATGCGGAAGTCTTCCATCGCCGGGTATAGACATTCCTCCACCACGCGGTTGAGGCGGTGGATTTCGTCGATGAAAAGAACATCCGCGCGCTGAAGGTCCGTCAGAATAGCCGCAAGGTCGTCTTTTCGCTCGATCACGGGGCCGCTCGTCGATTTGATCTGCGAACGCATTTCATTGGCGACAATATGGGCCAGCGTGGTTTTTCCGAGGCCGGGCGGACCGTAGAGAAGGACATGGTCGATTGCTTCCTCGCGCTGGCGGGCGGCGGCCATGAAGATCGTAAGGTTTTCGATCAACTGGCGCTGGCCGACGAATTCATCAAGGTGCGCGGGGCGCAGACGCGATTCCTCGGCCTGTTCGCGCACGTCCTGGGTTTCAGGCGAAAGCGCCGGAGACGATCGGCGGGGCGGTTTTTGCGAAGGGGGAGGGGGCATGAGAGGCCTATTCCTTGCTGGAGGCGCTGTCGGCGGCGGCGGCGGGATAGCGCAAATCGACGACTCGAACTTCCCACGGGGGATTCAGGCTGATGCGGCGCGCCACAACGAGCGAACGCGCCACTTTGCCTGGCTCCGCTTGAAAATTGGGGTCTAGATGCGTGCGCGGATCAATAAAAACCACCTCGGGTTTGTCGAATCGCGAAAAATCCACCCGCGACCATCCGCGCGCCAGGGCCGGATCACGAGCCGCCTCGCCACTCGCCTCGATGAGCATCCACTTCCAGACCGGTCCCATCGAGGCGGAAACCGAACTTCCGTAAATGGCGCCGCCGTGATCGCCCACGTAAGCGAGCGCGTCGCGCGCCGCCTCGCCCAGCGGCGAATGCTCCGTCCAGATTTCCCTCCACGGCCCTCGCGCAAGCAACAATATATGAAGAAGCGCCGCCAGGCAGCCGAGCGCGATAAAGGTCCTTTTTTGAGTCGGCGGCCCGTTCCGCCATCGACGCGTTATTTCCGGCCATGCCACCGCCGCCAGCAGCCAGGCCGCGAGCACAATCGATCCCCACGAACGCTCCAATTTCCACGGGTGCAAAATCCAAAACAGCGCGGGAACGATCAAAAATCCAAGCGCGGGCAAAAGCCGGCGGCGGAGTTTCGGCGGGTGCGGCAGCAGCAGCGCGGCGGCGGCCATCGCGGTTACGGCAATCAGAAACACCGACGCAATCGCCCCTTCGCGCATCATTGTAGCGCCCACCGCCCTCCAAGCCGCCGCGCCCCATCCGCGCGCCCCCTCGCCCGCCGACGCCCCGCCCGAAAGCAATGGCAGTTGGAACGTCCGCACCACCCACACCATTTCCGTCAGATAATTGCGAAATTCCGGATAGATGGACTCGAGACGGCGGTCTGCGGCCCATGTGCCGGCCTGAAGCGGGGCGAGCAGGATCAATCCGCCCAGCGCGGCCCAGGCCCACCGCCTGCCGAT
>CAYUNT010000083.1:0-18129 GCA_964446285.1 uncultured Candidatus Sumerlaeota bacterium | reverse complement strand
TCAGCCCCGACGACACCAGCCTGGCCCGCGCGCGATGCAAAGACATTACCATCAACGCCGCCCCTCCCTCGCCCCTATTCCCCCAGCCCTGATACAAATCGGAATTCCTGCCGCTATCGTGCGAAAAGGGGACCTCTCTGATAAGACCCATAGGTCTCATAGGTCCCATACGTCCCATTTCCTGAGACTCACTCCAACAAGCTCTCCCATTGCCCAATCCCCGCGGATAAGTGAGTCAGTATGATACATATTGTCCCTGGGGCATTCTTCCTCAACTTCTCTAATAACAACAATCTGCGCCCGATTCTCTTTTCGGAACAATTTATGCATATCCCCCTCTCGGCCGGATAGAGACCGCATCAAACCGGCGCGGTTTCTCTCGGTCAAATCGAGGTGAGAGGAAGAACCCAAGATGCGTTTGGATCGTTTGACACTCAAAGCCCAGGAAGCCTTAGCGGCGGCGCAATCGCTCGCCGAGCAAAACGGCAATCCTGAAATCTATTCCGAGCACCTGCTTCTGGCCTTGCTCGATCAGCAAGACGGCGGCGTGGTCGAACCTGTGCTGCGCAAAATCGGCGCGGACCCCGAGGGGTTGCGCGCGCAAATGCGCCGCGCCATCGAGCGCCTGGCGCGCCAGAGCGGCGCGGCCGCGGCGCAACCCGGCTTGTCGCGCGATCTGCGAGAGGCGCTCGAAGACGCCTGGAACCAGGCGGAAAAACTCAAGGACGAATACCTTTCGACGGAGCATCTGCTCCTTGCCCTTTCGCGCCAGAAGCGCTCGGCCGCGGGCGAGGCGCTGCGCCGCGCGGGCGCATCCGAGGCGGCCATTCTCGGCGCGCTCAAGGACGTTCGCGGCGCGCACCGCGTTACGGACCAAAACCCCGAGGAGAAATACCAGGCGCTTGAGAAATACGCGCGCGACCTGACCGAGACTGCCCGGCGCGGCAAACTCGATCCCGTGATCGGACGCGATGACGAAATCCGCCGTGTGATTCAGGTTCTTTCGCGCCGCACGAAAAACAACCCGGTGCTTATTGGCGATCCGGGCGTTGGCAAAACAGCCATCGTCGAAGGCTTGGCGCAGCGCATCGTCGCGGGCGACGTGCCCGAAAGCCTGAAAAACCGCCGCCTGCTCGCCCTCGATCTGGGCGCCATGGTCGCCGGCTCGAAATACCGCGGCGAGTTCGAGGACCGCCTCAAGGCCGTCCTGAAGGAAGTGGAATCCGCCGCCGGACAAGTGATTTTGTTCATCGACGAACTCCACACCATCGTCGGCGCAGGCGGCGCGGAGGGGGCTGTGGACGCGGGCAACATGCTCAAACCCGCCCTGGCGCGCGGCGAATTGCGATGCATCGGCGCGACGACGCTCGACGAATACCGAAAGCACGTCGAAAAAGACAAGGCGCTCGAACGCCGCTTCCAGCCTGTGATGGTCGAGGAGCCGGGCGTGGACGACACGATCGCGATTCTGCGCGGCCTCAAGGAAAAATACGAACTCCACCATGGCGTGCGCATCAAGGACGCCGCGCTTGTCGCCGCCGCCATGCTTTCGCACCGCTACATCACCGAACGCCATCTGCCGGACAAGGCCGTGGACCTGATCGACGAAGCGGCGTCGCGCCTGCGCATTGAAATCGACTCGATGCCGCAGGAGATCGACGAGGTGCAGCGGCGCATCATGCAACTCGAAATCGAACGCACGGCGCTGAAAAAGGAAAAGGACCCGGCGTCTGCCGAGCGGCGCGAGCGCATCGAACAGGAATTGGCGGAACTCAACGAGCAAATCTCCGCGCTAAAAGCCCGCTGGCAGGCGGAAAAAGATGCCATCGCCGCCATTCAGGAGGCGAAAGCGGAGATCGACCGCCTGCGCACCGAGCTCGAACGGATGCAGCGCGTGGGCGACCTCAACAAGGCCGCCGAAATCCGCTACGGGCAGATCCCGCGCGCGGAGGCGAAACTGCGCGATCTCAATGCGCGCCTCGCTGAACTCCAGAAGCGCGGCGCGATCCTCAAGGAGGAAGTGGACGAGGAAGACGTGGCGGAAATCGTTGCCAAATGGACCTCGATCCCCGTCAGCCGCTTGCTCGAAGGCGAGGTTGAAAAACTCATTCATACGGAAGAACGCCTGCGGCGGCGCGTTGTTGGGCAGGACGAGGCCATCGTGGCCGTGGCGAACGCCGTGCGGCGCGCGCGGGCGGGATTGCAAGACCCGAACCGCCCCATCGGATCGTTTATTTTCCTTGGCCCCACGGGCGTTGGCAAAACCGAACTGGCCCGCGCCCTGGCCGAGTTCCTCTTCGACGACGAAGCGGCAATGATCCGCATCGACATGAGCGAGTATCAGGAACGCCACACCGTGTCGCGCATGATCGGCGCGCCCCCCGGATACGTCGGGTTCGACGAAGGCGGCCAACTGACCGAAGCCGTCCGGCGCCGCCCGTATTCTGTGGTGCTGTTTGATGAAATCGAAAAGGCCCACGCCGAGGTGTTCAACGTCCTTTTGCAACTGCTCGACGACGGACGCCTGACCGACGGCAAGGGGCATGTCGTGTCGTTCAAAAACACCGTGGTGATTATGACGTCGAACATCGGCTCGGAGAAAATCCGCGACATCGCGCAAGGAGTCGCGGACGACCGCGAGGCGGGAGTTCTGCACGCCGAGGGCGAGGTGCGCGGGGCGATGCAGGCGCGCATCATGGAAGAAATGCGCCGCCATTTCCGCCCGGAATTCCTGAACCGCATCGACGAAATCATCCTCTTCCGCCCGCTAGCGCACGACGACATCCGGCGGATCGTGGACATCCAGCTCGAGGCGGTCGCGCGCCGGCTGGCCGAACGCAAGATCACACTCGCGCTCACGGACGGGGCCAAGGACGCGCTCGCCGAAGCGGGATGGGACCCTGCGTTTGGCGCGCGTCCGCTCAAACGCGCCATCCAGCGCCACCTGCTCGATCCGCTGGCGATGAAAGTGCTCGCGGGCGAATTTCGCGAAGGCGACACCGTGCGCGTGGACGCGGCGGGGGGGTCCAAGAAAACGAAAGCCGCGGCAGATGCTGGGCAACTGCTCGCCTTCTCCCGCGCGGAGCAATCTCAAGGAAGATGAGGAATTAACCACGAAAAACACGAAAAGAACGAAAGAAGACAATTCTCCCGGATGTGTTTCATGTCCCCATGAAATGCATCCGGGATTTACTTTTTACTGTTCGTTCTTTTCGCGGTAAATCTCTTCTCTTAAAAGGGGCCACCGGCCTGTCCCGTTTGACCGGAAAAGGCCGGTGGCGCGCCGCCTGCGCCCGTGGCGGAAGACCGTTGTGGGAGGAGGAGGAAGAACAAGGACGGATTCGCGCAGTTCGTCCTAGTGCCGGATTGAAGCAGAGGGCATAACGCCCTCCTTATCCGATCCGGGCGATGGATTGACCACAAAGAAGAGGACTGATCTTTTTCGCCTATGCGCCGTTGCTGCAACGACCTCGCCGCGCCATTCGCCAGAGCGCGGACACAGAAGCCTTGTTGCTAGGGCCACAGGCGCCGAACCTGAGAAAACCAGCGCTGCGAACGCCAGATGCGCGCCGGAGAAAGCGCTGCAAGCAACTCGCCGCCGATAGCCAGCCCTGCCAGCAATCCCGCCCCGCGCGCGGCGGTGGGGGAATCTGTTTCATTTTCCGCCGCGGCGCCCCATGCTCGTTCCACTTCATCTTCCCATCCAGCGGCCGCGCCGGCGGAAATGGAGGAAGGGCAGGCCATGCGTGTGGCGCGGGCCGGGGCGGCGGCAGCGGCCGAGGAGGAAGACCCGACGAGCGTCGCCGCCGGATCAAACAGGCTGACGCAGGGGCAGGAGGCGGGGTGAGAGGGCAAGCGGTTCATAACCTTCCATTGCCACTAACGGTTATCGTCGCGCTGGAGAGAGAGAGAGGCAGAGAGGGAGAAGAGAGGGGCCGCGATCCGCGCCCGCGGCGCCGTAGCCATAGAATTGGTCGGCGGGCGCCGCGGGGCGGTTCTGCAACATTCATCCCGCATCATTACTTGGCGGGAACGTAAATGCGCTGGCCGGGGAAAATCGTCGCGCCCGAGGGGAGGCGGTTCGCGCTCAGGATCGAGGCGGGCGAGACGTTGAAATGCTTGGCGATCGACTCGGTCGTGTCGCCGCTCTGGATGGTGTAGTAGGTTCCGCGCGGCTTGGGCGGCGCAGAGTTGCTGACTTGGCGGACCGGCGGCAAGTGCTTGGCTGAAGCTGATGAGGCTGGCTTGCGAACCGGGGCGGGCTTGGAAGCTGACTCTTTCGCCTCGGCCGAGGCGGAAGCCTTGGGCGCGGCGGGCTGGTCTGCCGAGGCGCTGGCGGATTCCACAGACGGAGCGGCGCCCGGGGCGGAAGAGACCTGGCGGGCCTTGTTCACGCTGGTTCCGCCGTTCAATTTCGCCATTTCATCTTCGAGCGACGTCAGGCGTCCGGCGATTTCCTCGATCTTGGAAACCGCTTCGCCGCCGCCGCTAAGCGACTTGACATCACCGATGTCCTTGCGGATGGCCGCCATTTCGGCGCTGATTTGCTTCATCTGAACGCTCATGTCGCCCACCTGAGTCTGCACATCGGCTAGTTCCTTGAATTTCTTGCGAACCACCGGGCTGTTTTCCGGGCGGCTGGAGCATCCAGTCAGTGAAAATGCAAACAAAACCAATCCGGCGAGTGCGCCGGACAAAGCCAAACGGGTGCGCGCAAGCGTCCACATGAGCATATCCTCCTGCTGCGGGTGCGGTGCGAATGGGAACATGGCGGGTCTGGTATTTCGACGATCCTTGCGAAGATGGGCCAGACGAATGGATTCTTTGATTCCTGTTCTTTTGCACTGCGTGGAATCTATCCGGCGGCCTTCTCGAGGACGATTCGTTTCCAGTCCCCGCGAAACCACTCCGCCATTAACGGCGGCTGCGTTCAGTCGAAAGCCTGGAAACACAACAAGCGCAAGAGAAATTTTTCGAACAAAAAAGTGAAAGATATTGGATGCTTGCATGGCGGCGCATTGTTGATATTACATGTGTTGCCTGGTGTTTAGTGGGAGGATATGGCATCCGCTCCTCCGCGCAGCAATCCGCCTTTTTTCACATTTTTTCACATCGCTGGGGAATCGCGCGGCATGTTGCCAAAGCGTGGACCGTTGTATGTTTTTCCACGCGGCGAAATCCAAGAGACGCCCCAGATTATCATGATTATTGCCCATTAATGACCATAATTCATATATGAATATAACTCAATATATTCCTGCGGCGCAGGCAAGGCCACTCTGTGTTCAATCTATGGTGTGCAAACTAAATTCCGCCGATGTTCACGTTTTCCCTGTATTTGTTTGGCGTGCGGGAAAGGCCCAACACGGCATCGCCCTAAACAACCCCGCAAGGGGTTCAATACCAAAGCCCAGGGTCAGCGAAGAATGAGCGCCACCCTGGGAAAGCAAGGCCGCAAAAAAGGATTTACCCTGCAAGGGTTCAATAGACAGAGGGGAAACTTGCCCATCCGCCGCGCCGCAAACAGGGAAAAACTCGGGAAATCACAAAGGGGGGATGCGAGGATTTCGACTTAGTTAACCCTTGCAGGGTATTTTGGTTTTGCTCTCGCACGATCCCAGGGTGGCGCTCATTCTTCGCTGACCCTGGGCTTTGTTATGAAATCCCTTTGGGATTCGAGGGAAATTATCCGATCCCCCGAGCTGCCTATGGCTTGTTCGCGACTCTAAACACATTCGCTTCCCCCAGCAACCGCGTGTAAAAGGAAATCGTGCTGCGGGCGAGAGAATCCTCGGTGAATTGCCCTTCGAGGATGTGGCGGCGTCCGGCGGCGCCCATCCGGCGGCGGCGTTCGGGATCGCCCAGCAGTTCTGCCAGCGCTCTGGCCAAAGCCCCCGCGTCGGCGGCATCCACAAGAAGCCCCGTTTCTCCGTGTTCGACAGCATCCGCCAAGCCCCCCACGCGCGCGGCCACCACGGGCAATTCGCAGGCCAGCGCCTCAAGGGCCGCCGTGCCTAGCCCCTCGCTTCGCGACGGCACGCAAGACACATCGGCCGCCGCCATCAGGTCTGGCACATCCGTGCGAAATCCAAGAAATTGCGCGCATCCGCCTTCTACATTATTGCCGCTGTTGGCGTTGTTGCAGGCTTTTTCGCCCTTGGAACCATTTACGCCTTCATCCATCACGCCCAATTCGCGCGCCAAGCGTTCGTATTGCGCGCGATGCGAGCCGTCGCCCGCCAGCCAAACCCGCGCCCCGGGAACCATGCGCCGCAGCGCGGGCAGGGCACGCAGCAATTGGTCCGGCGCTTTTTCCGGGCGCATCCGTCCCGCGAACAGCACAACCGGCGCATCTTCCGGCGTATCGAGCGCCGCGCGGACCCGCCGGCGCGTTTCGACAGGGTCCGCCGCTGGGTGGAATCGCGCAAGGTCCACCACGTCGGGAATTCGCGCGATGGGCTTTTTGCGCAGGAACGAAATCGACCGGCATTGTTCCTCGGCGGCCCGCGAAATGACGATAAGTCCATCGATGGCGCGCCCATAGAGCCAGGCGTTTAGCGGATGCGCCGCGATCGGAAACACATTGTGGCGCGTTCGGATAACGACAGGCCGCCCGGCCCCCCCACTTTGCCCTAGCAAAGGCGCGCGGAGGGCAAAAAGGGCCGTCCAGGAATCCGGCGAGCCATGCAAATGCAAAATATCCCACGATTCGGCGCGCAACAAAGCGCGCATCCGCGCCACATCGCGAAAAAACGTCACCGGATGCCCCGGCCCGCGAAATGCAAAGTCGTCATGAACCGCTTTGATGCCCGCCTCGCGCGCGCGCCGTGCCAATTCGCATCCGCGCGGCACTGCCAGCGCCAGATGGCATTCGGGGGCATGGCGCATAACGGCCAGCGACTCCGAAAGGATGCGGTTCGACTGCCCGCCCCAGCCTCGGAGCATGTTTGTGTGGAGGATGCGCAACGGCGCGGCGGAAACGCTCATGGAATTGCCACAGCCCGGGGCTGGAACTCCCTATCGTTGTGTTTGCCCGGAGATATCTCGTCTCCAAGCAGGCTTCAGGAACCTTCGGCGGGCAGCCTAAGCCAATAGAAATCTTAGGTAATTCCCCTCCGGCTTGCCCGTCCTCGCGCCTTAATTCCTTTCAAGGAAGCCATGAGATTCGGTTTTAGATTGAAATCCATCATATTAATATATAGTATGCGCGCGAGAGACCCCGGAATGCATTGGCGAAACTGGGTTGTTCCGGCGGTGCGAAGGCGGTTCTGGAAGGCGCGATTATCCTTCCCGCAGACATGCGCCAGACCCATTTGGGAGTCCGCCAACTCCCCGAGACTTCATCATGGAAGGTGGCTTGTTAGTGAGAACTATTCATTCGCTATCGATTCCGGCGGCGCTGGCCGCCGTGGCGATTCTTTTGAGCGCGGCGCCGAACGCGGGGCTGGCTCAAACCACGATTTCCTCGATCATCGCCACGCCCAACCCGCTGAATGTGGACCGTGCCAGCCAGACACAAATCGTGGTCATAGGCACGCCGGGTCAAACGAACTTATCCGTGCGGATTTTTCGCGATGACCAGGTGACTGTGGTTCGCAGCGGCCTGATGCTGACCGAAACTGCCACCGCGGGCGAATACAACACAACCTGGGATGGCCGCAATCAAAGCAGCCAGCTTGTGGCATCCGGTCCCTATAAAATGCGCGTGTTCAATCTTTCGACCACCACGGACATTGGTCCGTATGGATCGATAAATATCACGCGCATGGCGGAATCGATTGTCCAATCGCCCGATCCATTCACCCCCGACGGCGCCAGCCAAGTGACGATTCGCGTGACAGGCGAGCCTAACGCCACCGACCTTGAGGTGTATTTTTATGAAAACGGCGAGCGGCGTTTTTCGCTGATTGAGGAACCTGCAGGCTCGGGCGTTTATTATACCACACAAACTCTTGTATATAATGGATCGACATTTGCCTATAATGGCGACCGGAACCTCTATGTTCGCACCACAGACCGCCAGAAGTATGCGAATATATCGGGTTTGCTCAGGGTGCGCACGTTTAGCTATCTCACTCGCGACAAGGATACATATTTCCCAACAAAAGGGGACATTGCGACTCTAAGCGCGTCCGGCGCTGCGGGTCAGGCGCCTCGGGCGATTGTCTATTTTGATAATGAACGCCAAACGGGCATGTTTTACAAGCGCCGCGACTTCGGGGCTGCCTTGTGGGCAGGCGCGGGGGATCATGGCTGGATTTATGCCGCGGGAGAATACGACCAGAACAATTCATGGGTGGAAGGCGCACCACTCCTGGCCGACGGGCGCCTGGGCGCATGGCGTCGCCTGAATCAGATGCCGCAAGGCCGGCAGGGCGCTGCCGTCGTGGCAAACGGCGGATGGCTCTATGTAACAGGCGGCTATTATAGTGGCGTGCAATCCACAGTATATCGCGCCCCGATCCAGCCCGATGGCTCGCTTGGTGATTGGGTCACGGACGCCGTGGCGCTTCCGGAAGCGGCGTATTACCACGCCGCGGCGGCGGCCAATGGCTTCCTTTACGTGGCAGGCAATTGGGCGCAGGGCCGGAATGTTTATATAGCGCCTTTCAATCCCGATGGCAGCCTTGGGAGCTTCCAATCGGCCGGGCAGTTCCTGATCGGCCGTTCTTATTTCTCGATGATTGCCTCGGGCGGCTGGCTGTATGCCGTGGGCGGTTACGGAGCGGACAAAAGCGTCGAGCGCGCGGCAATCAACCCCGACGGAACCCTTGAGCCGTGGCAGGCAGCCTCCTCACTTGTCACTGGACGCTACGGACACGGCTTGGCGGTGCTGAACGGTCATCTTCTTGCCGCAGGCGGATACAACGGCGCGTCGCTCGGCCATAATGGTCGAATCGAAACCGCACCAATTATGCCGGATGGATCGCTTGGCGCTTGGACCACTGTCGGCGACATGAACCTGAAACGCTACGAATTCGGAACGGTCGTCAGCGGCAATCGCGTGTATTTCATCGGCGGATACGATCCGTCCATCGGGAGCACGCGGGGAGTCGAATACACCGAGGTTCAATCCGACGGCTCGCTTGCGGCCAATCCGCCCCTGTTCACTGACTACGCCGTGCTGGACCTGCCCGAAGATCCGGCGGGCACATACACCGCTACCTGGGGATTCAAGGACACCGCCGGAAACGACACTCCGCGCGGCTATTACAGTGTTTATCTATACAATAGAAACAACGGATACTACTACCAGCATTCGACGTCATTCCGGACGGATTTTTCCGTTCTGTCCGTAACGGCGGATCCCAATCCGTTCCTGCCCGAGGGCGACAATACGGCCACCATTACGATCGTTTCGGATCCGGGTCAACGGGCTGTGTGCTATAACGCGGCAAGCATTGTTGGAGCGCTTGCCGAGGTGGCGCCCGGGGTATATCAGGCGCACGAATCAATGGTTTATTATGGAGAAATCCGCGAGCCAGGCACTTATACGATCTATTTCGTCAATGAAGAAGGCTCCTATAACTATGACACGACCGGACAGATCCAGATCATTCATACAAGCGGGCTGGGAGTTTCGCCCAGCACCTTTGCGCCCTCCGAAGGCGAAACGGCTACATTCAGCCTGACAGGCGAAACCAATCAGGACCTTCTTGTTCAAATTCAGCGCGACGGCGAAACGGCGGCGGGCACGGGATACCGGCGTGATGGCATTACCCACTCGGCGGCCCGGGTGGATTCGACGCTTTTCGTCTCGGGCGGCACCGGATCGAGCTATTCGGAAACAACTCCCGAGACCAGCGTCATCCAGCCGGATGGATCGCTTTCCGTCTGGCTGCCGCGCAACCGCACGACCACTTCGCATGTGTATTCGACTATGGCCGCCACATCCAAAACCCTTTACATGATTGGCGGCTACAGTCCCAACACAAACGTTGTTGAATACGCGCCGATTGGTCCGGACGGCTCGCTGGGCGCGTGGCAGACAACCACGCCGCTGCCCGAGTGGCGCGGAATCGCTCCCGGATTCACTTGGGGCGGCTACGTGTTCCTGGCGGGCGGATATAGCTATGCCGACAGAAGCGACATCTTGCGGGCGGCCATTCAACCGGATGGTTCTCTGGGCGAATGGACGCAGGCGGGGACGCTCCCCAAGGGTCTCTATGGCGAGGGTCTGGTTTTGGCCGGCAACCGCGTGTATGTGGCAGGTGGCTATTCATGGAGCGGCGGATACCAGACCAGCGCTTATATGGCGGAACTCCAGCCGGATGGAACCTTTTCGGCCTGGACGACGCTCGCCTCGATGAACCAGCCGCGCTATTTGTTTGGCCTGGCTTATGTGCAAGGATACCTGTTCGCCATCGGAGGCGAAGGGCAGTCCGACAACTACACCATCGAGCGGGCGCATGTGCTTGGAGACGGAACTCTGGGCGCGTGGGAAATGCTCGGTGTGCGGTCGCCTTCGCCCACCCGTTTTGCGCTCGTCGAGGGGGGCAACAACCGGCTTTACATGATCGGCGGCGGCAGCTCCTCGCGCGCCGTATATTATGCGGATGTCGATGCGGTCGGCAACCTTTCCGCTTTCCAGGGCACGCCCCTTGGCGAATTGCCCCTGGTTGAAGACCCTGCGGGAACCTACAACGCCCCCTGGAATGGGCGCGACGCCAAAGGCAACCTGGTCCCAACCGGCAGCTATAGTGGACGCCTCCTCCAGGCGCGCACGCGCGTTCCGTTCCACAGCCGCTCGGCGGGCGTTACCATTAAGGATGTTATCTCGACCTTCGAGGTCATTCCCCAAACGTTTGTCCCGACCGGCCTGAACTTCGCCACCCTGCGCGCCACCGGTTCGCCGGGCCAGGTGGGGCTTTATGCGAATTGGGATCGTCAGGTTAACCTCACGGAAACCGCGCCGGGCGTTTATGAGGCGACCTACAATTTCGTCCGCAACGACGGCACGATCCAGGGGGAAACCAACAGCTACTTCTACCTCTATGACTCGAACGGGAACTACACCGGCTTGTCCGCTCTGTTTTATATTCGCCACATACGCAATTTGCAGGCAAATCCATACAACTACTATCCCACAGCGGCGGGCGACAAGCCCGCTACATTTACTCTCACGGGCGAAGAAGGCCTGAACCTCACCACCTATGTGTATGAGAACAACGAGCGCGTAACAGGGCTTCTTTCTCCCCGGCGCAACATCAGCCATTCGACCTTCGCACACAATGGCCGCGCCTATGTATTTGGAGGCTACACGCCCGATGGGCGTTCGGAAACCGGTGAAGTATTCGATCTGAAACCCGATGGCCGCACCTCGCGCCCGCGCATTCTGCGCCCTATGAGTGTCGCGCGCGACAATGTCTCCGTGGCGGCCTATGAGGGCTGGCTCTATGCCGCGGGCGGCTATACCGACAGCACATATTCCTATGGCTCAGATATTGTCGAGCGCGCGCCGATCTTGCCGGATGGCCGCATCGGGCCGTGGGAAACACAGCCTTCGCTCCAACTCAGCCGCTACGCGGCGGCCATGGTGGCGCACAACGGCTGGCTCTATATCCTGGGAGGCTACCGGGCCAATTCCGGCTACCTGGATTCGATCGAGCGGGCGCCCATCGGGGGGGATGGCGCGCTTGGCGCATGGGAATCCGCTGGCAGTCTGCCTGGCCAGCGCTATGGTCTGCGCGCCGATGTCTATAATGGATACCTTTACGTGTTCGGCGGATATTGGTATTATTACAATGTGAATCGCGCCCCAATCAACCCGGACGGCACGATTGGCGCATGGGAAACGTTGAGCGGGTTTAACTCAGATAAATACAACTTCGGCCTGGCGCGATACGGTTCATATTACTACGCATTCGGCAGCGAATCGGGCGGATCGCGAGCGGTCGAAATGGCCGAGATTCTTCCGGATGGAACGCTCAGCCCGTGGACGCAAACCACTCCGCTGCCGGTGGAGATTTACAATCCGGGCGCGGTGGCCGGCAACGGCTGGCTGTATGCCATTGGCGGCAACAATTCCTCGACAGGCTACTCGCGCGCCATCCGCCATGCGCCCATCCATCCCGATGGCACGCTGGGCGACTGGACCGGACCCATGCTGCCTTCGGGGCCGATGACCAACAGCGCCATCACAGTGCAGGCTTTTGGAAGCGATTCCACTTGGCGCGCTTCCTCCGATCTGCAACCGGATTGGACTCAGCCCAACTTTGATGATTCCGGGTGGGCGCAGTCCTCCGCCCCCAATCCCGGCGCTTGCGGGGCCACGGGATGCTATTTCTCGGGCGAACAAATCCCCACGCAGCCAATGTGGGCCGCCGAAGAACAAACCCTGTGCTATCTGCGCAAGGAAATTGTAATCCCGGCGGGCGTATCGATATTGAGCGCCTGGATTCAGATTGGGGCGGATGATGACTTCGATTTGTATGTCAATGGAACACTGGCGGCTTCCGAGGCAAATGGGTGGGGGGGACCAACCATACAGACCGATATTTCTCTCTATCTGCACGAAGGCGTGAACGTCATCGCCATCATGGGAAATGACAGCGCGGGTGGATGCCGAAGCATTTGCGCGTATGGCGAGGCGGCCTACATAGATTATTCCGCACCGCCGTCCACCTACTATTGGTTCCCGTGGAATGGCCTCGATTCAGACGGCAACCTGGCTCCCCAAGGCACCTATATCTGGTATGTCAATAATGCGGATTCAGGCCGCCGCTATCCGCCAACCTCATATACAATTGTGGGCGCTGGCGTGAACGAGGTTGTGGCCGATCCGGCCGTTCTGGTGGCCAACGGCCGTAACGTGACCACATTCACGATTCACGGAACCCCGGGCATCCTGGGAATGTATCTGCATTTCTACGGCCCGCAGCACACAGATTGGTATAATGGGCGGTTTATGGAGCTCTTCGAGGGCGAGGAAGGCATTTACACCGCCGCGTGGAACGGCGTCGCCCGCGACACAAGCAATCAGCGCGTCGTCTTCCCCAACGGCGTGTATTCTATTAATGTATATGACAAAAACGGAAACTTCCTTAACGATTCCGCATCGTTCGAGATCAGCGGAATCAGCTCGATCACAGTTCCGCCGGAATTCACTCCGGGCGGCGGGGCGCTGATGCCCATCCAACTCGAAGGCGCGCCGGGACTCGGCCCAATCCTGACCATCGAGAACGCCTCGACAGGCTATTTCGTGCGCGAATTGCCCACCGTCGAGGCGGCGGGAATTTATGCCGCTGAATGGGATGGACGCGACGCGGGCGGCAATTATACCGGCCCCAATCCCTATCGCGTCCGCATTTTTACAAATACCACGCCGCGTGAACGCTACAGCATCGAGACCACCTTCAACGTCAAACAAGCCGTTTTCGGCATCGAAGTGGCCCCGAATCCATTCACGGCGGATGGCTCGGCGCAGGCCACAATCACGGTGCTGGCCGATAGCGGCCAAACGGGCCTGACGGCGGAGGTTACGCATCCAGGCGGAGCGCGCCGCACAGGCATTGTGCTCTCCGAGCAAGGCTCAGTGGGCACATACATCGGAACCTGGGACGGACGCGACGATTCAGGCCAGTTCATGTCCGATGGCGTAGCCATTGTCGAAATCCGAAGCCCGCTTGGCGAACTCTTCCCGATCAGCGGATCGGTGACGCTCTCGACAATCACACGGTTTGTGCTTTCGCCCAATCCGTTCACGCCGCGCTCGGATCCGGGCGTGACGATTGAAGTGGACATGCTGGGCGGCTTGAATATCGAGGCTCGCATTGGCTTGGTGGCCACGGCGGACCTTTCCGACTCCTTCACGCTTGGCCACTATACAGGATTCTGGGACGGCAAGGGGGCGGATGGGAACTTCGCGCGTCCGGGCCTCTACAGCGTGACGCTGCGCAACAAAGATAGTGGACTGGTCTTTAGCCAGGCACGCGCGCTCACAGTTAATGAGGTCGATCTTACGCCTCCGAAGGCGACAGTCGCCTGGGCAGCGCCCGCGCCGCCGCTCGCGCCCGGATCGCGCGCCTTCACCCTGACGGCCAATGAACCGTTGGGCGCCGCGCCCAGCTTCTCGCTGACTCCGCTGGGCGGAGCGCCTATTGCGGCCTCTTTCGGCGCGCCCTCGAACGGCAACCGCACTTGGCCGGGAACTCTGGTCCTGCCCCCGACGGTCCAAACCGGATGGGCCACGTTTGCGTGGTCTGGCGTAGATGTCTCGGGCAACCGGGGCGATCAATTCACGCACGGCAACACGGTGGAAGTGGATTCCATCGGCCCTTCGGCGACAGTGTCTGTTTCGCCGTCGTCGAACAGCTCATTCGGTGCTGGACTGAAGACCGTAACGGTTTGGCTGACCGAGGACGCGCCTGCCGCGCCTGCGCTGAGCTTCGCGCCGCCTGTGGGTTCGCCTGTGGCGGTTGGCCTCACTGGCGGGCCGCGCTCGTGGACTGGCAGCATGAACGTCACCGCCGGAATGGGTGACGGACAGGCCACATTCGCCATTCAGGCCACAGACCGCGCCGGAAACGTGGGCACGGTCATTACAAGCGGCGCGATGTGGACGATTGACCTCATCCCACCGGGTGCGCCCGCACTCCTGACCGCGACGTCGCAAAGCGCGGGGCGCATCGCCCTCGCGTGGATCGGCGCAACCGGCCAGCCTTACAATTATCAACTCTGGCGTGCGCCAGGCGCGGGCGTCGATCCGCTCGCCGCCGGACAGCGCATCCAACCCGCCATGTTCTCGAATTCCTTCACCGACACGCCGCCGTCCGAAGGCGATTGGTCCTACGCCGTTACGGCCACCGACCGCGCGGGCAATGTGGGGCCGGCCTCGAACACCGCTTCGGCCAATTCGGACGCCACGCCCCCCGGCGCGCCCACGAACCTCGCGGCAAACAACGCCGCCGAGCAAATCCGCCTCACCTGGGATGCCCCGGCAGGCGAAATTCCGGCATTCTACAATGTATTCTACCGCCCGGGCGCGGACCCGATCACCTCAACGGCGGGCGTCGCGCGCATCAAAACCGGCGTCGCGGCGCTTGAAGCCAATGTGAATCCGCAACCGGTTGGCAACCAGCAATATGCCGTCACCGCCGTGGATGCCGCCGGGAACGAATCGGGCGTCTCGAACAGCGCCCTGTTCTTCTGGGAATCGCCACTCGGCGCGCCCGCCTCAATATCAATTCTGTATGACCCGTCTCAGGGCGCGCAAATCAGCTGGTCTTCCGTTTCCACCGCGGCCGGATACAATGTTTATCGCGATGGCCTGAAGATCACCCAGGCGCCTGTGGCAGGGTTGGCGTATCTTGATCCTGATGCGCCCCCCGCCGCCACGGCAGTGTATTCGGTGCGGGCCGTTACGGCGGGTGGAACACCCGGCGACGCTCGCACGGGCACTTTCCGCCCGCTGGTTGTCAATCTCCCCGCGGGATCGCGGACCATCGAAACTCAACTTCTGGCGAAATTCCCCATCGAGGCGTCCAACCCCGCCCCGGCCCCGGCCAACGCCACTGGCGTTACCATAGACCTGCTCGATGCGGCGGGCGCGGTAGCGCAAACTCACTCGCAGCCCTTCGCTCGCGCCATTGATCCGGGCGCGACGGAAACCACCGACGCAATTTTTGGCGTAACGGCTTATCCCGCTCGCGCGCGCTGCACGGTGCAACTCACCTCGGGCGAAGCGGGCGTGACTCTGGCCGCGCGCCGCACGTTCGACCTGACATTGCGGCCCGCGGGCGTGCGCGTCGAGGTTTTCCCCGAGCCGCTCATTCGCGGAGTCGCGGCGCAAGTCCGCCTGCGCTTTACGAATCCGGGGGCGATCCCGATCGACCTCGTTACCGCCATTGGCACCGATCCGAGCACCGACATCGTCGTGGACATTCTCGATTCAGCGGGCACGGTGCTCGCGAGCGCGAATCTATATCAGCGCTCGGGCGCCGGGATATATGCCACGCCATCCTGGGCCAAGGCCGTCATCGAGCCAAACGGCGGAACCTTCCTCACCACGGCCATTGCGCCGGTGGTTCCGCTCGACGCCCCGGCCACAGTCTTCCTGCGCGGTCGCGCGGTCAGAACCTACTACAATTATGGTGTGGCCGGACAGGTGGAAGGCCCCGGAATGACCTCGGCGCTTGTGTCCAGCCAGCCCACGGAAACCGATTATCGCGGCATTGTCCAGTCGGATGCGGCGCTCTATGGCCTGGGCACGCCGGTTCAACTCTCCGGTATGGCCATCAGCAACACGACCGGTCTTCCCGTGCCCAATGCTCCGCTCAAGGTTGGCATAGATGTTCGCGGATTCCCGCGCTTCTACCAAGTCATTTCCGACAATGACGGCAATTTCTCGTTCCCCTTCCAGCCCTTCACGAACGAATTCGGACACTATACGAGTTGGGCGGTTCACCCGACGGTGAGCGACCGCCCGGTGCAGGCGGAATGGGAAATTGGCGGAATGCGGATGCCTTCACCCTTCAGCGTTCGCATGGCGAAAAACTCGACGCTGCAATTTGACGTTGACGTCACGAGCCTCAGCGCGATTCCGCTGACGGGCCTGGCGGTTCAGTGGCTGCCAGACCCCGGCGCGGAAGTCCTTGTAACCACGCCGACACTCGGAACAACCACGCTGGCGCCAGGCGCGGGAACCAAGGCCCATATAGCGGTTTTTGCGCCCATCGACGCGCCTTCGGCCGCGTACGGACGCCTGCGCATCACCGCCGCCGAGGGATTGGCCGCCAGTTCGCAGTTCAATTACGAATTGCGGCCCGCCCAGCCGGTCATTCGCGCCAACCCGAATTACATTCAGGCGTCGCTCGGAACGCGCGGCAGTTACGCCGCCGAAATCTCGATCGAGAACATCGGCTTCGACGATCTGCGCAACGCCCGCATGGCCACGCCCAGCGCGTCGTGGATCTACTACACGTCCAACTCGAACCTCGGCACAATCCCGCCCGGCGGAAAGCGCGTCATCGGCGTTGTTCTCCAGCCAGGTGGCGTCATTCCCGCCGGACTCTATTCGGAACAAATCACACTGCTGAGCGACAACAGTTCGCCCATCTCTTACAACGTCTTCGCCACGATCACTTCGAGCGAAAAAGGCAGCCTGCTCTTCCACGCGGAAGACGTGCTCAGCCCCGCGCTTGAGGGCGCCCTGGTCGAGGTTGAGGCGGTTTTGACCGCCCAGCTCACTTACCGGGGCAACACGGACGCCTCTGGCGAATGGCTGCTCGAAAACATACCCGCAGGCGAATACAACTACCGCGTCAGCGCCGCCGGACGCACCGCCAAGATCGGGCGAGTGACCGTTACGGCGGACGACACGCAGTTTGTCCGCGCTTTCCTGGTCAATACTTTCGTCACGGTCACATGGGAAGTGGTGCCCGTGATCATTGAAGATCGCTACGAAATCACTCTGACAACCACCTTCGAGACGAACGTGCCCGCGCCGGTGCTTGTGGCCGATCCGCCCTCGCTGGTGCACCCGATGACGCGCCCGGGCGTCTCGAACGCCATGTTCAAGGTGACCAACCGAGGACTGATCGCCGGGCACGATTTCCGAATCACGCCCAACACGTCGTCGCCGGGCATGAGGCTCGAAGTGCTCGTCGATCTGGTGGATACGATTCTGGCAATGCAGACAATCGAGGTGCCGTATCGCGTGATTCTGGATGAGGTGGCGCAAACGGGTGGCAAGCGAGACCAAGCCTTCAGTGGTCTGGCGCCGCCGCTCCCGGGAATGCCCCAATACTCTGTCTTCGGCAAAGACCTTGGCGAAGTGGAAAGAACAACGCTCACAGACATTCCGATTCCGGACTTCGACTGCGGCCTGGCGGGGCAGTTGCTCGCCATCCTCAACTATATCTGCCGCCTGGAATCGATTTCGACGGGTGTGGATCACTCGGTTCGTCCCGAGGTGGCGGCGGCGGCGGCGGGCATCGGCGGCGCGCTCGATCCGGCCAGCTACGTCTGCCTCTCGACCGGATGCGATGATTGCTGCGTGGCGCTGGCCAGCTGTGCCATTCCCGCGCCCGGATCACTTGGAACACCCTCGTGCTACTGGAATATCGCCAAGTGCCTGGCCAAGTTCCTGCCGAGCAGCCGCAGCGGTCCGGGCGGGGCCGGCGGCGGCGG
>CAYUNT010000082.1:4859-18250 GCA_964446285.1 uncultured Candidatus Sumerlaeota bacterium | reverse complement strand
GCGTTCGGATCGAATTGCCCGGTCCGCGCCACTGTGCCACACTTTATGCCCCCGCGCCCCATCCTCGCCATTCCATTCATGCGACAAACGTCCGCGCAACCGCCCCAGCCCTTTCCCGAGCGCCCCGAGATCCTCCGTTCGGGCAAGACAATGGTAATGATTCGGCAGTATGCACCAAGCAAACACATCGCTGCAATGGATGCGAAAGACCTCCAGAAGCCGAATCTCGAACTCGATTATCCGTTGCGCTGTGCAGGCGATGAGAGGCTGATGTTCGTAGCAGGCCGCAGTGAAATGATAATAATGATCCCCCACATCAAGATGCGGTGGATTGTGTTTGGGAAAGCCGCGCGTACGCCGAATGGCGAGAATTTCCTCGCGTTCCGCAGGAGTCATCCGCCGCCAGTCATACATAAAGGCGCACCCCTAATTAATGTTCGTAGCTCACGCTTTAGCGTGCCCATATTGTAAGAGGCACGCTGAAGCGTGAACTACAAACCTGCAAATTTCGCCATGTTGATATGTGCTGAACATGATATGTGCTAAAAAGAATCTCACGCTTTCGGCCAGTCGCGGGCGAGGCGGCGGCGGAGTTCGTCTTCGGCGCGGTGGTAGCGACGCCATCGCAGGCAATGCAAAAACCGCAAAGTCCCCATATTGCGCGCAATCGGCACTCGGCGCAAATACAGCCGGTCTCCGGGATGCTGAGCGCGGCCGGGAAGAGTCGAGCACGCGCCCAGATAGCCCATCGAGGCAACCAGGCGCGCGACTCCCGCATGAAAATCGCCGTAGGGATACGCAAAAACGCGCGGGCGCTCTCCGTCGAGCAGGTCCGTGAGAATCCTTTCGCCATCAACGATTTCGCGCCGCGCCGCTTCTTCATCCACCGCGCCCAGGCGGCGGTGATTTGCCGTGTGATTGCCGATTTCCCATCCGGCTTCGCGCAGTGTGCGCACCTGGGCGGCGGACATCATTGGCGCGGGGGTTTTATCGGCGCTGTCGGCGAAGGCCGCGTCGGCGCGCCCAAGCATCCCGCCCGCCACAAACAGCGTGGCGCGAAATCCTGCGCGGCTCAAAATCGGATACGCGGTTGTGAACACATCAAGCCAGCCGTCGTCGAAGGTAATAGCGACAGGGCGGGGAGGAAGAAGAATGCTGTTATCCGCCAGGCGAGCGGCGATGTGGGCCACCGGCGCGCTCTGATACCCGAGCCGCTTCAGCCAGGCGATTTGCGCGGCGAACCGCGCGGGATCGAGATAAGTGAATGTTCCACGCGCGGGGCATCCGGCGGGAGGCGCGGCAACGTGGTGATACATGAGGATCGGCGCGCGGAGAGGTGATACGGAAGCGGACAGCGAGGAATTCATACGCAATTTTTGCCGCAGAATCAGGTGAATTATCTGGCTATGATTCAGGTGATGGCTCGGGCGAAGGATTATATAGCGACGCAGGCAAGGGTGCCGAATCGCCCGTGAATCTGCCCCAAACGCCCGGGATTTCGCGCCGGCAGTCAGGACAGCGTCCGCCGGATGCGGCATCCAGCCGGTTGCGCCGCACATGAAATCCGGTCCGCTCGATCAGCAACGAGCCGCATCCGGGGCAGCGCGTGTTTTCCCACTCCCCCACCACGCCGGGCAGATTGCCCACATAAACGAAATCCAGCCCGGCTTCGCGCCCGATCTCAGCGGCGTGGAGCAACTGGCGCGCGGTGGTGGGCGGCGGATCGGTCATTTTATACATTGGGTGAAACGCCGTCACATGCCAGGGAATTGAACGCGAAAGCCCTGCAAGAAAACCGCACAAGGCGCGCAATTCCTCGTCGCTGTCATTGAATCCGGGCACGAGGAGCGTAACCACCTCGACCCAGAAATCCATTTCGACAAGGCGCGCGAGCGTGTCCTTCACCGCGGAGAGGCGTCCGCCCAGGCGGCGGTAAGAGGCGTCGCTGAAACACTTCAGATCGACCTTATATAGTTTCACATAAGGGCGGATGAATCGCAGAACTTCCGGCGAGGCGTGGCCGTTGGAGACATAGCCGCCCGCCAGCCCGCGCCGCGCTCCCAGGCGCATGATCTCGATGGCCCATTCGCTCGTGATGAGCGGTTCGTTGTAAGTGGATGTGATGACGGGTGCGCCGTGCTCAATAGCCGCCTCGACGAGGTGCTCCGGGGTAATTTCCTGAATCGCCGTCACGGCTTCCGGATCGCGCAGCGCCTGCGAAGAAATCCAGTTCTGGCAAAAATCGCAGTGAAAATTGCAGCCGAGCATTCCGAATGAAAGCGCATCCTGCCCGGGGAAAGCGTGGTAGAAAGGCTTTTTTTCGATGGGATCGAGCGCCAAGCCCGCCACATAGCCGCTGGGAACATGCAGAACGCCGTCTTCGTTGAAGCGCACCTTGCAGATGCCCGCCGCGCCCGGGGCGATGTGGCAGTTGTGCGCGCAGGCGCAGCAGCCCACCTTGCCTTCATCAATCTTTTGCGTAAGCGCGTCGGCCGCCGGGCGTGTAAATTGTTTGAGCGTTTGGCCGAGCGGAGTCGATTGCCGAAATAGACGCATGATTGGCAAACCCTCCTTATTGCTGCACTTGCTGCGAAGCGCCTCCAGTGCCTTTGCGTTTCTTTGCCGGGTTTTTTGACGCCTTCGCCTTGCGCGGGCGGGGGCGGGAGGCGCGTTTGTCGGCGCGCTGGCTGGCGGCGTGCTTTCCCACAGAGCGGGTGTGTTCGAAGAACTCTTTTTCCAAGGCGGGCGCAGTTTCGTCCGCCTTTACGGCGCGAATGAATTCCGCCAGCGAATCCACAACAAGATCGACCAGCACGCGACCCTTTTCGGGTGTGGCGGCGCGAGCATCACCCGCATAGTGATCGGGATACATTGCATACCAGCCGATGCCCAATCGCGCGGGCGGCAGATGCGCCAGGCGTTTGAGAGAAGTGGCGGGGTTGCGTGGAATGGCCCCGGCGCGCACAAGGTCCGGAAACAGCGCCATGCACATGCTCGTTTCGCACTCGCAAGCGTGGCCGTGCTCCTTCGTCGTCAGAACCTCATTCCACTTCGGTTTGCGATCTTCCGTAAGCCACTGCGATTGCACATAGATTGTGTAAGGCTTTTCGGCCCACAACGCCGCCTGGGCGAAAAACTGCGCCAGATGCCAGTTGCCGCCGTGCGCGTTGTGAATAACGATTTTCGTAAATCCATTGCGCCCGATTTCATCGAACACGCCCTCGATCAGTTCGAGCAGCAACGTGGGGCGGACTGTGAGCGTCCCAGGAAAACAGCGCGCCTCGTAAATCTGCCCAAAGTAAAACATGGGAAACACAACGGCAGGCTCTTTTTCCGCGGCCAGGCAGCAGACGCGGTGTCCGACAAGCGCATCTGTGCCGAGTGGAAGGTGGTCCGAGTGGCGTTCGAGCACGCCCAGGGCCACCACGCACACTCCGCCGGTTTCTTGCACGGCGCGTTCGAATTCAGGCGCGGTCAGTTGTTCCCATTGCATAATTGCCAGCCTCCATTGAGCATCCAGCAAAAGTAAATTGCACCACCAAGGCACGAAGACACGAAAAGATAATTCTTTTGCGAAGCAAGAATATCCATCTTTGTGTCTTGGCACCTTTGTGGTTATTTTCCATCTCTCCAGATGAATTCCTTTGCCTCTTGGGCGCTACACCACGGCGACAAGCGGCAATTCGACGGTAAACGTTGTCCCCTTGCCCACTTCCGATTCGAGGCGGATGCGTCCGCCGTGCTCCTCGATGATCTTTTTCGTGACGGCCAGCCCGATGCCGGTTCCGCGCCGGCCCTTGGTGGAAAAGAACAGCGTAAAGATGCGCGGCAGGTTCTCCGGCGAAATCCCCACGCCCGAGTCGCTCACCGTCACGCGCGCCACGCCCGCTGAAAGGTCCAGGCGCGAATGCAATTCCACCGTTCCCGACTGGCCTTCCGGAATGGCATCCATCGCGTTCGTGAGCAAGTTGAGCAGCGCTTCGTGCAGCGCGTCGTAGGCCAGCGGCAGTTCCGGGATTGTGTCGTCGAGCACCACGCGGAACGTTACACCTCGCTGCGACGCCGTTTCCTCGACCGACGAGGCCAGTTCATACAGCAGTCCATTCAGGTTTTCTGGCTCGATGTGCAGCTTCGACGAGCGCGAGAAGTTCAACATGTTTTGCACAAGATTGCCGATTTTATTCACGTTCTTGTGCAGCATCTCCCAACCCTGGCGCGCCCGCTCGATGTCGCCGCGCTTCAGGCCCGAATCCACAAAAAATTGCCCGCCCTGCATTCCCTGGAGGAGGTTTTTTATGTAATGCGCGATTTCCGAAAGCGAGACGGCGATGGCGGCCAGACGCTCCGCTTCGACTTTCTTGAAATACAGGCGCGACTTTTCGATGACGATGGCCACCTGTTTGCTAATGGTCTCAAATATGAGAGTTTCATCAGGCGTCCAGATATGTTCAGTGCGGCGGCGCGCGCTCATCACGCCAACCACCTCCTCCTGGATGCGCAATGGGGCGCAAATCAGGCTCACATATTCTTCTTCGCCGCTGCCTTCAAGCGGACGCCAGCGCGAATCTTGCGTGCAATTGCGAACCGCCGCCGTTGTATTCTCGCGCACCACCCACCCCTGAATGCTCTCGTTGACTGCCAGGGACGCCTTTCCGACGAGGGCTTTGTTCAAACCATGCGTGGCGCGGAGCACCAGGCGGTCGCGCGATTCGTTCAATAGATAAATCGAGCAAACCTGTGCATTCATCGCCCGCGAGCCGATTTCAGACACACGGGCCAGTATCTCGTCGAGTTCCATTACAGAACCGACCAAATTGCTCGTTTCGAGCAGACACTGGAACACGGGCGAGGCGTCGGGAAGCGGCGTTCCGGGCATCGCGGGAAAGGGATCGGCAGCCATAGCAGATCATCCTGAAAATCAACAGTAACGGGTGGGGCAGACCTCCTGGTCCAGGAACTGTTCAAAGTGCAGGAAAAATCTTGGGCGAGACGCCCAAGCCACCGGAATCACGGGCAAGATGCCCGTGTCACCAGTAGATTTGAACAGTTCCTGCCTCCTGGTCCGCCATTCGAGGCGTTCGGCGTTCGCATCGGACGCCGCGCTCCCACGCAAATATCCTGACCGCCTCTCCCCCGCTGACTCAAGCGCATTCGATTTCCTATGCGTCAGAGTCACATATCTCGCGGCCGTTCATTGAACCTGTTGACCGATGCGCCAGCGCAGATGAAAACATCTTTCAATTGGCGCGGACCTCCAGGTCCGTGTCTTTGGCAGCAGACCGCAGATGTAGATGCAAATACAGATTAAAATAGAGATGAAGATGCAGACTCAGACATGGAGGTCCCAGATGCAGACGCAGACCTGGAGGTCTGCGCCACAATAAAGTCTGCGCCATGCTTAAGTCTGCGCCACTTCTGCCACATCCACTTTCACTCTTGCTCCTGGCATTTCTATAAAACATGTCTTTCCGATCCCCCTCCCGTTTTTCCCTCTGCGTTGCGGCGGCTGTTGTTGTCATATCGCTTGTGCCTGCGGTTGTGGTTTTGTGGAAGGCATTTGGATTCATCCAAAGCGTTCACGGCGGCGCGGCGGGAATTCAGCCCAATTCCAGTCTTTTGCGCATTCCCTGGGCCGCGATGGCGGGCAGAATGCTGGCGCTGACAGTGGTTTTCAGCGCGGCGTGGTGGGCGCTGGCATGGTCGGCCAGTCACGCGGCGGCGATGGGGCGCGTCGAACGCTGGATTATCCTCGGACACTGGGTTGTCATTGGCGCGCTCATCCAGGCGGGGAGCACACGGCTTTTCGCATGGAGCGCTGTGCAACTTCTTCATAATACGATGCCGTTTCCACAGGCCCGGCTATGGGCCGCCGCAGGGGTGCAGATGACATCCATATTGCTGTTGTGGGGATTGATCCTCCACGCCCTTCCAGTCGAAGCAGCACAGGAATCAAAGTCCGCAACACGATTTTGGACGCTGGCCACCTGGCTCTGGCCTATCGCGCTGGCGGGCATTCTGGTGTTGGATCTCCATCCGGCCGCGTGGCGGGCAGCGGGCGCGGACCCGTCCGCCGCGCCGTCACGATGCTCCGGACCGCTTGGATACTGGCTTTTGTCAACTCCTCTTCCTCCTCCGGACGCGGCGCGGGCAAATGCAGGCGCGGGGGCGGGGGCCGTCGCCGGAACAGCCGCAGGGGCAGTCAAACCCGCCAAAATCCTTACCGATAGCGCCGCAATTCAGGAAGCATCCGCCGTATGGCCGTCCGCGCTCCCGCGAAGTTCGGCGGCGCTGCTTATTGCCACGGCCATTGCCGCCGCCGCGCTTCTCGTTTCCGCATGGTTGCGGAAAATGCTGCTGCGCCAAGCGAAAACCACGATGCCGCAGGAAGCAAGCCCGTCCGTTTTGCCCGATGCCGCGCCCCCAACTCAACTTGCCGCACCACCTGTCGATTCGCACAAAATGCGCTCCGGACGCCGTTCGCGGGCGTTTATTATGCAGTTTGTCGTGCTGAATCTATCGGTATTCCTCGCGGCGATTGTCCCCGTCTGGGTGTTTGTCAATTACTGGATGGGAATGGCCACCGGAGACGTGGAAGTAGATGGGTTGGAATCGCTGATGCAAGGCACGCGTGCGCAGATCGGAGGACACGGCGGGCTGGGCGCGGCAATCTTTCAGGCGGTCGTATTCTTTGCGACTGCCTTTGGCATTGCGCTCATTGCGCGCGCGTTCACTGATCGCGAAGGGGTCGATCCGGCCGCGCCGCGCCCCGCAAAAGACTTCGCGCTTCAACCTCTGGCGATTCTCTTGGCCGCGCTTGCGTTTTCGCACCTCGGCTGGAGCGCCGCCGCGTCGTATTGCTCCTTCTCTCCCGCCACCGGCCTGTCTGCCTCCATGAACGCCGCGGGAACATCCGTGAATCCGGCCCTGCAATTTCTTGCCTTTATATTTCCCTCTCCGCTAGTGCTCTTGCCGTTGTGCATTCTAGCGCTTGATCCGGACCGAAAGCGCGCGATTTGGCTGTTGCCGTTTATCGCGCTGATTTCCGCGCTGCACCGCCTGGAGGTTCCGGTTTTTACCTTAATTGCAGGCGATGCCGCCCCCGCGCTGCTCTTTGGGCCGCTTCAAGGCGCTCGCATCGCCTTGATGCACACTTGGACCGGAATGGCCGCCGCCGGATTTCTGCTGGACTTCCTATGCGCTATCGCACTTGTCCCGCTGTGGTTTTTCATGCTGATTTTTTGGGCGCGGATTCGCGCGAAAGCCGAATGACCGGTTGATCGCCGAAATTCCGAGAGGCACTCTTGCGCGCGATGCGGCCCGGATTCCGGGCACGCGCATCGCCACGCCTTCGTTCTCTGGAGTTGCGTCTCATGGCCCTGCTTGACGTTCCCATAACGCCCAATTTCGACGGACTGTTGCGCTGCATTTGCCGCCAGGGCGCACCGGACCGCGCGTATAATATCGAACTATTTGTGGACCCGGAGGTTCTCGCCGCCGCCGCCGAACGGTTCGGCATCGGGCGCGATCTCAACCACAACGATCCCTTTTATGCATTGCGGCGCGAGATCGCCATTCAGCGATTCCTCGGATACGACACATTTCGCGTTCGCCTCGCTGGATTTGACTTCCCGCTGCGTTGGGACGCGGCTGCGGACACCACGCAACAAGCCGGGCAGCAGCGCGCCTCGCGCGAGTGGGTCGAGGAACACAAAGGCCCCATTCAATCGTGGGCGGATTTCGAGCGCTATCCGTGGCCCTCGGTGAAAAATCTCGATTTGCGCCCACTCGAATGGCTCGAAAAAAACCTGCCCGACGACATGCGCGTTCACGAACTGACGGCGCACGTCCTTGAAAACGTCAGTTGGACGCTGGGTTACGAAACGCTTTGCTACATGGTGCATGAGGACCCGGATTTGGTCGAAGCAATCAGCGCGCGCATCGGCGAATTGTATCTCGAACACGCCCGCGTGTTGTGCCAATTCCGCTGCGTCGGCGTCATCTGGGGCAGTGACGATATGGGATTCAAAACGCAACCGCTTCTCTCGCCCGAGATGTTGCGGCGCTGGATTTTGCCCTGGCACAAGAAAACTGCTGAACTTGCCCACGCACACGGCAAGCCTTACCTGCTCCACGCCTGCGGCAATCTGGAAAGTTTCATGGAAGACTTGATCGACGATGTAAAAATCGACGCCAAGCATTCGTATGAGGACGCCATTCTGCCCGTGACCGAAGCGTTCCGGCGTTATGGCAGACGCATCGGGATTCTTGGCGGCATCGACATGGATTTCCTTTGCCGCGCCGATGAATCCTCAATCCGCCGCCGTGTGCGCCAAACGCTTGAGGAATGCCACGCACAAGGCGGTTACTGCCTGGGAACGGGCAACACCGTGGCGAATTACATGCCGCTGGAAAATTACCTGGTGATGCTCGACGAGGGCCGCCGCTTCACCCGCGCTTGATCTCCCAATCGCCCGTAAAGGCGGTCTGCAGAGACCGTCACTCCAGGAAATGGGCGAACACTACCTGCCAGGCTTCCTCTCATCGCGTTCCTCAGCCACTTCCATCAATCCTGGCGACTCAGAGAGCATACGATCTTTATATTTCTTCTCCAGCGCGCGATAATGGTCCAGGAACGCCTTTGTATCGTGCCCAAACCGTTCGGAAATCCGGTGACGGACCTCGCGAATTTCCCCAATAGCTGCATCAGGTTTCATCATCTTCCCTCTCCTTCGTAGTCAAGGAGTTCAAAAGGCGTTGTCAGAATCGGAGTAAACAGCCCCAGATCCGCATTCACATGGCGGATGTGCTCAAACTTGTTGGCGTTTGCCAAATGGCGGCAATTCCAGGTTAGGAGAAAATGGCAGCGATAATATGAAGCCAGAGCCAGATGAAGGGCGTCGCCTTTTGGGTCTTGTGGCATCACGCGGCGATTCACATATTCATCGACGATAGCGTCTATTGCCTCCGCGATAGGAAGCAGCACAATGGGCTGCATCAGGCGCAATGCCTCATTCCGATTCGGATGATTCCCTTCCTCCAATTCCTCAATCACCGCTAAGCTGCTCGCCAACGAATAGTGGCGGCTCTCCTGGTTCCACCATTGGCGGGTCCATTCCCGCCTCGCAACCATTTCAGGTTCGGGCCGCGTTTCCACATAGAAACTCGGAATCGTCGTCTCGATATATACCCGCTTGCGCATTGTTCAGTCCATTTGTCTTTTTGATGCCATTTAGCGCACATTCCCTACTCGTTCCTGCCCGTGTTGTGATAGGCGCGGATAGCCTCGGAAGGCAAGAACGGTCTTTCCAGGCAGATGCAAAAACTGATAAGTAACCTGCGTAAATTCTGGCTGTTCCTCCGCCTATTCCTTACCCGCCGGCGGATTCGGCGGCGGGAATATGGTGGCCGTTGCGCGCTTGGATGAATCGACGCACCGAAACAATTACCACCCCCACCGCCAGCACGAGCAGCAATGCGCTCGAAATCACAAGCGGGTCTGCCTTCAGGGTCCATTCGCCCCCGGGAGCTGCCGGGATAATCCGCTTGCGAATTGTCAGGCTCAGCATGGCAACCGTCGTAATGAACATGGCCACGGCGGGAACAAGCGTGAACCAATAGGATTTCCCGTGCTGAAGCAGCCACACAGTGACGATGGTCATGGCCAGCGCCGCGATGAGTTGGTTACCCGCGCCAAATACCGTCCATGCGGAATAAATCGTCGAATTGAGCGCGAAAAACAGCATCAGGCCCACCGCAAGCATCGTGTTAAAAAGCGGAGTCATAAATACCTTGGGCGCGCGGCCTTCAAACACAAGGTTCCAGAATTCCTGGAGCATGTATCGGCAAAGGCGCAGCGCCGTATCGAGCGTCGTGACCACAAATCCCTCGACCACCAAAATGCCCATGACCGCACCAATGGCCACGGGGATGGAAAAGACCTGGTTGAGCATGTAACCCATCGCCATCGCGTATGCCAGAATGGGATTTCCGGCTCCGACCGAAGGATACACGATTTGGAAGTATTCCTCGCGGCCCAGCGCTGTTGAAATCAACATCAGGCTCAGCAGCGCCAGGCATCCCTCCAAAATCATGGCGTTGTAGCCGACCTTTTGAACATCCTTTTCGCTCGAGATTTGCTTCACTGTGGTTCCTGAAGCGGCCAGGCTGTGGAATCCGCTGATTGCGCCACAGGCCACCGTAATGAATAGCGCGGGCCAAATCGGGCCGATTTTCTGCGCTCCCTGCGCAAGGTTGATAAAATCCGCCTGGATGTGCGCGCCCTTCAGGCCCAAAAACACAGTCCCAACAGCCATGATGATCAATCCACCATATAATATCTGCACATTCACAAAATCACGCGGCTGAAGAATCAGCCACACAGGAATCCAGCAGGCGATAAATACATAGGCGGACATGACATATCGCCAGGTTTTTTCATCAAGAAACACAGGGAACTTGAATCCGATCAGGACGCTGCCAAAGCAAACCGCCGCCGCGATGACATACATCACGGGCATCGGCCAGCGTTTGCGATGAACAAGATAACCCATAAAAGGCGCGAAAAATGTGATGACAAAAACAGAAGTGGTTGCAATGCCGCCAATGCGGCCTACCAAGACTCCGTTGGAATCGAGATACGTTCGCAGAAGCGTCGTGTCGGGAGGCAAATGCAACTGCGTCAATGGATAATTCGATGTAAGCGCCTTGCAGGAGAGATTGAGGAAGATGGCGTTGATGAGCGTCAGAATAAGAACAAGAAAAGCCACGAAAAGAAAGTAGCCCGCTTTTCCCAGGGTGCGGCGGCTCATGTCGGCCATCGAGAATCCGCCCTCGCGCATTGAAACGAACATGGAAGTCATGTCGTGGACCGCGCCGAAAAGAACGCACCCGAACACAATCCACAGCCAGGATGGGGCATATCCGAAAGCGATGGCGAGCGTGGGGCCAACTATGGGCGATGCGCCCGCAATCACGGAAAAATGATGCGCAAATACGACATGGGTACTCGTTGGAACGTAATCGCGGCCGTCCTTGAACTGGTGGGCGGGGGTCGAACGCCCGGGATCGACGCCTATTTTATTTGCGATGTATTTGGAATAGGAGCGTGTGGCAAACCATAAAATCGCCAGGCCAATCGACAAGGGAACTAAAACGTTCATTCAGGAGCCTCCGATGGAGCGGGGCCAAAACGGGCAGGAGAGGGCGCCGGGCATTGAGATTGCCCGGCCATGCGCGTTCCGCCCGTATCGCCAACGCCGTGGCAGTTATCTATCTACGCCCGGCCTGAGGATCAAACAGGATTTCCGATTGGCCCGCACATGCGCGCAGTTCTCTCGAATCCAGTCGCAGGCAGACGGCTTGCCGTCTAATTCAATCCTGGCGGAGCAACGATTCGCAAAGAAAACGCCGCTACGACGGACTTTCGGCTTACTTTAATGAGGAGAATTTCCCAGAAGCCCATTTGGATGAAGATTGGGCATTGAATCTCAGGACGCCTTTGCTGATGCTGCTAACGCGGCGTTGCGCGTGGCCCGGTTGGGCTGGACAAAAGCCGCAACACCGTTCATAAAAAGGGCCGGTGCTCTGGGAATTTGGCTTCGGGCGGGGCGGGAAGGCGGCGCGAGGAGAAACTCGGCGGAAACGGAAACGCGGCATCGCATCGCGGGAACCACTTCGTCCTCTGTGTGAAAATATGGGTTCAATTCGCGGAACGACACAAGTTGTGGGTTTGCTAGGCTGGCCGGTGCATCACAGCCTGTCGCCCCTGATGCAAGGCGCAGCATTCGAGGCGGCGGGCCTGGATTGGGTGTATGTGGCCTTGCCGACGCCGCCCGAACGCCTGGGCGAAGCGGTGCGCGGGTTGCGCGCTATGGGTTTTCGCGGCGCGAATGTGACCATCCCGCACAAAGAGCATGTGATTGAGTTTTTAGATGAAGTCGATCCCGCGGCGCGGGCAATGGGGGCGGTCAATACAATCCGCGTCGAGGAGGACGGGCGCCTTGCAGGTTTCAACACGGATGGGGATGGGGCCTTTGAGGCCATCGAACGCAAAACGGGATTTTCGCCGCAAGGACGCCGCATGGCCTTGATTGGAGCCGGGGGGGCGGCGCGAGCGCTTGCTTTCGGCGCGCTGAGGCGCGGAATTCATTCGATTGCAATTCTAAACCAAAGAGTGGATTTTTATCGGGCCGAGGCGCTTGCCGCGGATTTACGGCGCGCCGCGGAGGAATTGAATCGACGCGCAAAGGAGTCGTCGCGCTCAGGGGCAAAAACGCTTGAATTTTGCGCGATGCCCCCGGACGCCCCAGAAGCCGCCGCCGCTGTTCAAGAGGCGGACCTGACGGCGCAAGCCACTTCGCTCGGCATGAAACCAGGCGATCCCCTTCCGATCCCGCCCGATTGGATTCGCGAGGGCGCTGTGGTTTTCGACGTGGTTTATAGCGCGGCGCGCCTCGATACGCCCTTTCTCGAAGCCTGCGCCACTCGTCGCGGCTGCCGCACGGTGGGCGGCTTGGGCATGTTGCTCTTTCAGGGCGTCAAGGCGTTTCGCATCTGGACCGGACAGGACCCGGATGTGGCAGTGATGGAACGTGCGCTTCGCAATGCATTGGAGAAATCGGACGGATAAAGAAACCAGATTCCCAAGGAGAATGCTTCCCTCATGTCCGACCGCAACATTATCCTAATTGGATTCATGGGCACAGGAAAAACCGTTGTAGGAAAATCGCTGGCAGAACAACTGGGTTACACATTTGTGGATACTGACACGCTGATCGAGGAAAAGGCGGGCAAGCGAATCAGCCGGATTTTCGCCGAGGATGGCGAGCCGGCGTTTCGCGATATCGAGGCGCAGGTGATCGCCGAGTTGCCCGAACGCCGCCGCACTGTGGCGGCCACAGGAGGCGGCGCACCGCTTCGCCCCGAGAACATGGCGGCCATGAAACACGCCGGGCTTGTGATCTGCCTGACGGCGTCGGCTGAGGAAATTTATCAGCGCGTCAAACACGATTCGCACAGGCCGCTTCTTGCCAAGGGCGATTTGCGCAAGAGGATTGCCACGTTGCTTGATGAACGCAAAGCGGCTTATGCCGAGGCGGACGCCACCATCGATACGACTTCCATCGCCGAAGACGAGGTTGTGGATGCCTGCATCGAGCTGCTTGCCCGCAACACAACCAGTGACGTGTAATATGCACCCGGTGCAATCTCATGTTTCCCTTGCCATGCGAGGCCTCTCCTCCGGCGGCTTGACTTTGTCTGCCTTGGGCCTGTTTCTGGCGGCGCTATCCGCACTGTCTGGATGCGCCTCATGGCCTCTTGCGCCGCCAGACGGGGGGGAGGGAGGGCGGGGTGGGGCCCCAACGGCCCGGGCCGAGGAGCAGGCCGCGGTC
>CAYUNT010000082.1:0-4849 GCA_964446285.1 uncultured Candidatus Sumerlaeota bacterium | reverse complement strand
CACGGGCTGGCAGCGCCGCCAGGCCCCCTGCCCCCCCCATACTCCCCCACGAAACTTCAGGTTCGCCCCCTATGAAAATTGCCTTTGAGAATGGCCTGACTCTGCTCGTGCGCGAGAATCGAGCGGTTCCGCTCGTCAATTCCGACATCTGGGTTCGATGCGGCTCGGCCTCCGAAACGCCGCCAATCAGCGGAGCGTCGCATTTCCTGGAACACATGGTGTTCAAAGGCTCGGACCGCCTGGCGCCCGGCGAATACGACCGCCGCATCGAGAACCTGGGCGGAGAACTCAATGCCGCCACTTCAAACGACTATACGCACTATTACGTCAATGTGCCCTCGCGGCATTTCGCCAAGGCGTTTGACGACCTGGCCGATGTCGTAACATGCGCCTCGCTCGACCCAAAGGAATTTGAGAACGAACGCCTCGTCATCCTCGAAGAAATTCGCCGCCGCCAGGACAATCCGCAAGGATTCCTCTTTCAGAAGGTCTTCGAGGAAACCTGGAGCGATGGCCCTTACAAACGGCCTGTTCTCGGCTACCCGGAAACTGTGGGCGAAATGACACGCCAGCAGTTGTTCGATTACCACCGGTCGCACTACCGCCCGGAGGCGCTGACGGTGGTGGTGGCAGGCGATGTGGCCACATCCGATGTGATCGGCGCCGTGTCGCGGGCGTTTGGAACCGCGCCCGTGGCCCAGGTCCAATCCGAAGATTCGAAGAAATCACCAGCCTCCTCAGCTTCGCTTGCCCCAATCGAGAAGGGTGCGGGCGCTGATGCGGCGGCTGAGACGGCAGGCACACAGATTTGGGGCCAGCGCCGCGAATACGCAAAAGACGTCAATGAAGCCTATTTGGTTCTGGCGTTTCCTGCGCCGGGACTGGCGCACGACGGCGGCGGCGATTCGATCATCGCCGATCTCGCGGCTCATATTCTCGGCGGAACCCAGGCAAGCCGCCTCTGGCAGGCCGTGCGAGAGAAAAAGCGCTTAGTCTCTTCCGTTTCGCTCCACAATTACACGCTGAAAAACGACGGCATGTTCATCGTCATGGCCTCGCTCGAACCCAAAAACATGGAAGAGGCCATTGCGGCCATTCGCGCGGAAATCGAGCGCTTCGCCCGGCGGGGTCCCACGGCGGCCGAACTCGCGCGCGCCCGCAAAGCCATCGCCAATCACTTCCTCTATGAAACCGAAACCAATTCGGGCCAGTGCTCGATGTCGGGTTTTTTATACACGCTTACGGGAAGCACGCGCTTCGAAGAGCAGTATTTGGATATCATCAATCGGACGGAAGCGCGCTCTATTCGCGATTGCGCGCGGCGCTATCTCAAGCCGGAAACCTCGAATGTATTCGCCGTCGTTCCGCAAAAAAAGACGAGCGATGCACCCAAGATGCAGTAGGAACTAGAGGGAGTTGCCATCGCAGAGGCGTGGGGAATTGAGCCGCAAGACTCCCGAATTCACAACCCACAACTCGCAACTCACAATTTACACCACGGGAAGGCTTCCATGAGCGCCGACAGTTCGTCCGCATCCGCACGCTGGATTTGCCCGCATTGCAAGGAAGATGTGCCTCGCTCCGCCCTGTTGTGTCCACATTGCCGCGAGCCATTGAGCGGACCCGGCGCCAGCGGTCCGATCGAAGCCCCCTCTGCACCACCGCCTCCTCCCGCTCCCGCAAAGCGCGCCGAATCGCGTCCGGAACCGGCGGCTGCCTCTCTTCGAGGCGAGAGAAAGGTGTCCCGGTCTGCTCCCCCGCCACCGGCCGGGTCCTCCTCCACCGCCCCGATGCCGGCGGATGAGTGGGGCGAAGAGCCGCCCCCGGGCCGCGGTGCGGAATCCCAAGGGGCGCTCGACGCAGTTTTGGGATGGCTGGCCAGGAATTGGGTGGAAATTCACGAAGTTTTTTCCGCGCCCCTTCCGACGCCCGAACAGCGCCGCTATCGCACGCGCGTCATCATCGCAGGATTTGTCATTGTCCTGGGCGGAGTTTTGCTCGCGCGCATGGCGATTGTCCGCCCATGGACCGGCGAAGCCAAACGCCGCGCCATGGCGCTCGATCGCTCCAAGGCTCAGATGCCTTCCAGCACCCTAAACATCGCTCTTCCCGAGGAACCTTCGCGTGCAGCAGACGCTTCGCAGGCAAGCCTTGGGCCTGACGATGCCTCGGCGGCCAGCCTTGGTCCGCCCGTAGAAAATAACAGCGGGGCGGCGGCGGCGGCAGCGCCTGCGGCTCCAGCCCCAGCCACTGCGGAAACGTCACGTTCCGAGGCGCGCATCGTCCTCGAAACCGCCGCCGGGCAGGTGGAGCGAATGGGACGCTTTCTCCGGCATTCCTCCGCACCCAAGTTGCCGCCCCTCGATCCGAAAAAGCCCGCGGACATCCTGCCTCCGTTGCGCCCGGAAGATGAGGCTCTGAAAAACGGGTCGCCCGACGACCTTCGCCGATACAACGATCTCATGGTCGAACGCGAGGATTTGGCGATTGCGCTCGCTGACCGGCTAATTTATGCGCGCGAAGCAGGCATCACGGCCGAACGCGCCGCGACGGTGGTTGTCTGGCTGCGATATGAGGCCGAACTAATCGATTCCGCGGAAGCGCCAGGCGCCGCACCTGCGGCCGTCGCGCCGGGCGCCATACGCCGCCACGCCCCGCCCATTCCGCCAGGACAACGCCCCGAGGATTCTGAAATGAAGCAAGTTCTTACGGTTCTTCTCGGGGCCGAAGACGCGCAGCGTGTCCTTGGCCTCCGCGTGCAATAGGCGCTGCTCCGGAATCGCTCAATCGCTCGAAGGCCAAATCCATGCCGCCTTCTTCCCCGCATGAAACGCCCGGCCGGCAAGACGCCGCGCCCCTGGGATCGCGAGGCTCTGCACTCGCGCCTGGTGAATCTGTCCCCGCAGTTGGCAAATCTGAACTCGCGCCAGGCAAATCCGCGGAGACGCTCGGCAGGTCCGCCTGCGCGCTGGGATGGGTGCTGGCGGCAATCGCGTTTTTTATCTTCTACGGCTGGATGGCGCGGATCGGGAACGATCTGGGCTGGGATGACACATTCAATTTTACTTATTATGGGCGGAGTCCGGCGCTTGCGCTGGCTGTGTATCACGAGCCGAACAACCATCCGCTCGAAAGCTTTGCCAAAAGCCTGTTTTATGGCCTTCTTCGCCTGCGCCAGCCGGAATACCTGCGACTGACGGGCGCGCTGTTTGTGGCGGCCTGGGCGGCGGCCGCCTGGGGGTGGTGGCGCGGACTTGCACGCGCGAAATCCTGGGCGGCAGCGGCGGCGGTCGTGTTGATGCTGTTTCTTGGCCAGGCCGCCCATGCGCAGGCAATGATCCTGCGCGGGTATTTTCTGTCCATGCTCCTGATCGCCATTTATTTGCTGCTATTGGGAAGGCGCATGGGGTGGTTTGAAGGGAATCGCCAGAACATAAAAGAAAATCTTGGGCAAGATGCCCAAGCCACGAGAAGTCTTGGACGAGACGTCCAAGCCACCAGCAAATCTCGATCAGGTTCAAAGACCTCCCAGTGGCGCGATTACTTGGTGCTGGGCGGGATTTCCGCGCTTTTGCTTTTTACGCTGCCTTCGAATATCCAAGTTCTTCCCGCGTTGTGGCTGGCATGGTTTTGGACGGCTGGAGACGCAAGCAGAGGCGCAGGCGTCGATGGGGAAAATGGAGAAAATCCATCTTGTCCCGCAGCGAAAGAGACGCATGGATGGATGCGGTTTGTTGTTCCATCCGTGCGCCATTGGGTGCGGCTGGCTATCACCGCCGCGATTCTGACGATATTGCTATATGCTCCAATTCTCGCGGGATTCGCGTTCGGATATAACCATGTGCGCCATGTGGAAGTGGTCGCAAGCAAACCGCCCGGATTCCTGTCGGGGATGTTCGGCGAGCCAGCGGCATTGATGCGTGTGGCCGCGCCGCTGGGACTGGGGCGAGGCATATTTGCATGTGCGCTCGCTCTTGCGGGGTTGGGCGGGATTTTCGCGCTGGCGCTGCGGTTGCGGCAAGGCGCAAGGCCGCAAATCTCTGGCGGCGCAGCGAAGGCGTTGCTTTCGGGAATCCTGCTTCTTGTATTTGGCCTGGCTGCCCCGATGGTTGTGGCGGGCGTTGTCACGTATCCCGACCGCATAAAAACGCCCGTTGCGCCTGTGATTTGGATCGGCGCGGCGCTCGTGATCCACGGCCTCACGGCCTCGTGGCGCGAGCGGTCGCGGCTCGCGGCGGGATGGGCGCTGGCGCTGGCTGGAGTTATGGCGCTTCCGTCCGTGGCTGCTTCCACGCGCTTCGAACGCCAAACCGCCGAGGTGGCTTCGTTTCTGGCCACATATTGCCGCCCGGCGCAACGCCCCGCGCTGATTTGCCACAACATGATGCCGCTTTATTTCCCGTTGCGGCGGGTCTTCAGCCCGAACCAGACGCTTCTTGGGCCGGGCGAAATCGAATCCAAATGGCTGCTGGCGCCTCAAACCAAATCAGGTGCCGCCCCTTCGCTTTCTGCCGCCTCCGCGCGCAACGATCCCGCATGGAAATGTGCGGCCAAGTGGCTGCTCGGAGTCGAACCGCCGCCCTCCGAACCGCCGCCCAACATCAATGATATTCAAGTTTTGGCAATTATCGACAACGACACCGAGGCCGTATATAAAACGAACTGGGATCATCCGGCGATCCAGGCCCTCATGCAACGCCTCCCCCGCCGCTCGGATTTTCAAATTGGCGACTACAAAATCACGGTGTATGAGAGATAGGCCGTTCGCCTGAGAAACTACAGTCACAAGAGTTGTGATACCATTTTCCTTTGATTCTGTTCCTAATCGCCTGTCACGGTTTTCGCGAGA
>CAYUNT010000081.1:0-18410 GCA_964446285.1 uncultured Candidatus Sumerlaeota bacterium | reverse complement strand
CAAGTTTCGGCCCAAACTCGGATTAACAAAATCCATGCCAGACAAGGGATTGTTTTTTATGCAATTTTCAGAATATCAAAGGGCTGACGGATCAGGGTCAAGCATCTCCCCAGAAAAGTCATCTGGAAAAAATCTCTTGCCAAGGCACGGATAAACCAGATAAGAAAACCTGTTGTTGAGCAGTAATTACTTGATATGCTGAACAGTCATCGAGTAGTCTCATCAATAATCTAGCAAAGTTGGCGCACAACTGTTTCGAATTCTTTTCGAATGTGGCAGGATTGCAGCCTTATGAACGGAAATCAACATACAGGGCAATATGGGCTTAACGTAGATATTCTTCCCGCTGGAATTCTTGTGGGGCTGTTTTCCGTTCCCATCGGCGGAGAACTGAAGCTTTACAACCGTCTCGAAGAGTGGGCCGGGAAATATCGAAAAGAGATTATTGAGCAACATGTCCAGTGGAAAAAAAAGCGAACGGAATATGCAGAGAAAGAAGAGGATGCACTTCGCCAGGAAACTGACCAGGAATTCCTGGGATATTATGAAATAGCTGGATTCGGAATGCTGGGCAAGTTTGATCTGGCCATCGTAATGCTTGTTCAAGATTACGGGATTGTAAACAATCTGGCCAAATGTGAATGGTGCGATTCATTCCAGTTCTTGTATGGCCCCTTGATTGGGCGCCCCGGCGAACGACCTGTGGATTTGTTTCTGTCCATCAAGAATAACTTGCAGAGCCAGCCATTGGTGGGGCTTTGTCAGCTCGAAACGCAGGAATTTCTCTCCATAGACCATGGCTCGAAATTGCTATTTCATCTGGCGGATTTCATCATAAAGCAATCTCAACGGGCAATGGGCTCTCCAGAAATTAACGGTCCGCTTCACATTCGTCCCTGGACCATCAAGAATCATCCCAAAAGCGAGGCTAGGGTTATTCCATTTCTTTGCCACGGCTGGAGCGAAATCGCCTTTTTGGTACAATCTCGAGATTATACCGAAATTCTGCAGGTTGTCATGGACATTAGGGAGGCGCGCTTCTCGGAAATCAATGATCCCAGAGATCCAGAACATCAACTGAAAGAAATTGCAAATGGAACGGAAAGAAAGCTCATTTCCAAACTGGGATTCCATTGGAACAATAATATCGATTCCCATGTTTTTAATACCAGTTTTACAACACTTGGATATGACATGGGGATTCTGAAAAAAATATACGCAATTCACGACCGATTGGTCACAGAAGCCGGCGACGATGAAGCACGATACAAAGAATCGGTTCAGGATCGCATAACCAAGCCCAAACTCTACATGGAAAAAGAATTCCTCGACGAAAAAAATACAATAAGAGGCAAAATCCAGGCCAATGTGGCCATCAGCTGCAAACCAGGCCATTTCTCCGAGGCAATCGCGTCCAATACTCCTCCCAATGCGCACGATCTTGCAAAGGTATCAAAGGAAACAAAGGAAAAAGGAAATCTCATCGTAAAGGACAAAGACAAGTTCTGTCGGCTATATCTCGCTGCAGGAATGAGTGACCATATACTGCCTCATTCCTGTCATTTCTTTCAACCAATCATCAAACAGCGAAGAGGAGGAAGCACCTATGTAGTCGGTGACTGCCACTACCCCTATCAAAATGTAAGCCCAGATGAGCGATGCAAATGGTTTAAAGAGGAGGGGCCGACTCACTGCAAGTATGTTAATGAACATCATACAGGTTTCTATATTGCCGACACAGCGGCATTCCTGTATTCGCATTGCCTTCGCATTCTTCACTATGCCCGCCATAGTGAAATATCCAGGCTCAATCCACCTCTTGGGCAGATAGATCTTACCAAAGGTCCTGATATCTATAGATCATGCACGCAAATTGCCGCAGAGATGGAGTTTCTAAGAAGGCCCATCCATCCCAATGGAGGCGGATACAATCACCCCTATACTCAAAAAATTATAACACATCGGGACAATGGCTTCTCGGAAGAGGACTTGGACAATCTGGAAAAGGGCTTAAGGCGCAAAGGTATTCATAGAGGGCTGACCACTGAAATCCGGAATATCTACTCGATTTTTAACAGCTGTGTGAGAACTCCGCAGCTTTTTGGGCGGTTTATTGAACTCTATCCCTACCTTTATGGCATGAAACGCTATATCGAGAAGGATTTGGAGGCCAACTATATTGATCGGGAATATTTCCTTGCGAAGTTGGAGGAGGCTGTCCAGTACTTCAATCATGCATTTCTTAGCTATTTTCAGGGCAGTTATCTCCTCAATGAAATCACGGACTTCAATTTCGAATACAAAGGCGCCGCTCTTCAGCTTATCAGCATCCTGACAGGAATTCAGCGCATTTTGCTGGGAGTCATGGGCAACCGAATAGAGGAGGGAGGAATTTGCTTGTTTGGGGGCGCGCCAGACCTTATGCATTACGACCGATATGGCTCGATAATCGAAGTCAGTCTGCCTCAGCTGCATCAGCCTGAATTATTGATCCAGATGGGCCATGAAATCGGACATCGCCTTCTTCGGGGTGAGGAATTTAATAAGGTTCAAGAAAAGCGCGTCAAGCAAGTAGGCAACACGCCAGGGCAGCTCTTTTTTGGCCTTCTTGATGATTCGGAAAAGGTGTTTGAGATACTGGAAACAACGGAAGCGAAAGCGTCTCCAAGGCTTCGAAACGCCTTCCGGAGTATTCAAACTAAGTCCCCTCAAGGTCTGATAGAGGCTCGAACCGCTATCTTTAAGGAGCTCCTCGCCCACTACAACTCCAAAGGACAAAATGCTTTTAACTCCCTCATTTACAGGCACGCGGAAAATTGCAGGCATGAAAACAAATTGGCAAAGGAGATCCAAGATATATTGGATGACGTAATGAGCGATCTTTTCATGCTTTGGACGCTTTTCCTAGGAGACTTCGAACTGTTCCAAGAGGATTTCTGGTGGAAGTTCGCCACGAAAAACTCATCGGAATCAGACCGGCGGCGTTCACAAAAAGATGACGTATTAATTGATGAGATTGCCCGTGACATTATACGGAATGTTCTGGTTGGCCTTTACAGGCGCAAAAGCCGCACATCTAGCGAATATCCTACCGAGAATGACGTAAGAAATGCCCTAGGGGAAATCCATAAGATTTCCACCACTGGGCGTTTTGTGCGAAGCCGTCTTTCGGAGTATCTGCCTCTCTACTGCTCTCCCGCCAATTCCACGCCACAAGGCCCTTATTCCTTCATCATGAAAGTGTTCTACACAAATAGCAGGACCATCCACGACTGGCTCAACGCCGCAGTGAGACAATTGGCTCCCATTATGTGTGGCATCTTCTCATCTCGCTCCTTAGACATACAAGGGTTGAACAGAACATTGCAGGCGCGCCGACTCCAGCGACGCGCCACACGAGGAAAACTGGCAAATGGCGAGGTAGTTCCTTTCGACATCACAGCGGGCGAATCTGCTCGTTATGAAGCCATTGCTCATTTGGGAGACCTTTTTTATTCGTATTACGCGAATTTATACTATGGTGCCCCCACAGAAAATCCATATGGCGACAAGACCTATGATATGTTTGAAAAGGATAAGCCCTTGTTGCTTCGGCGAGACCCGAATACTGCCGATCCATTATATTCGCCAGATTCAGGAAGGCTTATGCTTGACCCTCGGCGCGGTCTTTTTGTTACCGGACAAGAGTTCAGAGGCATGGTTTTCCGGCGCAGGGCAGCCTTCTGGCTCAGCCTCTACGATACGGCTGAAAAAACCAAACTCTGGATACTCGATGATATTTTCGTGCCAAGAGGAGATTAACCCCTTGACCATAAAATCGGGCATTGACGGCCTATTAGGGGATATGCTGAATTACGGCCGTTCCCTTCTAGGGAACGGATGGGGAAGGTTTATATATTTTTAAGCCCGCGAAATTGCTCCAGCAGAGGATGAATACAATGCCAACAAAATTGAGGCCCTACATCAGGAAGGATTATCTTTCTGGCAGTGCGCCCAAACATCCCCTGGTGCGGGAGGGCTTTTTCAGCCGTTCCCCTTTGGAGCCAGCTTCCCTTTTATTACCCGTCGAACCATTGCCGACATGGGATGATCCTCCAGTGCAAAAAAAGAATAAAAAGTGATTCTTCCGGATTAGGGGATGCGTTACTATCCCTGCCTTGAAGGTAAAAAGCGCCCGGTCTTTTGCCGGGCGTTTTGAGTTTAATTGACCAGCACAAATAACATAATGATGCTCCTTGGGTCGATTGTTCCTACAAAAACATCAAGGCATAAGGTCGGCAAGATTGTAATTCCGCTTGTCCGCATCCGGCCCAATCAGCGAGAAAACGCGCGAAAAATGGCGTTCCACACAGGCCGCCGGTTGCGAGTCAAAAACGCGCGTGGCAGCCGCCTCTGGATCGCCCAATCGTAAGGAGACTCGTATGCGCCGTTTGTTTCTCGGACTTTTTGCCGCCGCCATGATGTTGAGCCTCAGCGGATGCGTTCTCGTTGGTTTCCGCGCGCCTTTTTCGCCGCCCATCGGCTGGCTTTACTCTGACTATCGCGCGCCGCTCATGACCGACCAAAGCGGACTGATCCTCGGCCCGAAAAAAGGTGTCGCCACTACGCAGACTGTTCTAGGTATGGTTACAACAGGCGATGCCTCGCTCGAAACCGCCGCCAAATCCGCCGGAATCACAAAGATCAACTACGCGGACTATCATCTTGTGAACATCCTCGGCGTCATCGCGACGGTCGAAGTGGCCGTTTACGGCGAATAAGCCGGACGGCGCTGCATCCGATCCGCGCATGGCATCCAGCCTGGCCATTGCCAGGGCTGGCTTGCTGCTCAAAGAGTGGATTGTGGCTCGTGAACTGCCGCGAAGGGCGCAGGGCAGTGGCGGTTGTCTTTCGCGCCTGTTGTTGTTTTAACATCCTCCTCCCCCGCTCCTCGTTCTAAATCCCATGTCCAAATCGAAAGACACCGCATCGGAATTTGACCTGTTCGGAGGCGGGGATGGCGAAGAGCGCCGCACCGGCAAAAAGCCTGCTGCCCGCTCGTCCGGTTCGTCGCCTTCCTCTGGTTCGCCGCGCGCATCTTCACACGTTGCCGCTTCAGCATCCTCCGGCGCATCTGCGGGCGCATCCGGCGCATCCGGACCCTTTGGCGCATCTGTAACCGGCGCCCCTTTCGCCAGCCCGCTTGACGCCGCCCTCGAACAGCTCCGTCTTTCGCCTTCCTTCGCCCGCTCGATCGCCTGCTGGAAGGAAATACCCGCCCGCGCCCCGGAATACGCCGAATGGCCCGCCGCCCTCGATCCGCGCCTGCCTGGCGTCCTGGCCGAGCGCGGCATCCGTCATCCGTATTCGCATCAGGCCGAAGCCATCGGCCACGCGCTCGCCGGGCACCATGTGTGCGTCGTCACGCCCACCGCCTCGGGGAAAACGCTCTGTTACAACGTCCCGGTTCTCGACGCCGTTTTGCGAAACCCGCAGAGCCGCTCGCTGTATCTCTTTCCGACCAAGGCGCTCAGCCACGACCAATACCGCGAGCTCTACGACGTGACGCGCGCGCTCGGTGAACCGATCCGCGTCTATACCTTCGATGGCGACACGCCCGCCGCCGCCCGCAAATCGCTCCGCACCGCCGGGCAGATCGTCGTCACGAACCCCGACATGCTCCACACAGGCATCCTGCCGCACCACACGTTGTGGATGAAGCTCTTCGAAAACCTCCGCTACATCGTCGTGGACGAAGTGCATCATTACCGCGGCGTCTTTGGCAGCCATCTCGCCAACGTCATGCGGCGTTTGCGGCGCATCTGCCGGTTTTATGGGTCGCAGCCGACGTTTATTTGCTGTTCGGCCACAATCGCCAATCCGCGCGAACTGGCGCAGGAATTGATCGGCGAGGAATTTACGCTCGTAGATCGCAACGGCGCCCCGCACGGCAAACGCGTGTTTATCTTCTTCAATCCGCCTGTCGTGAACGAAGAACTGGGCATTCGGCGTTCGGTCAAATCCGAATCGCGGCGGATCGCGGCGCGGTTTCTCGCAAAAGGCATTCAGACCATCGTTTTCGCGCGCTCGCGGCTCATCGTCGAGGTGATCGCGACCTATCTGCGCCGCGCGATGCTCAAACTCCACCGCCCGGCCGAGGCTATCGCCGCTTACCGTTCGGGTTACCTGCCCGCCGAACGCCGCGCCATCGAGGAAGGCATCAAGAGCGGGCGCATCCTGGGAGTCGTTTCTACCAACGCGCTCGAACTCGGCATCGACATCGGTTCGCTCGATGCCGCCATTCTCGCCGGATGGCCAGGCAGCGTTGCCTCCGCCTGGCAGCAGGGCGGGCGCGCCGGGCGCAAAGGTTCAACGTCCGCTATCATCCTCGTGGCGAACAGTTCCGCGCTCGATCAGTTCCTTATGAACCACCCTGACTATTTCTTCGGCTCCTCGCCCGAGCAGGGGATTGTCAATCCGGACAACTTCGCCATCCTCACGAGCCATCTCAAATGCGCGTGTTTTGAACTGCCCTTCCACGAAGACGAGCGATTCGGCAGCGCGGAGGTGCGGCCGATTCTCGAGGCGCTCGATCACGAACAAGTGGTGCGCCACTCGGGCAACCGGTGGTTTTATTCGTCCGACTCGTATCCCGCCGAGGAAATCTCACTGCGTTCTGCCCGCGCGGAGAACTTCATCGTTCTCAACACGGCCGACCGCAACCGCGTGATTGCCGATGTCGATTACGATTCCGCGCCGTTTTTCATCCATCCCGATGCGATTTACATCCATCAGGGCCGCCAGTATGTGATCGACCGCCTCGATTGGGATGGGCGCACGGCTTACGCGCGGCCGGTCGATGTCGATTACTACACCGACGCCGAGTCTTCGACGAATATCCAGGTGCTGACAGTGGATCAGCGGATCGAGTTTGGCGCTCCCCGAGACGCCGCTGGCGCGAAGCCTTCGCCCATCGAATCGAAAAACTTCGGCGACGTCTCGGTCGCCACCGTCGTCTCGAAATTCAAGAAGGTGCAATTCGAGTCGCACGAAAGCATCGGCTACGGCACAATTCATTTGCCGCAAAACGAAATCCAGACCGAGGCATGGTGGCTTACGCTTCGCGAGGAAACCCGCGCCGACTACGAACGGGGCAATCTCGATTTGTCGGCCGGATTGCGCGGCGTGGCCAATTTGCTGCGAAACACAATTCCCATCTATGTTTTATGCGATCCGCGCGATTTCAGCGTCTGGCCCATGCTGCGCGCCCCGCACGATCAGCGCCCGACGCTTTACGTCTATGACCGCTACCCGGGCGGGATTGGGATTGCGCGCCGCCTGTTCGCCATCGACCGCCAGGTGCTCCAGGCCTCGTGGGAGATTCTGACGCAATGCCCCTGCCGCGCCGGGTGCCCAAGTTGCGTCGGTCCACGGCTCGAAGCGGGCGAGGACGCCAAAGCCGTGTCGCGCATTCTCCTCGCCGCCGCCCGCGCCGAGGTGCAATGAAGCCCCCTCCATGCGCCATGCGCGGAAATGCGCCTTATTCCCAATCGCTGTGGCTTAATTGCCAGATTCCAGCCTCCCAACAAGCAAAATGCCTTTCCCTTATTATCCCAATCGTCTCATTTGTCTCATTTGTCCCATGCGTCCCATTATCCCATTAAGGTAATTTCCATGCTGCGAGAAACCTATCCGTATTATCTCGGCAACCGTCCGCAATCGCCCAACGCCTCGCTGGAGGTGCGCGACAAATTCACGGGCGAAGTAGCCACGCGCGCCGCCCTCGCCGATCCGCAGGCCGTCGAGGAAGCCATCGCCCAGGCCGCCGCCGCTGCCCCCGCTATGCGCCGCCTTGCCGCCTTCGAGCGCCAAGCCATTCTCGCACATTGCGCCCGGCGGTTCACCGAGCGCGCCGAGGAACTCGCCCAGGCGCTTTGCATCGAGGCCGGAAAGCCCATTCGCGACGCCCGCGGCGAGGTCACGCGCCTGATCGACACCTTCCGCCTCGCCGCCGAGGAAGCCGTTCGCATCACGGGCGAGGTTCTGCCGCTCGACGTCACGCCCCGCGCCCGCGGCTACGAAGGAATGTGGCGGCGCGTTCCCATCGGCCCGTGCGCGCTCATCACGCCCTTCAACTTTCCGCTCAATCTCGCCGCGCACAAGATCGCTCCCGCCATTGCCGCCGGATGCCCCTTTGTGCTCAAACCCGCCTCTGCCACGCCTATCGGCGCGCTCGTGATTGGCGAGGTCCTGGCCGAAACCGCCCTGCCCCCCGGCGCGTTTTCGATCCTGCCCTGCCGCGCCGCCGACGCCCAGGCGCTCATCACGGACGACCGCCTCAAACTCCTCAGTTTCACCGGCTCGCAGGATGTCGGCTGGTCGCTCAAAGCAAAGGCGGGCAAAAAGAAAGTCGCGCTCGAACTGGGCGGAAACGCCGCCTGCGTCGTCGATGCGGACACGGATCAGGCCGACGCCGCCGCGCGCATCATCTTCGGCGCGTTTTACCAGTCCGGGCAGAGTTGCATCAGTGTGCAGCGGATTTATATTCACGAATCCATATATTCAGAATTTCGCGAACGCCTCGTAGCCGCCACGCGCGCGCTCCGCATGGGCGATCCGCGCCGCGAGGATACCTTTATCGGACCAATGATTTCCGAAGACGAAGCGCGGCGCGTCGAGGGCTGGATCAAGTCCGCTCAGGCGAGCGGGGCGCGCCTGCTTTGCGGCGGACGGCGCGAGGGCGCGCTCCTCGAAGCCTCCCTCCTCGAAAACGTCCCGCCGCATGAACCACTTTCTTGCCGCGAAGTGTTTGGCCCCGTGGCGATTCTTGCGCCCTTTGCCGATTTCGACGCCGTCTTGCGCGAGGTGAACGCCTCCGCCTATGGATTGCAGGCGGGCGTATTCACGCGCGACATCTACAAGGCCATGCGCGCCTGGGACGAAATCGAGGCGGGGGGCGTGGTGATTGGCGACGTCCCCTCCTGGCGCGTCGATCACATGCCCTACGGCGGTGTGAAAGACAGCGGACTCGGGCGCGAAGGCATCCGCTTCTCAATCGAGGAAATGACCGAAATCCGCCTGCTGGTTCTGCGCCGTATCGATCGCCTGAAATCCTGAGGATCGCCACAGCATTCAGAAACTGTTCAAAGTTGCTGGTGGCATGGGTATTTTGCCTGTGATTCTGTTGGCTTGGGCGTCTCGCCCAAGATTTTTCCGCACTTTGAACAGTTCCAGCCACCGCATTCGCCCGCGATGAAAACACGTTGCGTCTTTGCAACATTGTTGCGCCGCTGCAACGAATGATGCGGATTTGCATCATGAATACCGCCTTTTCGTGCCGCGCCTGATTCGCCAAATCGCGGAAGGGCACGTTCTTCCTTCCTGTTGATTTCGCGGAAGTTGGACGCTTCCAGCCGCGCCCCCTTGGGCACACGCGTCCGCCGCCAGCGGTGCGCCCGCCAATCTGGCGCGTTCTTTGCTTCTGAATTAAACACGTGACTGTTCAGAAGAACCCGGCGGAAGCCGAACCGGATTCCATATTACCGGCTTCATTTCATTTCCATCCCATTTCCATTCTCTCTTTTTAGAACAGTCTTCCCCGTTTCGCATCCGCCGGTTTTCCTTTCTGAACTCCTCCGCGCCGCGCTTGGGTCGCCCTCGAAAATCTTCCTCATAAGCGCGGTGAAAAGGTCTCATTGTCCCCCCAAAATCGTATTTGGCGCAAATACGCCGCCCGGCTGGTGCGCCGGGCATGAAGGGGAATGTTTACGCCCAAGGAGGCACCTTTGGCGTCCCGGAAATGCGGCCACTCTACCGCCTCGCCGGGCCGATTTGATTTGGAGCCACTCCCATGATCCGCTGGCGATTTGTATCCGCTCTGTTCTTGGTGTTTTTCGCGCTCAAACTGGCCGAACTCATCAACATCCACGCACCCAATGTGGGGGCCAATTCGCAGGATGGTTCCCAAGCCGTTGTGCATAGACAACGCGGCATTCCGGAGGAGTCTGGCGTCCGGCCCTCGATGTTGCTCCTGGCGCAGGCCGAACCCCGTTCCGCCTCCTTCGCCGATCTCCAGGCCGAAGCTGCCGAGGTGGACGATGGCACATACCTGGACGATACCCATTATTGTCCCGCCGGTTTATCCTCCGAAATCAGCAAATCGGAAACCAGCTACGCCACTTTTACAATCAAGTCATCTCCCGACGGCGTGATGATACAAGACGCGGATGGAACGGCAATGACCCCATACCAGCGAACAAAACCCACCAAGTCCGGATTCTGGATGATTGCTCCGGAAAGTTTTAATGGCGTGCCCTTCCTGCAATGGACAAAAAACGGACAACCCTATCTGTCCGCACGTGATGTGGGAATAAAAGCATATAGTGACACGTATGAAGCCATCTACGCCTTCAATGACGATCCCTGCACAATTACAATCTGTTCCGATCCGCCAGGTGCATTGATGAAGGATGGAGACGGCTATATGAAGGCCCCTTATACACGAGCTAAACTCTGCGGCTCAACCTTCTGGCTGAACGCCCCGGAAACCCATTATCAATATGGATATATGTTCGAGTCATGGCACCTAAAAGACGCATCTGGAGACAAGGTCTATACAACATGGAAAGACTTCGAGATGAAGGTCAACCGCAATGACATTTGGACGGCCGTTTATAGCAAAAACTGTTCTTACGCCATTGGCTTATGCACTATTCGGGTGGAATCGGACCCGCCTGGCCTATGGATTCCGCGGGGGTATGCAACCTATTCTTTCGCGGAGGGATATGCCGAACAGTGTCCTTATGCCTACCAGAATACCTGTGGACTCCCTCTATGGCTTTCCGCGCCTCCAGAAGTGGACGATCTCGTATTCAACAGATGGTTGAAGAACAGAGAATTCCTTTCCGTTGAATCAAGAATCGGAATCCAAATAAACAACAACGACACCTACACGGCCGTCTATATAGACAAGAACGCCACGCCCACTCCGTCGCCATCGCCCACGGAAACGCCCTGGCCAACGCAGACTCCCTGGCCCTCGCCGACCGAATGGCCCACATCCACCCCCTGGCCCTCTCCTACCCAGTGGCCTGCGCCCACCCCCTGGCCCACCAACTACGTCACGCCAACCACCACGCCGACGCTCACTCCGACTCCGGCGCCGCCCGTCTGGCTCGGTGACGCGCTCGATAATCCCGTCCTCGATTTCGCCACGGCGGGCGACGCGGGATGGATTTTTCAGCCGGGCGCGTCACGCGATGGGTCCGACGCCATCCAAACCGCGCGCCTGGCAGACAATCAGAGCGCATCGCTCCTGACCACAGTTCAGGGACCCGGCCAGATCACTTTCTGGTCCAAGGTCTCCTCAGAATATCAACACGACTTCCTCCAGTTTTCTGTTGGCGGCGCGGTCCAATACGCCGCCTCGGGCGAGCAAAACTGGAAACGCACCGCGCTGGCAGTTCCCGAAGGTCTCCAAACGCTCAAGTGGGAGTATCGCAAAGACGCCTCCGGCGCTGCCGGCGCCGACGCTTCCTGGCTCGACGAAGTGATTTTTCATCCGGCCGATCACATCCTTGAAATCGCCGCCATTCAGTTCAGTTCTGAACGCCTGGGCGACTTGCGCACGACCTTCAATCCTGCGCCGTTTGTGTGCGGCGAACGCTCGCTGGCCCCGAAAATTTCCTTTTCGCAGGCCGATCCTGCGGGATTGGCGGGCGAAGCCACCCTCGGCAATCTCCCCGAAGGCGGCGCGCTCAAGGCGGCTCTCAAGGCCGGAAAAGTCTTTTGGAACGCCAAAAAACAACGCGTCGAAGTCCGCGCCAAGGCGGAGGCGAAGGACAAAACCACCGGCGAAAACTACCGCCTCACCCTCACGGCCTATCGCCAGGGCAGCAATCTCGTGATTGATCCCACGCGCTCGGTTTGCGTGGCGCGGATCAGGCGTCCAGCGCCCGCGAGCGCGCGCGCTGTCCTTGCGGGCACAAGCACCCTGGCAAACCCCGAAACCATCGCGCGCATCGAGGGGCTGGACTTCCACGAAGCAGACAAGAAGGGCTTTCTTTTCCGTTCCGAGAGCGCCGTGTTCAACTGGCCCTGGGGCGCAAAGGCGCAAGGCAGCGACCGCACCATCTACGAAAAGCGAATCCGCAAAACGCAACGGGGTGGCGCAACGCTCGAACGCCGTGAATATGTCATCCGCGCAAAACCTCTAAAAAATGGCGAATTCATCTTCAGAACCAACTGGTATTCGCCCGAGGGCAAAACCGACTTCCAGATGTCAGACGTAAAATATGCCCGTTTCAAAGTTGGTGGAGCCTCAGGAGTTATCAAACCGCCCCAGACCGATTTCATGCCGGATTTTGCCTATCCTGCCGCGCCCTTATCAGCGGCGGCGTCGGAACTATCATCCGCCTCCAATACGAATTCATCTCAGACCCAATCCCAATCGACCACCGAAGAACAACTCACGGCGCAGGAACAACTCCAGGCGCAGAATCTGGTGAAAAGCCTTTCCACACCAGAAATTCTCTATCTTCTCCATCCCAACCTTTCCCCCACGCCTTGTCTTTCGCCTCACCCCATCGACTGACGCCCAACTTCTTCCAATAAAGAAAAAAGCGCCTCGAACACATTCCGCGTTCGAGGCGCCTTTTGTTTTTACTGCGGAATTGTTCAGACCGGCTTATAGGTGGCCAGCGCCTTCATATACTGCGCGCGTTCAAAGGCTGTCGCATCCGGGCATTTGATCTGGCTCATGCTGCCAACCATTTGCTCGACGGACTCGTATTCGTGCTCTTCCATCCAGTCGATCATGCCCTGCTCGACCACACGGATGTGGTCAATGCCGTGGCGCAGGATGGCCGAGCACAGCATCGTCACCTTCGCGCCCGCCATGATCATCTTGATCGCGTCTTTGGCCCAATGAATGCCGCTGGTGGCGGCCAGGTCGGCCTCGATGCGTCCGTGCAGAATGGCGATCCAGCGCATCGGCAGACGCAGCGCCATTGGCGTGCTCAGGATGATGTGCGGTTCCACCTCGAGCGACTCGAGGTTGATGTCCGGCTGATAGAAGCGGTTGAACAGAACAAGTCCGTCCGCGCCCGCCGCATCGAGCCGTTTGGCCATATTGGCGATATTGCTGAAGAACGGGCTGAGTTTCACCGCCACCGGAATCTTCACTGCCGACTTCACAGCCTTCAGGATGTCCACGTAGGTCTTTTCAACCTTTTCCGCAGTCACATCCATATCGGCCGGGATGTAATAGACATTGAGTTCGATGGCGTCGGCGCCCGCCTTTTCAAGCTGCTTCGCATAGGCGGTCCAGCCGCCGAGCGATGAGCCGTTGAGGCTTGCAATGATAGGAATCTTCACAGATTCCTTCGCCGAACGGATGAGCTCGAGATACTCCTCGGGGCCGAGGCGGTATTCGCTCGGTTCGGGGAAATAACTGAGCGATTCGGCGAAACTCTCCGTGCCGTGCTCGAGGCGCTTTGCCATTTCCGCGGCGTCTTGCGAGAGTTGTTCCTCGAACAGCGAGTGAAGAACGACGGCTGCCGCTCCGGCGTCTTCCATGCGTTTGATGTTGGACACGTCCTCCGTGAGAGGAGAGGCGGACGGCACCAGCGGTGAGCGCAACTTCAATCCGAGATAGGTAGTTGTCAGGTCCATGTTCGATGGCCTCCGTGTGGATTTCGTCGAGAGAGTGAAGGCATCGCGCGATACAGGAAAGTGCGCGATCGCCGGGGTTTCCGGGGCAGGTCCATCCCGGACCCTGGGTGGATCCGGGATGGATTTTCAAGCCTCGGGTTATTCGGCGCTTGGCGCCTCCGCGGTTCCGTCGCCGAACTTCTGCGCGGCGAGGTATTCGTAGAGCTTCCAGCGGCGGTCCACATCTTCCTGAGCTGCCTCAAAGAGTTCCTTCGCCGCCTTGGGATTGATTTTCGTCAGCATCTTGAACCGGTTTTCCATCATCAGGTAATCCTGCGTCTTCATCTTCGGAGCGCGGGAATCCAGTTGCATGGGGTTCAGGCCCTGCTTGGCCCGGTCGGGGTTGTAGCGATAGAGCAGCCACTGGCCGGACTCGACCGCCGCTTTTTCATTCTTCAGGCCGGTTTCCATATCGATGCCATGCGCGATGCAGTGGCAGTAGGCGATGATGATCGACGGGCCATTGTAGGCTTCGGCTTCGATGAAGGCCCGCAGCGTGTGTTCATCGCGCGCGCCCATCGCCACGGCCGCCACATAGACATTGCCGTAGCTGATCGCCATCAGGCCGAGGTCCTTCTTGCCGACGGGCTTTCCGCCCGCCGCGAACTTGGCGATTGCGCCGCGCGGAGTCGCCTTGGACATCTGCCCGCCCGTGTTGGAATACACTTCCGTATCGAGCACGAGCATATTCACGTCGCGCCCGCTCGCCAGAACGTGGTCCAGGCCGCCGTAGCCAATGTCGTAGGCCCAGCCGTCGCCGCCCAGAATCCACACGCTCTTGCGGATGAGATTGTCCACGATCGGCGCCAACTGCTTCATTTCCGGAGCGTTTATCGACGCGATTTTCTTCTTCAGTTCCACCACGCGCGCGCGCTGTTCATAAATGTCCGCTTCGGACTGCTGCGGCGCGGTCAGGATCGCCTCGACGAGGTTTTCGCCAATCTGCGGAGCCATCTTTTTCAGAAGGTCCGTGGCGAATTCCTTTTGCTTGTCGATAGCAAGGCGGAATCCGTATCCGAACTCGGCGTTGTCTTCGAACAGCGAGTTGGACCACGCCGGTCCGCGTCCATTGGCATCCTGGGCGTAAGGCGTCGTGGGCAGGTTGCCGCCGTAGATTGACGAGCATCCCGTCGCGTTCGCGATCAGCGCGCGGTCGCCAAAGAGCTGGCTGAGCAGTTTCACATACGGCGTTTCGCCGCATCCCGCGCACGCGCCCGAGAACTCGAAGAGCGGACGCTGCACTTGCTGCTGCTGAATGCGCTTCGTGTCGATTTCGCGGCGGTCGAGGTCCGGAATCGTCAGGAAGAAGTTCCAGTTGTCGCGTTCCGGCTCGCGCAGCGGAATCTGCGGCGCCATATTGAGGGCTTTCAGACGCGCCTCTTTCTTGTTCTTCGCCGGGCAAACGTCCACGCAGACTTCGCAGCCCGTGCAGTCTTCCGGCGCAACCTGGATCGTGAATTTCCATCCGCGGTCTTTCCAGGCCGGGATTTTGCAGTTGATCGACTTGAATGTGGCCGGGGCTTTTTCGAGCAAGCCCGGTTCATAGACCTTGATGCGGATCGAGGCATGCGGGCAGACCATCGCGCATTTGCCGCACTGGATGCAGGTCTCGGGGTCCCAAACGGGGATGTTCAGCGCGATGTTGCGCTTTTCCCACTGCGAAGTCGCCGTCGGGAACGTGCCATCCACCGGGAAGGCGCTTACAGGCAGCGTATCGCCATTGCCCGCGATGATCTCTCCAAGCACATTCTTCACATATTCCGGGGCATCTTTCGATACCGTCGGCGGCATTTCGATGGCGCTCGACGCCTTGGCGGGCACCTTGACCTCGAAGAGGTTGGCCAGCGTGTTTTCCACCGCCTGGATGTTCATGCGGACGATTTCCTCGCCCTTCTTGCCGTAGGTCTTCTTGATTGTCTTCTTGATCTGCTCGATGGCTTCCTCGCGCGGCAGAACGCCCGAGAGGGCAAAGAAGCAGGTCTGCATCACCGTGTTGATGCGCCGTCCCATGCCGCTGCTCTCGGCCACCTTGGTGGCGTCGATCACGTAGAACTTTGCCTTCTTCTCGATGATCTGCTCCTGGACCTTGCGCGGCATCTTGTCCCACACCTCGTCCTTGTCGTAGGGCGAGTTGAGCAGGAACGTTCCGCCCGGAACGAGATAGCGGAGCATGTCGTATTTTTCGAGGAACACGAACTGGTGGCAGCCGATGAAGTTGGCTTTGCTCACCAAGTAAGTCGAGCGGATCGGATCCGGCCCGAAGCGAAGGTGCGAAACCGTGACCGCGCCGGCCTTTTTCGAGTCATACACGAAATAGCCCTGCGCGTGGTTTTCCGTATTTTCGCCGATGATCTTGATTGAGTTTTTGTTCGCGCCCACAGTGCCGTCGCTGCCCAGGCCGTAGAACAGGCAGCGGATCACCTTCTCCGATTCCGCGGAGAAGTCCGGATCGACAGCCAGGCTGTTGTGCGTCACGTCGTCTTCGATGCCGACGACATAGTGGTTTTTCGGCTTGGCTTCCTTGAGATTGTCGAAAACGGCCTTCACCTGAGCGGCGGTGAATTCCTTGGAAGAAAGCCCATAGCGTCCGGCGAGAACGCGCGGCATGGCGCGCAACTTGCCCCATCCGTTCACGAGTCCTTCGTGAATGGCCGTGATGCAATCCTGATAGAGCGGTTCGCCTGGAGCGCCCGGCTCTTTGGTGCGGTCGAGCACGGCAATTCCCTTCACCGTCGGCGGAATCGCCTCGACAAAGCGTTTCATATCGAACGGACGATAGAGGCGGACCTTGATCACGCCAACCTTTGCGCCCTTGCGGTTGAGATACTCAACCGTCTCGTGGGCCGTGGCGGTTCCCGAGGCCATCAGCACCACCACATACTCGGCATCCGGCGCGCCCACATAGTCGAACAGGTTGTAGCGGCGTCCGACTACTTCATAGAACTTGTCCATCGCCTTCTGCGCGATGTCCGGACAGGCGGCGTAGAATGGATTCGCCGCCTCGCGCGCCTGGAAGAACACATCGGGATTCTGGGCGGTTCCGCGCAGAACCGGGTGCTCGGGCGAAAGGGCGCGGGCGCGGTGCTTCGCGACCAATTCGTCGCAAATCATCGCCCGAATCTCTTCATCGCTCAGCAACTGGATTTTCGCCACCTCGTGCGAGGTGCGGAATCCGTCAAAGAAATGCAGGAAGGGGATGCGCGATTCGAGCGTGGCGGCTTGTGCGATCAGGGCGAAATCCATCGCCTCCTGCACGCTGCCCGAGGCGAGCAAAGCCCATCCCGTCGAGCGAGTTGCCATCACGTCGCTGTGATCGCCAAAAATCGACAGCGCGTGCGTGGCCACCGTGCGCGCCGACACATGAAACACCGTCGAGGTCAGTTCCCCGGCGATCTTGAACATATTCGGAATCATCAACAGAAGGCCTTGCGAGGCGGTGAAGGTCGTCGTCAGCGCGCCCGCCTGAAGCGAGCCATGCACAGCGCCCGACGCGCCGCCTTCGCTTTGCAGCTCCGCCACTTGCGGAACCGTTCCCCAGATATTTCGGCGGCCCTGCGCTGACCACTCATCCGCCCACTCCCCCATATTTGAGGAGGGGGTGATCGGGTAGATCGCGCAGACCTCGTTCGTGCGATGGGCTACGTAGGCTGTCGCTTCGTTCCCATCAATCGTGACGAACACTTTCTTGCTCATGTTCGAGTTCTCCCAATTCATCTATTTGTTCGAGATATTCAAAGACGCTTTGCGCCTCGTTTTCATCCAGCACGCTGATTGCGACACCGGCGTGGACGATTACATAATCGCCCGTGTTGGCCTCAGGAACGCAGGCCAGGTTCACCTCCTTGAGAATCCCGCCAAAAGATACCTTCCCTGATCTGGACATGGAATCCTCGGCGTCGAGAATCTCCACGATCTTTCCGGGAATTGCCAGGCACATCTCAGGCATTTTCCTCTCGAGGGCCGCGCAAGGCGGCCGCGATTTGGCCCAAGGCGATCCCGCCGTCGTTGGGCGGAACCCGCTGGGGCCAATACACACGATACCCCTCATCAATAAGGCGCTCGATCGAGCGCTCGAGCAGATACCGATTCTGGAAACAACCTCCCGAAAGCGCCACTCGTTTCCGGCCTGCCATCCGGGCCGTCTCCACGATCCCCTCCACCAGAGCATTGTGGAATCGCGCCGCAATCGGCCCCGGCGCCACTCCATTTTCCGCGTCCTCAAGCACACCGCGCGCCAACGGCTCCCAATCGAGAATCCAACGCCCTCCCCCGCCTGGCGCGTCCACTTTCAGTAATGGCAGCGGATAAGCGCCTTCGCTTTCTGCCTCTGGCCCAAGAGCGAACTCAAGGTCCATTGCCGCCTGCCCTTCATGGCGCGCAATGTGGCGCAGACCGGCAAGCGAAGCCACCGCGTCAAACAGCCTTCCGGCGCTCGACGTGCGTGTGACATTAAACCCCCGTTCGAGCATGGATCGCAAGACGGAAAGTTCATTAGGCAAAAAACATCCAGGGAACAATCCGTCCAGGCGCGCAAACGCCTCCGCGCCAAGGAATTCATACAAAAGCCCGAGGGCGCATCGCCGCGGTTCGCGCGCCGCCGCGTCACCTCCGGCCAGGCCAAACGTCCGCAAATGTGCGAACCGCTCGAAACCCGTCTCGCCGCCGGCCTTTTGCGCCCGGTTTTCCGCCGATTCCCCTGCTACCCGGCCCACCCGCAGAAA
>CAYUNT010000080.1:0-18477 GCA_964446285.1 uncultured Candidatus Sumerlaeota bacterium | reverse complement strand
AAGGAAAATGGTATAATCCGGCCGTAAGGCGCTTCTACGCGCCTGGGCCACGCCTCTGAAAACGGAAGAACCTGCATATCGAGAAGCAGATCAATCCGGTTTGGCGCAACACCCAATTGAGTGATTTCGCTCAGATTTTCGCCATTAAGCAACAAGGGGCTTCCAAAATCAGCAAGAGCCTGATTCGCTTTGTCCAGATTTTCGGGGTGGGGATCGATCCAAATGTCTATGTCTTTTGTGTATCGTGGTTTGGCATGAAAAATGAATGCCAGCCCCCCTACAATCAAATAGCGGGCGGCGTGGCGGTTCAGCAGATCGAGCAAGTCCTCAAAATCAGCGCTGGTTTCCATGACTTCAAGACTTGTCGTTAAGTGATGAGTCAGCGGATTCGGCGTGTTTTCTTGCCTGTTCGGCCAGGGCAGTATCGTGGTGGATGGCCGCCAGAGCCGCCAAACGAGCCTGGGGAGTTTGTTGCTGCCAAAATTCGAGGTCCCATTCCTCCGCCTCGGCGAAGTTCTTGGCCACATGGCCCACCATGCGTTTGCGGCGTTCTGCGCTGCGTTTTTCAATTTCATCAGGCATCGTCAATCTCCCGGAGCCTCAGCGGCGGCCACATAATTCGTATGCGAAGTTGGCGCATACCCGCTGGTTGAATAATCCCCCCCGAACATAGGCAGGCACAAATGAAAATTACGCGGACCGACAGGCAGCCCTCCATTCAGCGAGAATGCCGTTGGAGAAATAACCGAACCTTCGTGAGCGAATCCGCAAGATCGATCCTCCCCTGCGGCGTTCCAGAGCGAGTCGAATTTCTCGATGAATCTTAAAACAATCTTGTGTTGACTTTCGGGGCCGGATTCCTCTGCCTGACAAGATGAGGCGGAAGATGGGATCCGCGCTCATCGCCTGGCGTTTTGCGCGCCATAAACTCAGGATACAGTTGGATTTCATGAAGATTTTGCGCTTTTTTCTGGCCTTGGCAATTTTCATTGCGGCGTTTGCGGCCGCCCACGCAGAAATCCCGGCGGGCTATTATGACGGAACAGATGGACTTTATAACAATGCTCTGCGCGATAAATTGCGGCAAATCGTTACAAATGGCCACAATCAGCACAGTTACGACAGCGCTAAGAATCAAATCAAAACCTCCATCGACCTCGAATCCAATGGCGATGTCTGGGATGTCTATACCAACAGTTATTTCAACGGCGACACCATAAGCATCGAGCACACCTGGCCGCGAAGCCTTGGCGCCGACACCACGGCCAACGGCGAAGGCGATGTTCATCATCTTCGCCCCACGCGCTCGGACGTGAATAGCTCGCGCGGCAATCTACCCTACGATTGGGTGACCAATCCGACGCGCGTTTATGGCGACAGCAAAGTCAGCTCCACGCTTGGGATTTTTGAACCGCCGAACGATTACAAGGGCGACATTGCTCGCGGAATTTTCTACTTCGCCACGCGATACAGCCTGCCGCTTGTCAATAATGATGAAACCTTCATCACACCGGGCATGGGATTTCAAAACACCCTTCGCCAGTGGCACGACATGGACCCCGTTTCCGACAGCGAGCGCGCCCGCAACGACAAAGTGCAAGCCTATCAGGGCAACCGCAATCCTTACATCGACCATCCGGAATTCGTTGGGCGGATTGCCTATTATGGAACGGCAAACAAACTTCAGATGGCCGTCGGTCTCGCCGCCATCAGTTATCCGGCCTACACAAACACACCCGTTTTCATCGATCCGGTAGTCATGTCGCCCGAGCCTCTGGACGGCGCCACGGCGCGAGTCTGGTATCGCGTTGGCGCGGCGGGCGGATTTACGGAAATGCCCATCCACCTGATCGCGGGCACGGCAACCAGCGGCCAGTGGCGAACGGATACAGCCATCGCGCCCCAGCCCGGAAACACAGTTGTATATTATTACGCCACAGGATCGGACATTAACGGCCAAAGCGTCCGCGCGCCCAGCCAAGGCAATTTCACCTACACCGTTTTGGATCAGGTTTCGCCAACAACCATTCCCACCCTGACTGCCACGCCAGCCGCGACAGTCAGCCCCACGGCCACTGTTCCGCCCACGGCCAGCGTCGCTCCTACGGCGAGCGTTTCGCCGACCGTCTCGCCCACTCCGACCGCGTCGCCTGTCGCGACGGAATTGGACCTGAGCGGCTGGGTCTTGCAGCAGGCCAACACCGCAAGGTCGTTCACCTTCCCGTCGGGAACCACCATCCGTTCGGGCGCCACGCTAATCGTTGGGCGCGATTGCACACAGGCGGCATTCGAAACCTACTGGGGCACCACGCTCGATTCTTCTGTTTCGTTTGTGGGCAGCGCAGGCGCCATTCCCATTATCAATGGCGATGAAACCTACACGCTGATCCCAAATGGGTCTATGGCGCAGGACGGCCCGACCATCGCGATGTCGAGCAGCGCCGGGCAAACGATTCAACGCATCAATTTCGCCCTGGATGCGGGGAATTCTGCGGCATGGAAAATCGCATCGAGCGCGGTTGGCACGTCGTCGCCGGGACGCATCGAAGCCACGCCTCTTGGATCGGGGCGCGTCTATATCAGCGAGTTCTCCGACGCCACTGGAACCGGAAATTACATTTATGAATATGTAGAATTGTATTATGATGCGGCGGTTCAGCCTACCGAAACTCCCGCCGCGACGGCGACCGAAACACCCGCTCTGACGGCAACCCCAACCGCGAGCGCGATCCCAAGCGCCACTGCAAGCGCCTCACCTTCGCCAAGTCCCACGCCAAGCGAATCCCCCTCTCCCTCACCTTCCGCTTCCTCATCCCCGTCTCCGTCACTTTCGCCATCCGCCTCTCCGTCTCTTTCGCCGTCTCCGAGTCTGTCTCCATCGCCCAGCCCATCTTCTTCTCCTTCGCCCAGCCCATCCATTTCGCCCAGTCCAAGCGCGGCGCCTTCCGCCTCGCCATCGCCCACGCCACAGCCATCGCCTTCCAATTCTCCCGAGCCTTCCGCCTCTCCAACGCCATCCCCGAGTGCAACATCCGCGCCAAGCCCGACAGTATCGCCTGTGGCCAATAATAGATCATCAGGATGGATAATTCGCTGAGGCCATGTGGCCACTGACGTTGCGGCAGGTGTGCATAAAAGGAAACCCACCAGGCAAAATGGCAGCGCATTCGATTCTCATAATAGGCGGAGGCGCGGCGGGGCTGGCGGCGGGCGTCACAGCAGCTTGGCGCGGCGCAAAGGTCCGCATCCTCGAACGCATGAGCCGCGTCGGAAAAAAGCTGCTGGCCACGGGCAACGGCCGTTGCAACCTTGCCAATCGCGATTTGCGGCCAGAGTTCTTTCACGGTTCGTGCGCGGGAGATTTTGCGGCGGAGGTCTTTCGCCAGTTTGATTTGCAGCGGACGCTTGCGTTTTTTCGCAAACTCGGCGTCGAACCGCGCGTCGAAGAAGATGGCCTGATTTACCCCGCATCGGGCCAGGCGTCGAGTGTGCTTGAAGTGTTGCGCTATGAATTGGATCGCCTTGGCGTCGAGACCGTCTGCGACACGAACGTCCAGCGGATCGAACGCCAAATCGCGCGGCGCGGCGCGGAATTTGTTTGCTCCACGGCCGATGGCGGGCGATTTGAGGCGGCGCGCGTCATTCTCGCGGCAGGCGGGAAATCCTCGCCCAACTTCGGAAGCAACGGCGGCGGATTCAAACTCGCCGAGGCGCTCGGCCACACTATCGCCGAACCGTTTCCGGCGCTTGTGCCCGTGACGCTCGACGCGCCGTTCCTCAAGCATCTCGATGGAGTGCGTATCTCGGCGCGTGTCGCGGCCTGCGTGGACGGACTCCCCCACCGCGCCGAGACAGGCGAATTGCAGCTCACCGAGTATGGCGCATCAGGCATCGTTGTGTTTCAACTCAGCCGCATCTTTGCCGATCCGCAAAACCGCGGACGCGACCTCGCGCTGTGCATCGATTTGTTTCCGGACATGGCGGACGCGGAGGAACTTGCGCGAATGCTCGCGGCGCGATTTGCCGCCTCGCCCGAAAAATCGCTCGAATTTAGCCTCGTTGGCCTGCTCCACAAAAAACTGATCCCCGTCGTATGGCGCGAGGCCGGCCAGCCAGACCCGATAATCCCATGTGGACAGATCGGCGACGCCGCGATCAAACGCCTTGCCGCGCTTCTGAAAAACTGGCGCCTGAGCGCGACGGGCACGCAATCCTGGATGCATTCGCAAGTTACGGCCGGTGGCGTTATTGCGAAAGAGGTCATTCCGCAAACGCTCGAATCGCGACTTGTTCCCGGACTGTTTTTCTGCGGCGAAGTTCTCGACCTTGACGGCGACTGCGGCGGCTACAATCTCCAATGGGCTTGGTCCTCCGCGCACATCGCCGCCACCCACGCCGCGGAGTGAGGTTTGCGCGCCTGCCGCCTGGAAGCGTCTCAACAGACAAGCAACGCTATTATCTGCAGATGAGCACCCGTGAATGACGATGCCTTGCCTGCGGATTTGCAGTTCATGCTTGCTTTCCGCACCCTTCTGAAATCTTATGCTTCTCTTGGGGATGATAGGCTGGGGGAAGTTACCTGGTTTGGAGGTTTGCCTCGGATGACGACACCTCGCGAAAACCTGCTCAGGGCGCTTCGCATGGAAGAGTGCGAGCGTATTCCCTGGGTTCCATTTGTCGGATGCCACGCGGGAGCGCTAATAAACAAGACTCCCGATGTCTTGCTTCGGAGCGCGGATTGCATTGTCGAAGGCCAAAAACGCGCGGCGGAACTGTATAAACCCGACGGCCTGCCCGTAACATTCGATCTTCAAATCGAAGCGGAGGCGCTCGGCTGTTCGCTGCTCTGGTCCACGGAAAATCCGCCGGCCGTGGTGACGCACATTCTCGAACAAGGCGCGGCGCTTGCGGATTTGAGTTTGCCCGGTCCGGATTCCGGGCGAATTCCTGTTGTTTTTGAAGCGGCGCGCCGGTTGCGCAAGGAACTGCCCGACATCGCCCTTTACGGACTTGCCACTGGCCCATTCACGCTGGCGCTCCATCTGGCCGGGCCGAATATATTCCTGCAAATGTTTGAGGACCCGGATGGCGTCCGCGCGTTGCTGGACTTCTGCGCCCAAGTCGCGCGTATGATGATCGACGGCTACGCCGGCGCCGGATGCGATGTGATTGCGCTGGTCGATCCGATGACGAGCCAGATTGGCCCGGATCAATTTGAGGAATTTGTGACGCCGTTCGTCGCGCCGCTATTCGACCACATCCGCCTGCGCAAATGCCTCGGATCGTTTTTCGTCTGCGGGCACGCGCAAAAAAACATCGAGGCCATGTGCGATTGCCGTCCGGACAACCTTTCCATCGATGAAAACATCCCGCTGGCCTACGTGCGCGACATTTGCCTGCCGCGCCACATCTCATTCGGCGGAAACCTGCGTCTCACCACGGTTTTGCTGATGGGAACGCCCGAGGAATGCGCGGGACACGCCGCCGAATGCATGGAGGTGGGCGGAAAGCGCGGCTTCATCCTTGCGCCTGGGTGCGATCTTCCTTACGCGACCCCGCCCGCGAATTTGCAGGCGGTGTCTGCGATTATCCCGGACGATTACCGCCGCCAAGTGAGCCTGGAACTCTGGCGCAGCCGCCAGGAAATGGAAGATGAACCGCTCGATTTGAGCGAATACGACCGCACGGACAAGGTTTTCGTGGACATCATCACGCTCGATTCCGAGTCATGCGCGCCGTGCCAGTATATGGTCGAAGCCGTGCGCCAGGCCGCGCCCGATCTCGAAGGGCGGCTCGTCTGGCGCGAGCATAAAATCAAAAATCGCGAAGGATTGCGCTTTATGCGCGGGCTGTTTGTGCGCAATGTCCCGACTCTCTGCATCGACGGCGAAATCCGTTTCATCTCCAGGATTCCGCCGCGCCACGAACTGGTCGAGGCCCTGCGCGAGCGCCTTCGCGAAAAACAAGGCGGCACAACTGCCAAATAGGTATCATGGTCCCATACGTCGCCTAGGTCTCATACGTCGCATTCGTCCTATAGGCCCCATTTCCGCGATGTGACCTCATGAATTCGCCTTGGAATCACAATGCCCTCTGCCAATTCCCGCGCCGTTCCGACCATCCTGATCACTGGATTTTTGGGGTCCGGGAAGACCACGTTTCTGAACGAACTTCTGAAATGGGCAGAAACGCGCGGGATGCGCGCCGTGGCGATTGTGAACGAGTTCGGGCGCGCCGGAGTCGATGCGCGCCTATTATCGGCGCACGACATGCCGGTGTATGAAGTCGCTTCGGGGAGCATCTTCTGCGCCTGCACGCGCGGACAATTTCTCAAAGCGCTGGAAGCGGCGGCGAACGCGGAACCGCCCGCCGCACTGCTCGCCATCGAGGCCACAGGATTGGCCGATCCCGCCGACATTTCCTCGTATCTCGCCTTGCCTCCGCTGGCGGGGCGGCTGGTGATCGCGGCGAACTTGTGCCTGTGCGACGCTGTGAATTTCCACAAAATCGAACGCACGCTCGCCGTCGCCCCACGCCAGGTCGCGCAGGCATCCGCGCTGATCCTGAATAAGTGCGATTGCACGCCGCCCGAACAAGTCGCCGAGACTCGCGCCCTTCTGCGCCATCACAATCCATCTGCCGAAATTATCGAAACATCCTTTGGCCGCGCGGACTTTGACGCCGTGCTCGCCCCGCGCCTTTCCGCCGCGGCCGGGAGCGGACAGCACGCCTGGAAAACTCAATCGCCGCTTGCGGATTCTGCGCGCGCTCTGGGGGCAGAATCGGCCACTTTGCTTGCACCCGGCGCGCTCGACCGTGCGCAATTCATGGGATTTCTCGATGGCCTGCCGCCGCTGCTTCGCGCCAAGGGCATCGTCCGGTTCGACGACAGCGAGGCCGACTGGCTGATCGAGCGCTCGCACGCCGGATGGAACGTCTCACCGCTTTCGGATCGCAAGGCGCGCAACAGTTTCCTTGTGTTATTCGCGCAGTCGCTGGATTCGGATTTGCTGCAGGACCGATTTTTAGATTGCGCCGCGTATCGAAAAGAAAATACGCCATGAGCGCGGGCGCGGCGCGGCATTTGCCTTCCTACGGCTCCTCACGCCGCGCTGTGCCATTCAAATTGCTGTAAAGGAAAAGGAATCTCGCAATGCCCTCGATAATTGAAAAAGACTCGCTCGTCCTGTTTCAGGGCGACAGCATTACCGACTCGCTGCGCCGCCGCGAAGACCCCGCCGACCTGGGCATGGGCTATCCGCTATTCGCCGCTGGCTTGTTCACCGCCAAATTCCCCGAGAAAAACGTCACCTTCCTCAATCGCGGAATCGGAGGCGACCGCATTCAGGATTTGCACGCGCGCTGGGAGACCGACGCCCTGGCGCTCAAGCCATCCGTCATTTCGATTCTCATCGGAATCAACAACGTATGGCGTTTCGCCGACGGTTCGGACTCTCACGCCCTGGACGGATTCGAGGATCGCTATCGCGAGTTGCTCGTTCGCACGCGCCAGCGGCTGCCGAATGTGCGCCTTCTCATCATGGAGCCGTTTTTGCTTTCCATTTCGCCGCAGTGGGAGGCGAACCGCCAGCATTTGGACCCAGTGATTTCAGGCGTTCGCCGCCTGGCGCGCGAATTCAACGCCGCCTACGCGCCTCTTGATGGACTTTTCGCAGCGGCCTGCTCACGCCGCGAACCAACATATTGGGCGGGCGACGGCGTTCACCCCACTCCCGCCGGCCACGCGCTCATCGCAAAAGCCTGGCTCGACGCCGCGGGCGTGGACGCCTGACGTTGCTCCGCAGATTCTGCTGATCGCCCCTCTAGCCGGACTTATGCAGGCCGGCCGCGGTGGCGGGCGCGATTCCGAAGCGAATACACGCGCATTCCGCCGGGAAGATTCTTCGCGTTGAATCCGTTCTGACGCAGAATTCGCGTAGCGTAGTAGCTCCTCTGTCCGCCCGCGCAATGCACAAGGATTTCGCGATCTTTGGGCAGCCGGTCCATCGCCCCGCGCAAATCGTCCAGCGGAATATGAAGAGATTCGGGAACGGCCGCCATTTTGCGTTCCTGCGCCATCCGCACGTCCAGGACCATCGTTCCGCCCTTTTGCGCCTCAACATCCTCCCAGCGCCCCAGCGGACAATGGCCCCGCAGCGCATCGGCGGCGATGAATCCCAGCATATTCACCGGGTCCTTGGCCGAGCCATACGGCGGAGCATAAGCCAATTCGAGATGCTCCAGGTCAAACACGGTCATGCGGGCGCGCTGAGCCGTAGCCAGGACGTCGATTCGCTTGTCCACGCCTTCGTTTCCGCCGACGATTTGCGCGCCAAAAATCGCGCCACCGGCTGGCGAAAACACCAGTTTCAGCAGCATCGGTTGCGCGCCCGGGAAATACCCGGCGTGGCTCTGGGCAATCGCATACACTGACTCGCACGCGATGCCCTCGCGCCGACAAGCCGCCTCGGACAATCCCACGCACGCCGCCGTGCGATCGAAAATGCGCGCAATGGCCGTGCCTTGCGATCCGCGATACCCCGCTGCAGATTCAGCGGCGGCGGCGGCGCCTGCGTCCTCAGCAAAAATGTGGTCCGCCGCCAAACGTCCCTGCCGGTTCGCAGGCCCCGCCAGCACGAACAATCCTGGTTTTCCCGTCACGAGACTGGGCGTTTCCACCGCATCACCCACAGCATAAATATCCGGATCATTTGTTCGCATAAAGGAATCGACGCTATAGCCGCCCGCCGGACCAACGGCCAGTCCCGCATCGCGCCCAAGGCGCACGTTGGGACGCACGCCTACGCTAAGGATCACCAAATCCGAGCAGTGTTTTTCGCCGTTGTCCAGCCGCGCCTCGATCCGAGCGCCCGCCGGGGCGAATTCTGCCACACTCGTTCCCAGGCGGAGCTGCACTCCATTGCGTTCGAGTGCCTGGTGGACTTCCTCGGCCATTTCCGGATCGAGAAACGGCATCACTTGCGGCAGGCGTTCGACAAGGAGCACGCCCAGGCCGCGCCGCTTGAGATTTTCCGCCATCTCCAGGCCAATATATCCGCCGCCGACAACAATCGCCTCGCGCGCGCAACCGCCAGAGGCATCGCTCTCTTCTGGCGATGGCTCTGTCATTTCCTGTATCCGCCGCGCGATGGCATCCATGTCCGGAATGTCGCGCAGCGTGAAGATTCCCGGCAGATCAAATCCCGGCAGAGGCGGGCGGATCGGCTCCGCTCCGGGCGAGAGGACGAGTTTGTCATAGCGTTCGCGACGCGCTTCGCCCGTATCGAGATTGCGAACCTCGACTTCCTTTTTCGCGCGGTCGATGCGCGTCACCTCGTGCCGCGTCCGCACGTCGATCCCGAACCGCGCGCGCAGCATTTCCGGGCGCGTGACAAGCAATTTCTCGCGTTCGGCAATTTCGCCCCCCAAGTGATACGGCAGGCCGCAATTGGCAAAACTGACATACGGCCCCTTTTCAAAAATAACGATTTCGGCCTCTTCGCTGAGGCGCCGCGCGCGCGTGGCGCACGATGCTCCACCCGCAACGCCACCCACGATCAGCAATCGAATTCCCATTCCTAATTTCCTTTCGCTGGCACAATTTTACCGCGTGACGCCACTCTCGAATCCCATCTTCCGAAGCCGCGCCCGCGCGATCCGCGCAGGCAAGCAAGCGGCCTGTTTCAGTCGTTATTGTTCTGCGGCGGCGCGACGGGAGGCGGCTGAAAGTCGCTTGACTGTGCGATGGACGCCCCGCCCTGCAAAGGCACAGGCGATTGCGTGCCTTCTTCCCCGGCGGGAATGGGAGTAAATGGCACCACTCCCTCCGCGGGCGTCGCCGGGGCCGCTGCTCCGTTGGAATCGACCGGCGTTTTCTGCAGCCGCTGCCCCAGGCGCCGGTGATGCATCCTGTCTATCAGGCGGCGATTCAGTTCTGCCGCCGGGTTATATCCCTGGCTGCGCAGGCGCTGAGTCAGCGCCGCCACCTCCACGAGAAGCGAGATATTGCGGCCCGGCTCCACTGGAATCACATATTCAGGCAAATCCACGCCAAGAATCTGATAACAGCATTCTTCCAATCCCGCCCGTTCGTAGGTTTTTCCCTCGACCCAGCGCTCCAACTGCACGATGAGCGACACTGGCTTTTCCTCGCACACGGAACCTGCGCCAAACAACTTTTCGACATCCACAATGCCAATTCCGCGCACCTCCATGTGATGCGCCACAGCCGCGGCCGCCGTCCCTGTAATCGTATGCGGTCCCAGGCGCTTGAGCACCACGGTGTCGTCGGAAATCAGCCTGTGGCCCCGTTCGATCAATTCCAGCGCGCATTCGCTTTTGCCCACGCCGCTTCGGCCCATAATCAGCACGCCCAGGCCAAACACATCCAGCATGCTGGCATGAACGACTTCCGTCGGCGCAAATTCGTGTTCGAGATACAGGCTCAGTTTCGCCCAGAAAATCGATGTCTGCAGCGGCGTGCGCAGGACGGGGATTTTGCGTTCCGCCGCCAGGTCAAAAAACAAAGGAGGCGGCTCAAGATTTGTGGTGATAATCAAACAGGGGATTTCAAACTCGAAACTGCGCGAGAGGCGCCTGCGCAAGTCCCCCGCCCGCAGATTGCGCAGATACGACACTTCCGTCAGCCCGACGATTTGCACGCGGTCGTGTGAAAAGACCTCGTAAAACCCGGCAAATGCCAATGCGGGACGGTTCATTTCCGGAACGCGGATCAGGCGGTTCAGACCTTCTTCGCCCGCAAGCAGCACAAGGTCGAGCGCCTTGGACTGCTCTTCGAGCATCTGACTCACAGTGATTCCGAGCATTGGATTGTGCGCCTTTCACGATGAAGAAATCATTTTGGAAATGGCGGCCGGGCCAGAGCCGCGCCGGGTTCTTTTTGGGGCGGCCGCCGAATCAGCCCGGCGCCGGACCCTTTCAGAACGCCATGCCCACTCATTTCCTCGCCTTTCATACAGGCGTTGACCAAAGGGCGCAAACGATTTTGGCCGCCCTCAGACCGCGAGGCTTCGTCCCTGGGATCGCGAGGCTCGGCACTCGCGTCTTCTCTTCCTCTTCTTTCCATCTTCTTCCCTCGCGCCCCGCGATCCCACTCCTCGGGCGCTGACACTCCGCAGGCGCTAGAGGCGGAGCCAGGGAGGCGCGGAAGCATCGGGATGGATGCCAAGGCGGGTGAGCGCAAAGTCGTAACGAACCGGATCTTCAGGTGCAATCTGACGAAATGCGGCGGTGATTTCCTCAGCGGTCTTCGCGTCCGTCTGGCGGCGGCGCGTGAAACCGAGCGCGCGGCCAATGCGGTGCATGTGTGTATCGAGCGGAATGATGAGCGCCGAAGCCGGTATGCCTTCCCAGCCGCCCGGATCGATTTCATCGCTCCGAATCATCCAGCGTAAAAACAAATGGAGGCGTTTTGAAGCGCCGCCCTGCTGGACCTCCGGCAAAAGATCACGCCCGCCCCGCACAGCCGCCGTCCTCCCCGCCTCTTTCAGTTCGCGCACGAAATGAATCAGCGCCTCATGAACCGTCCCGGTGTTCGGATGCAGATTCCAGGCGCGGCGGAAACACGCTCCAAGCGAGCCATGCCGCCGCTGCAAGCCGCGAATCCCCGCGAGCAACGCCGCCATGTCTTCGCCCTTCGTCCAGCGATGGCAAAAACCATGAAAAGACCTGCCAATTTCCGCCTCGCTGTGGCGCTCAAGAAAACGGGCCGGGGCGCGCCCCATGCGGTCCATAGCGTCGCGCGCGTCGCGCAGGATTTGATCTACACGCCCATAAGCCAGCGAAGCCGCCACGAGCGCGGCGATTTCGCGGTCGGCCACATCGGGATAATCGTAAAGGATTTCCACAGGATCGGGATGCGCCCATTCGCGGCAGTTGAAACGCTGGCGGAGTTCTTCAAAAACGGCGCGGTCAAGGCGAACACACTGGGGCGCGCTGGCGGAAACGGCCGCCGAGACCGGGACTGCTTTTTTTCGCGGGCGGGCGCCTGCATGGGCCGCGGCCGCCGGCCGTGTTCCATTCCGCTCCTTCTCACATTCGTTTTTCTTCATTATTCTCTCGATTTCTCTTCTGCGCTCGCGGCCCGCTCAAAACTTCTTTTGGCGTGATAGGACGACCGCACCAGCGGCGCGGAATCCACGCCGGCAAAGCCCAATTCCAGGCCCAATCGCCGCCAGCGCTCAAATTCCTCGGGCGGGGCGTAGCGGACAATCGCATGATGGCGAGGCGTCGGGCGCAGGTATTGGCCGATGGTGACGAGCCGCACCCCGGCGGCGCGCAAATCCCGCAGCAGCGCCTCGATTTCCTCCACGGTTTCGCCCAGTCCGAGCATGAATCCGCTTTTGGCCACGAGTCCAGCCTCGGCAGCGCGCCGCAGCACCGCCAGCGACTGCGCAAAATCCGCCTGTGGCCGCACTTCGCGATAGAGACGCGGAACCGTCTCGACGTTGTGATTGAGGACGTCCGGGCGTTCGCGCAGCACCAAGTCGAGCGCGGCGGCATCGCCCCGGAAATCCGGAATCAGCACCTCGATTGTCGAGCCAGGCAGGCGGCGGCGCAGTGCACGGATCACTGCGGCAAACTGCCCCGCGCCACCATCGGGCAGGTCGTCGCGCGTGACGGATGTCACCACCACATGTTCAAGCGCAAGCGTCGCGGCGGCATCTGCCACTCGCTCGGGTTCGCCCGGATCGGGCGGGCCGGACGGGCGTCCCGCAGCCACATTACAAAACGTGCATGAGCGGCTGCAGAGATCGCCGTTAATCATGAACGTGGCGGTTCCCTGTTCCCAGCACTCGCCGGCGTTGGGGCAGTTGGCGCTCTTGCAGACAGTGTGCAGATGATGGCTTGCGAGCAGATGGCGCACCTTCATGTAGCCCTCGCCGCCCGGCATCCGGACCTTCAGCCAGGGCGGGCGCCGCGGCGAACCAGGTTCGGTGGCAGTGGCGGCAGTGGCGGAAGCAGATGAGGATGGCGGACGATCTGTCGCGCCTTCGCGAGCGCCCCCCGCCGTCGCGCGGGATTCCTGATCTGCGCGTCTGGGCGGTTGCGAAATAAAAGAATCGGAATTGCCAGATTGCATGTTCATAGAAGCGAAATCATAAACAATCGAATAGACGAGCTCCCAATGCAACGGCTGGGCTGGCGCTCGCCTGCCCGCGCTTCTCCCTCACAGGAAGTCATTCTGCCAGCCCCGCGCGATGTCGTCAATTCGTTCTAGTTCGCCGCCAGAGGAGTAGCGGCGGGCTGCGGCCGGGGGGCAGGGGAAAAAGCGGACGGCGTGGTTTTCGCATCGTCGCCGTTGGAAGCCGCTTTGGGTTCAGTTGCGTTTTTTTCCGCTGATTTTTCCGCCGCGGCCGCGCGCGCTGCTTCCTTCATCCGCTCAGGAGTTTCGAAAACGATGATCGATTTCAAGCCAATAAACCAGCCTTTGGACTCGGGATGTTTTTCGCCGCGCACCTTAATCTTTAAGCGATGCAATCCCGGCGCCGCCGGCCCGGAAAACCATAATCCTTCATGCGGATACACCCAGGGCATCTCGCCCCGCGCGAACAAATACGTGTCAATTGTATAGGTTTTGCCATCGTCAAATTGCAAATCCATTTGTCCGCCGCGCTGGAGCAACGCGCCGATCAGCATCACGCCCGCGCCCTCGAATTCAATCTCCGCCGATGCGCCCGCCGCCTGCGCCACCCAGAATCCATCGTTTTTCACTGTCACAGGCGACCATTCGCCCTGCACCTTCCAAAGGCGGGGATGGAACGGGATCTGGCGGGCGGGGACGATGTCCCTCGCCCACTGTTCGCATTGCGCGGGCGGCTGCGGCGATTCCGGCCTGATTTGAATAATGCCGTCGCGCACTGTTCCTCCCGCGGCCTGCAACCGTTCCATCGCCAGGCGGAATGTGGTTTCGACGGCGGTCCGCAGCGAGTATTTCACGTTGGCAAAAGGCTGATACTCGATTGGATCGATGCGATCGCGCCACGCCTTGGGAAGCCGCCGGTATCCTCGCATCGCCCCGAGCACCCCCAGCGCCGTCGAAGGATTGCAGTCGGCGTCCTGTCCGCACCGCACGCCAATTTCCATCGTCTTCTGGAAGTCGCCCTCGCCAAACACGAGGGCGATCGCCACATACGCGCCGTTGATTTTGGCGTCGATGTTGAACGGGCTGCCAAGGCCGCCCGGACACCAGTCCAGGCCATCCCACTGATCCTGAACGGCTTGCCAGGCTGCCCGCCAGTCGCGCGAATTTCGCAGGTAACTCGCCAGAACCGTTTCGATGCATTGGCGGTAAGAGCTCGCCTCTGGAAGCGATTGCACCGCGCGTTTGACCACAGCCACCGGGTCCGATTCAGCAAAAGCCAGCGCATATAAATTTGCCACAAACACACCGCCATATACGCCGTCGCCATAATTAATGATTGGCCCAACGCGAAATGCCAATTCCGAGGCGGCGCGCGGCATTCCCGGACTCACCAGGCCGATAAAGTCCGCCTCGATCTGGAAATCGATGTCGTCCGCGTGCAGATTGTAGGGCGGCCGCCCGGAAAGCGGCGGCGGGATATTGAGCAGCAAATTGCGCCGAGCCGCCAGATTGGCGTGATACAATCCGAACTGGCTATTGCGCAGCGCTTCGGCGAAGTCGTTCATGTCCGCCTTGACGCCCTTGCGATCCAGAACCTCTAGCAGCGATAAATTTACATAAATATCGTCCTGCAACAAGGCGACTGTCGTAGGATAATCGTGCTGGATCGGGCCTTCGACGATCCGCCCGCACGAACGGAATTCAAAGGGAGTTCCAGCCACGACGCCGATCATCTTGCCCGCCCATGCGCCGTGCATCCGGTCAGACAAATCCCCCACGCGCCATTCGAGCGGCGCGGGATCGTGCGTGACGGTGGAAGGCGTGACGGCGCCCCACGCGCACATCACCCCCGCGATCAGCATCAACACAGCAAAGCCATGTGAAATCTGGCGGATAATCATGAGGCTTCGGCTATCCCTTCGTAGAAGGCGGCATCACCTTGCGCGATCTGACCATCCCCCTTCTTCTCCGCATCCATCAAAAAGCAAAGGGCGGCTTCGACATCAATCGAAACCGCCCTGGATTGTTTTTATTGTCAGTGGAAACAAGCAGCGCGGATCGCGGCTTATCGCAGTTCAGCGCGGCTTAGGGGAGCACAGATTGGCGCAGAGGCATTACTTTTCCGCAGACTGCGCTTCCGCCGCCGCCGGTTCGCCCGCAGCCTCTTCGCCTTCCACCGTCACGTCGATGTTACGGTTGCAGGGCAATCCGGTTCCCGCGGGAATCAGAAGGCCCATGATGACGTTTTCCTTTAGACCGCGCAGGTAATCCTTGCGCCCGCGCACCGCCGCGTCCGTAAGCACGCGCGTGGTTTCCTGGAACGACGCCGCCGAGATGAACGATTCGGTTTCGAGCGAGGCTTTGGTGAGACCGAGGAGTTTCGGGCGTCCGACAGCAGGCTCGCCGCCCGCCGCCTGAACGCGTTCGTTTTCCTCCTGGAACACCCACTTGTCCACCTGCTGCCCGTAGAGGAAACGCGTGTTGCCGACTTCCTCGACGACGATCTTTTTCAGCATCTGGCGAATGATGCACTCGATGTGCTTGTCACTGATCGACACGCCCTGGAGGCGATACACCTGCTGGATTTCCTGGAGGAGGAATTCCATCACAGATTTCTCGCCGCGCACTCTAAGGATGTCGTGCGGCGACACCGAGCCGTCCGTCAGCGGTTCGCCCACACGCACGCGCTCGCCGTCGCGAACGAGCAACTGGCGCACGAGCGGAATCGTGTAGGGATGTTCCTCGCCGTTGTCCGCGACGATGGCGCATTTGCGCGATCCCTTGGCAACGCCACGGAATTCGAAGCGCCCCTCGATGTCGGCAATGGTGGCCATATCTTTGGGTTTGCGGGCTTCGAAGAGTTCGTCCACGCGGGGCAGACCGCCCGTGATGTCGCGCATTTTCGTCTTCGCCCGCGGCAGACGCGCCAGAACTTGTCCGATCCGCACGTGCGCGTTGTCGTGCGCGTCGCGCGAGATGATCGTTCCGGCGGAGAGTGCGTAGCGGGCCTGGACATTGCCTTCCGCATCAAGAATTTGCAGCTGCGGATGGGCTTCTTCCTTGTGCTCCTGGATAATCATCTGGGCGATTTCCGTTCCCGGATCGATGTCGATCTTCATCGTCACGCCTTCGATGATGTCCACGTGGCGCAGCGTTCCTTCCACTTCCGCCACGATAGGAGCCTGGTTCGGTTCCCATGTCACAATGCGTTCGTTTTTATTCACGCGCGCCCCATCCCCGCGGACGATTTTCGCGCCGTAAGGGATGTTTGGCAGGCGTTGCAGCACAGTGCCGTCGTCGGCCTGGATTTGGATCATGCCGGTGCGGTTGACCACGGTGAGCGTCCCGTCGCCCGTGGCGATGGTCTTCAGGCCCTTGAACTTCATGATTCCGTCGTGCGTGGTCTGATACCAGCCTTCGAGAACGCGGCTCGCGGTTCCACCGATGTGGAAGGTTCGCAGAGTCAGCTGCGTTCCCGGCTCGCCGATGGACTGCGCGGCGATAACGCCAACCGCCTCGCCCAGTTCGACGCCCGCGCCGGTCGCCATATTGCGTCCATAGCAGCGCGAGCAGATTCCGCGGCGCGTTTCACAAGTCAGAACGCTGCGGATGTCCAGAACCGAGATACCCGCGTCTTCGATTTTGCGCGCGATTTCCTCGGTAATCATTTGTTCGCGCGGGCAGATCATGGTGTCCGTCACGGGATGCCTGACGTCATCCACCGGAAAGCGCCCGACAATCCGGTCGCGCAGCGGTTCGAGTTCGCGCTCGCCCTGCGTCGTCACTTCTGTGATTGGACGCACTGTAATGCCGTTGTGAGTTCCACAGTCCTCTTCCGTAATGATGAGGTCCTGGGCCACATCGACCAGGCGGCGCGTCAGGTAGCCTGCGTCGGAGGTTTTGAGGGCCGTATCGGCCAAGCCTTTGCGCGCGCCGTGCGTCGAGATGAAGTATTCGAGCACCGTCAGACCTTCGCGGAAGTTCGAGATGATCGGCTGCTCGATGATTTCGCCCACCGCGCCGGTGAGTTTCTTTGTCGGCTTCTGCATCAGGCCGCGCATGCCCGCCAGCTGGCGGATTTGGTCCTTGTTGCCGCGCGCTCCCGAGTGCGCCATGATGAAGATCGGGTTGAATCCTTCCTGATCGGTCTTTAGCTCTTCCATGAGCTGGGAAGAAATCGTGTCGGTTGTATGCGTCCAGATGTCGATGATGTTCTGGTAACGCTCTTCGTCCGTCACACTGCCGCTGTTGTATTGCTTGAAGACCTGTTCGGCCTTCTTGCGCGCCTCGTCGATGGTTGCCTGTTTCTTCTCGGGGATTCTCATGTCCTCGATGCAGATCGAGATGCCGCCGCGCTTGGCGAATTCGAATCCGAGCGCTTTGATTTTATCGAGCAGTTCCGCTGTGCGTTTTGGTCCGCAGCGCTCGTGCGCCACAGCGACGATCAGACCCAGCTGCTTTTTGCCGAGCACTTCGTTCGCGTATTCGCGGAAATCGATCTCGGGCGGAAGAATCCGGCTGAAAAGAATGCGCCCGACCGAGGTGAATTCATACTCGCTTTTTCCGGGCGCGCTGAATTCAGGCAAACGCACTAGAATTTCAGCGTGGAGGTCCACCGCGCCGTGTCCGTAGGCCATGACCACCTCGTCGGGCGACGAGAACACGCCCGTGCGGCTCACAAGCGGGAATTGTTCTTCCGCCTTGGCCGCAGTGGTCTTCTTTTCCTCGGCATAAGCCTTGAAGCGCTGCGCCCATCCCGCCCGATGGCGCCACTCGATCTTTCCGTCGGGGGTTTTGCGGCCTTCCTGATACTCGCCCTTCACTCCGTGCTTAACCTTCGTCAGGTAGAAGCAGCCGAGAACGATGTCCTGGCTTGGAGTGGCCACAGGGCGTCCGTCCGCCGGTTTCAGGATGTTGTTTTCCGCCAGCATGAGGAACCGCGTTTCATAACGCGCTTCCATCGAGAGCGGAACGTGCACGGCCATCTGGTCGCCGTCAAAGTCGGCGTTGAAGGCCGCGCAGGCGAGCGGATGCAGGCGGATCGCTTTGCCCTCCACGAGTTTCGGCATGAACGCCTGGATGCCCAGACGGTGAAGCGTCGGCGCGCGGTTCAGCATCACGGGGTGGTCGCGAATGATGTCTTCGAGGATGTCGTAAACAACCGGCTCTTCTTTTTCGATGAGCTTTTTCGCGCTCTTGATCGTATTGCAATGACCGCGCTTCTCGAGCTCGCGGATGATGAACGGATCGAAGAGTTCGAGGGCCATTTTCTTCGGCAAACCGCACTCGTTGAAGCGCAGTTCCGGTCCGCCGACGATGACCGAGCGGCCCGAGTAATCCCCGCGCTTTCCCAGCAGGTTCTGGCGGAAGCG
>CAYUNT010000079.1:0-18655 GCA_964446285.1 uncultured Candidatus Sumerlaeota bacterium | reverse complement strand
GATTATCTCCAGCCTCAACGCAGTGAGTCCACGATGAGATTTCACCGCAGAGTCGGGGAGAAATGCAGAGCAAAGAAGAAAAAGAAAGTAATATCCTATATTCTCTGCGTCTTTTCGCTCCTGCAGATTATTCCTTCTTTCTTTTCTCTGCGTCTCTGCAGTGATTGCCCCTTGCCTGCCTTCGCAAAAAAAATCGAAAATTCTTCTCGCCTCGGGAGGGCAAGGTGCATAGATAAGATTCGCCCTGCGAGAGAAACCGCCTCTCCTTGACACTTAGCCAAGCGCGGGGCAAAATGATCCGTGCGAGGCAACGAGGGGGTTTCCAAGGGCAAGTTGGTGAAAGCATTCACAATGTCGAGGCCCCTTTCGTTCGCCCAATTTTCACTCCATTCGGTTCGCCCATTATGAATTCCGCCAGTCTTCCGCTCTATGAAACTTACCTGCCCGTGGCGATCATGATGCTCGCCGCCCTTTCGATCGCCGCGGGAACCATCGTCGTCTCGGGGTTGATCCTGCCGAGAATCCTGCGCCGCCTCAAACCCTCCAACCCGACGGAGGTCAAACTCGCCCCCTACGAATGCGGCATCCCGGCCGAGGGAACTGCCCGCATCATGGTGTTTGTGCGGTTTTACATGGTGGCGCTGGCGTTTTTGCTCTTCGACATGGAGACGATCTATCTCGTCATCTGGGCGCTGGCGTTCCGGGGGGCGGTGGCCGCGCCCGGCGGCGGACCCTACATGCTGGCGATTATGGGCGTGTATCTGGGGATTTTGACTCTTGGTCTGGTTTACGAATGGAAAAAAGGAGCACTCACATGGTCGTGAAACCCGGCGCCGCTCAGGACGCGCGGGGCGCGATTGCGATTCCTTCGCCGGTGAATGCCGCCGCTTTGGAATCGGACGCCGAACAGGCGCGTGGTAATCTGCTGACCCGAAGTCTGGACGACGTAATCGGCTATTGCCGCAAGAACTCGATCTGGCCCGTGATGATGGGGCTTTCGTGCTGCGCCATCGAGATGATGGCCACCGCCGCCTCGCGTTACGACTTGGCGCGCTTTGGGATGGAAGTCTTCCGCCCTTCGCCGCGCCAGGCCGATCTCATGATCGTGGCCGGAACCGTTACAAAGAAGATGGCGCCGGTCGTGCGCCGCATCTACGACCAGATGGCCGATCCCAAGTGGGTGATCGCCATGGGCGCTTGCTCTTCGTGCGGCGGAATGTATAATGTGTATTCCGTCCTGCAGGGCGTGGACGAAATCATCCCGGTGGACATTTATGTTCCCGGATGCCCGCCCCGCCCCGAGGCGCTCATCTACGGCATCATGCAACTCCAGAAGAAGGTCGGGCGAACGCCCATCTTCAGCCAATAGGTTGAACCCAAACGCGAAGGAACAAAGGAATACCCGAACGTGGCTTCCGTGCTCGATGACAAATTTCCCGGCCTGAAAGATCAGGTGGCCAAGGCCATTGCAGAGCGATTCGGCGAAGGATTTGGACAAATCGAGGTCTATCGAAACGAAGTGACTTTGCGTGTCGCGCGCGAGTCGCTCGTCGAGGTGGCCCGTTTTCTCAAGGAACGCCCGGACCTCTCTTTCAATGTCATGGCCTATATGACCGCCGTGGACTGGTTGCTCCACAACCGCGCGCCCCGATTCGAGGTGGTGTATCATCTTTTCTCGACGCGCTTCCATCACCGCCTGCGCATCCGCGCGGACGTGCCCGAAGACGACTGCTGGTCGCCGTCGCTGTGGCCCGTGTGGAAGTCGTGCAATTTCATGGAGCGCGAAGCCTACGACATGTTCGGGATCGAGTTTCGCGGGCATCCCGATTTGCGGCGCATCCTGATGCCCGACGACTGGGAGGGCTGGCCCCTTAGAAAGGACTTTCCAATGGGAGGGGTTAAGTCCTTTTATTACAAGCGTTCGACTGATCCTCATTTTGGCGAGCATCCTGGCTCGATTCCACGCATCCGCGTCCACGAAGGCGACATCTAGCAGTTCAAAGTCCCGCCGCCTCCAGCGCCCCTTGCCTCTGCGAAGGCGCCACGGCGGCGCAGCAATGAGTTAACCGAATGCCTACGCGCACTATTGAAAAAGACTTCAACACCCTCGAGGCCATGACCGTCAACATGGGTCCGCAGCATCCCTCAACCCACGGGGTTCTGCGTCTGGTGCTCGAACTCGATGGCGAAATCGTCACCGATATCAAGCCGGTGGTCGGCTACCTGCACCGCGCCAAGGAAAAACACGCCGAGGCCAAAACCTACCACCAGTTCATCCCCTATACGGACCGGATGGACTACCTTGTGCCGATGCTGAACAACACGGCATTCGTGCTGACGGTGGAAAAGGCGCTGGGGATCGACGTCACTCCGCGGTGTAAATACCTGCGGATGATCCTGTGCGAACTGGCCCGGATCAGTTCGCACCTGATCTGGCTCGGCACGGGCGCGCTTGAACTCGGCGCGATGACGGTCCTGATTTACGCCTTCCGCGAACGCGAGAAGATCATGGACATCTTCGAGTGGATCGCCGGCGCGCGGTTCACGGTGTCATATATGCGCGTCGGCGGTGTGGCGCGCGACGCCGACGAAGAGTGGCTCAAGCGCGTTCGCGCGTTTATCGACGAATTCCCGGCGCGATTCTGCGAATACGAAACTTTGCTCAACGAAAACGAGATTTTTATCCAGCGCATGATGGGCGTTGGGCGCATTACGGGCGAAGAAGCGCTCGAAATGGGCCTGACGGGGCCGAGCGTGCGCGGTTCGGGAATCGACCTCGATCTGCGGCGCGACAACCCGTATCTCGCCTACGATGAGGTGGAGTTTGACGTTCCTGTCGAAACCCAGGGCGACTGCCTGGCGCGTTACTGCGTCCGGATGCGCGAGATGCAGGAATCGATTCGCATTATCCGCCAGTGCGTGGACAAATTCCCCGGTGGGCCGGTGAATATCGACAATCCCAAAGTCCGGTATCCGCCGCGCGAGAACCTGAAGAAGTCGATGGAAGACCTGATCCATCACTTCCTGCTGGCTTCCGAGGGATTTCACGTCCCGGCAGGCGAGGTGTATCAACCCGTGGAAGCGGCCAAGGGCGAGTTGGGCTTTTACCTCGTCAGCGACGGCGGAACGAAGCCCTACCGGCTCGGAGTCCGAAGCCCGTCGTTCAACAATCTGCAAGGGATCAAGAGGATGTGCGTGGGGCACATGATGGCGGACGTGGTTGCCATCATTGCCTCGCTGGACCCGGTTCTCGGAGACGTGGACCGCTGATATTCAATGGGATATTGAAATAAGAATGCGCGAGGGTGCCGCTGAAAAGCCGCCCGGCCGCGCGAGAAGGCGAAAGGAACGCAATGGCTCTCAAGGATCGCAGAGACGAGATCGAGAAACTGGCGGCGCGCTATCCCAAACGCCGCTCGATCCTCCTGCCCGTTCTATGGATGGCGCAGCGCGAAAACGGCGGTTGGATTCCCGAGCAGGCCATGATCGAAGTGGCTGACATTGTTGGGGTTACGCCCGCCGAAGTGTATGAAGTCGCCTCCTTTTACTCGCAGTATCAGACGAAGAAAATCGGACGCCATCTGATCTGGCTGTGCGACACCTTGTCGTGCGCTTTGTGCGGGGCGTTCGAGGTGAGCGAATACCTGCAAAAGAAACTCGGCATCAAAGTGGGCGAAACCACGTCCGATGGGCGATTCACCCTGCAATATGCCGAATGCATCGGCGCCTGCTCCGAAGCGCCCGCCATGCTCGTGGACGAAGACCTTCACGGCAATCTGACCCCGGAGAAAATCGACGAAATCCTGGCGCGCTATAAATAACACATTTTGCGCACCGTTGGGTTTTCGACTCATTCCCATCTGATTCAAATACGCAAAGTCAATCGCTATGACGCCCGTTGCCGATTACAAACCTGTTCTTCTTCCCAATATGCAGCGCACCGAGCCGGAATGGCTCGAGGAATACCGCCGCGCGGGCGGATATGCGGCGCTGGAAAAAGCCGTCCGCACGATGACGCCCAAGGATGTGACGGCGGTCGTGCGCGACTCAAATCTGCGCGGACGCGGCGGCGCGGGATTCCCGGCGGGCGTCAAGTGGGGTTTCTTGCCCGAGGCGGTGCGCCCTCGCTACCTTATCTGCAACGCGGACGAATCCGAACCTGGCACGTGCAAAGACCGCCAGATCATGGAAAAACGCCCGCATCTGCTCGTTGAAGGCGTGGCGCTCGCGGCCTACGCCATCGAGGCGCAAAAGGCGTTTATTTACGTTCGCGGCGAGTATTTCAAAAGCATCCGCATCCTGCGCCAGGCAATCGAAGAGGCGCGCGCGGCGGGCATCATCGGCGAGCGCCCCTTTGGCAAGGAAGGCTGGCCGCTCGACATCATCGTGCATAGCGGCGCGGGGGCTTACATCTGCGGCGAGGAATCCGCGCTGATGACCTCAATTGAAGGACGCCGAGGGTATCCGCGCCTCAAACCGCCGTTCCCGGCTGTCAAAGGCCTCTATGGCAAACCTACGATTATCAATAATGTAGAAACGCTTGCTTCGCTGCCCTCCATCTTGACCAACGGCGCGGAATGGTTCCGCCAGTGGAACCACGAACGCTCGGCGGGATTCCGTCTGTATTCGGTTTCGGGGCATGTAAAGCGCCCAGGCGTTTATGAAGCGCCGATGACGATCACCCTGCGCGATTTGCTCTATGATTACGCCGGGGGCATCGCGGGCGACCGCAAACTGAAATTTGTCATCCCGGGCGGGTCTTCGACGCCGTGGCTGACGCCCGATCAACTCGACACGGTCATGTCGCTCGAAGGCGTCGGTGCGGCGGGTTCGATGCTCGGCAGCGCGGCGGTGATCGTTTGCGACGAGCGCGTTTGCCCGGTCTGGACGCTGGCGAATTTGAGCCACTTCTACGCGCATGAATCGTGCGGACAATGCACGCCTTGCCGCGAAGGGGCGAGTTGGATGAACAAAATCGCCCGCCGGATCGAAGCGGGCAAGGCGCGCCCCGAAGACTTGGAGCAACTCGAACGCATTGCCGGCCCCAAAATCGGCACGGGCATGATCCAAGGGCGCTCGATTTGCGCGCTGGGCGATGCGGCGTCGATGCCCGTTGGGTCGGCCATCAATAAGTTCCGCTCCGAGTTCGAGGAACACATCCGCCTGGGCCGCTGCCCTTACGGCGAAAAGAAATTCTGGAACCTGAACGGCAAATCCACCGCGTAAGGAACACAATTGGGCGAGTTTGCTCGCCAAGGAACCGTTGCATGACTGAGAAAACCGCTCCTCCCGCTGCTCCCACTCCTCTCCCGGCCGATGGCGTCCGGATCAAGGTTGATGACCGCGAAATCATCGCGCGCAAAGGCGAGATGATTATCGAGGCGGCGGGGCGTCATGGGATATACATTCCGCACTACTGCTGGCATCCGGCGCTTTCGATCGCGGGCAATTGCCGCCTGTGCCTGGTGGAAATCGCCACGCCCAATCCGAAAACCGGCCAGATGGCGCGCGCGCCCAAACCGGTGATCTCGTGCCAAACGCCCGTGTCGGAAGGCATGGAGGTCTGGACGCATTCGGACATGGCGCGCGATTGCCAGAAGGGCATGATGGAATTCCTGCTGGCCAATCACCCGCTCGATTGCCCGATCTGCGACCGCGGCGGCGAGTGCATGTTGCAGCGCTATTCGATGGAATACGGCGTCGGGCACACGACGATGGCCGATAAAAAGCGCAAGTTCCGCAAACCGAACGTCGATCCGCTAATCGACATCGAGCGCAATCGCTGCATTATGTGCACGCGGTGCGTGCGTTTTTGCGACGAAATCGCGGGCGAGCATCTGATGGGCGTGTTCGGGCGCGGGGCGAATAATCACATCGGCACGTTTGGCGCAGGGCCGGTGGCGAGTCTCTTCTCAGGCAATGTGATCGATCTGTGTCCGGTCGGGTGCCTGACCTCGAAACCTTACCGGTTTATGGCGCGGCCCTGGGAACTGGCGCAAACGCAATCGACCTGCACGCATTGCGCGGCGGGATGCAAGGTCACTTACTGGACGAAGAACGGGAAACTTTACCGCACGACGCCGCCGTCGCGCAAACGGTTCGATGAATTTACGCTGAATGAAGACACGGAAGAATTTATCTGCAATGTGGGGCGGTTCGCCAGCGATTACGCATTGAGCAAGGAGCGGATTCTGTCGCCGTTTTTGCGCACGGAAGGCGGCAAGGCGGCGGCTCGCGCGTCTTGGGATAAGGCGCTTGAGGCGGCAGCGGCGAAATTGAAGGCGGTGGCATCGCGCCACGGGGCAGACACCGTGGCGGTGCTCGTTTCGCCCCGCGCGACGCTGGAAGAAGGCTACTTGGCAGCACGTCTGGCCCGCGAGGCGCTCGGAACGAACAACGTGGATTGGCGGACTTGGATAGCAGCAGGCGCGGGCGCGGCGAAGGCTGCCGAGGCCGCAAGCCGGGCGTTTGCCGCAGCGGATGGCGATTTGGAAACCGCGCCGGAAGCCATTCTTGTCATCAATGGCGATTTGCACAATCAGGTTCCAATCACGGCGCTGCGGATCAAGGAAATGGCACGTCTGCGCGGGACGAAACTCGTGCAGTTCGGACATCATCATGATGCCTGGCTGGCGTTTTGGTCGGAGTCGGGGCACTTCTGCGCGCCGGGCGAAACGGCGGCGGATTTGCACAAGTTGGCCGAAGGCTTGAAAAAGGCACAGGCCGCTGGCACCCCGACCGATGAACCGGGTTCCCTGCCCCGCGCGGCGCGGATTCTGGCCGCCGCAAAGTCGGGCCTGATCGTCTATAATCTGGAAGATATGGGCGGCGGGGAAATTGCTGAAACCTTGGATGCCGTCGCGGCACTGCGCGCGGCGCTCGGCGAGAGCTGGCGGTTTATGCCCGTGGCGAGCGGGCGCAATGCCATCGGCCTTTTTGCCACCGGAGCGCAGCCGGACCGTCTGCCGGGCGGTGCGCTGGCCGATGCGGCGCTGCGCGACCGCGTTAAAAAGGCCTGGAGCGGCACGGCAATATCGGAAAAGGCCGGTTTGAGCGCGCCGGAAATTCTCGAAGCGGCCGCAGCGGGACGGATTAAGGGTTTGGTGATTTTCGGGCAAGACGCGCTTGCCGCCGCGCCCGATCAGGCGCTAGTGGAAAAGGCCCTCGCCGCCGTGGAAACGGTTGTGGTGCTGGATTTGCTGCCCGGCGCGGCCTCGGCCAAAGCCGATGCCATTCTGCCGCTTGCGGCGCCCTGGGAAAACAACGGCACTTTCGCGAATATCGAAGGAAATATCGCGCGCCTGACGTCCAACGAACCGGCTGACGGCGAATCGCGCACGGGCGTGGCGGCGCTGGCGGCGCTGGCGCAGGCGCTCGGAAAGCCCTTCGGCGCGGGAATGGATTCGGCCAAAAAGGTCTTTGGCGAGGTTAAATCCTGGCTTTTCCCGGGAGCGGCGCTTGGGTTCGACGACCTTCGCCTCGAAGGTCCGGGATGGGAATTCCCAATTCGTGAGGCTTCGCAGCGCGAAGTCACGGGCCACGCGCGCCGGAATACGCCCCAATTCAATCCGGGCGATTATCGCAAAGACATGCACCTGCGGTTTTCGGGCGCGCTCGGGAACGGCGCGGGCAAAAACGCATCCAGCGAAGCGCCAAAAGCAAAAGCAGGCACGACTGGGGAATTGGCTGTCGTTTGGACGCGCAACATCCACGGCGCCGATCCGTATTTCGACAGTTCGTGCGCGGCGGATGTTTTACGTCCGAAGCCGTATGTGGAAATCAGTCCAGTGGATGCCCGGCAATTGGGAATCGAGGACGGCGAGGTCGTGGAATTGAAAATCCAGGCCGCCGCCAAGGCCATTCACCTCCTCGCGCGAGTGGCGGCCGGTCCCGCGCCGGGTGTGTTGTTCGCGCCCCAGGGCATTGTTCCGGCGGCGCTCATCTCGTCGCCGGAAGCCTCTCGACCGCTGTGCGTCCAAATCGCCAAAGCCAAGACGGTTCCCGCCGCGGGAGCCTAATTCTCGGAGCAGACACCTACGATGCAGCCCCTTCTCGATTTATTGGGTCCATTTTTCGGCGGTCCGCAATACGTGCTGATCCTGCTGCTTGCCATTGTCAAGATCGGCGCGGTGCTCGGCATGGTCATGGGCGTGGTGCCGTTCGTCGTTCTATACGAGCGCAAACTCCTCGGATGGATTCAGGTGCGCCCGGGTCCGAATCGAGTGGGGCCGTGGGGAATTTTGCAAGGCATCATCGACGGCGCAAAGTTGTTTATGAAAGAAGAAATCGTGCCAAAGATGGTGGACCGTCCGCTGTATTACCTTGCGCCCGCAATCATTACATGCGCGGCGGTGCTGGCGCTGAGCATCATCCCGTTCGGGCCGATTGTGTCGCAGGCCGACACGCTGGCGCTTTACAAGCTGCTGGGGCTGAAGCAATCCCAGGGGCTGCCCGTGGCGATTCCCCTGGCTGTGACCAATCTGAATGTCGGCATTTTCTTCGTGTTCGCGATCAGCTCGCTCAGCGTCTATGGAATTACGCTCGCCGGTTGGTCCTCCGATAATAAATGGTCGCTCCTCGGCGGATTGCGCGCGTCGGCACAGATGATTTCGTATGAAATCACCGTGGGTCTGGCTATTGCAGGCGTCTTGCTCCTCGCCGGAAGCCTCAACCTTTATGAAATCATCCGCCAGCAACAGGGCGGGATTTTGAACTGGTTCGTGTGGTATCAGCCCATTGGTTTTGTGCTGTTCCTGATTGGCGGATTCGCCGAAACCAATCGCCTGCCGTTCGACCTGCCCGAGGCGGAAAGCGAACTGACGGGCGGCTACCACACGGAATACTCGTCGATGAAGTTCGCGCTGTTTTTCCTCTCGGAATACATCAACATGATCGTGTTTTCCGCGATGGCCTGCACGCTGTTTCTGGGCGGATTCACAGGCGTTGCGCCGTTATCGGTTGTATGGGCGGGCGCGCCGTCGTGGGTGAGCTACCTGCTCGGGCCGGCGGTTTTGTTTGCGAAAATCATCGGGTTTCTGACGTTGTTCATTGTGGTGCGCGGCTTCTTGCCGCGGCTTCGTTACGACCAGTTGATGAACTTCGGCTGGAAGGTCATGCTGCCGCTCGGGCTGGCGAATTTCGCGCTGACGAGCGTGCTGCTCGGGCTGGGCGTCACAAACCGCTGGGTGCATTTTGTGGCGGGCATGGCGATTTTGGTGATTTTGGACCAGATTTTGTCGCGCGTTCGCAAAAGCCAGCTGCGCTCGCGTTATCGTTACTACGCAAGGGAGGCTGCCTGAGACGGACACTAAACCCCGTTCAGGAGAAAACGTCCCATGATTATCGAGTTCGCGAAAGGCGCCGCGGTCGCCGTCAAGCACGTCTTCAAACCGCGATTCACGGTCGAGTATCCTGAGGAAAAGCGCGAGCAACCGCCGTTTTTCCGCGGACGGCATCGTTTGCAGCGTTATGCCAACGGCCTGGAGCGCTGCGTAGGATGCGAATTGTGCGCCGCCGCCTGCCCAAGCGAGGCGATCTACATCGAGCCGGCGGAAAACGACCCCGAGCACCCGGTTTCGGCGGGAGAACGCTATGCGCGAGTGTATGAGATTTACCTGCTGCGCTGCATCTTCTGCGGATACTGCGAAGAAGCCTGCCCCGAAGACGCCATCGTCCTGGGACCGATCTATGAATTGGCCCAAGACGCCCGCGAGAAGTTGATCATAGATAAAAAAGTCATGCTCGATCCGCCCGAAAAGGGGTTCGGAGACCCGCATGAGAACGATGCATATATTTCGCACATCACACCGGAAAGCGATGCGGAGGCATTGGCGGATCCATGGACCTTGTAACTCTCGCCTATCTATTCCTGGCCTTTGTGGCAGTGCTGGGCGCGGCGATGGTCGTGTTCACGCGCGACACGGTGCATTCGGCCATGTCGCTCGTGGGCGTAATGATCGCGCTCGCGGGATTGTTTTTGCTCATGCGCCAGGAATTCATCGCCATGATCCAACTGATCGTTTATGCCGGGGCAATCATGGTGCTGTTTTTGTTCGTCATCATGCTCTTGAACATGCGCCAGCGCGAGGAAGCGGCCTGGACCCTGCGGCGGATTCGGTTCTGGGGCGGGGTTTTGGCGCTGGTGTTCTTCTTTGTGGTGGGCGTGGGGGCGTATCAGTTTGCCACGGTGGTGGGAACGCCTTCCGGAGGCGGATTGGCGTCGCGCGGCGTGAATTTTAGTGTGGCGGCTATCGCGCGCTTGATGCTGACTGACTGGCTGTTGCCGTTTGAACTGACGGCCGTGCTCTTGCTGGTGGCGATGGTCGGGGCGCTGATTATGGCACGCCGTCTGCCCGAGGAATCCCAAAAAGAAACCGCCGAGGGCGCGGGGTCCGCGGAGAAGATCGCGGCCAAAGGATAAGGATTAATACAATGATCGCACCGGCAAATTATCTCGAGATCAACCTAGCGGTCGCGGCGGCGATTTTCGCCATCGGCCTTGTGGGTTTGTTGTGGAAGCGCAACGCAATATCCGTCTTTATGTGCGTCGAACTGATGCTCAACGCGGCCAATCTGGTGTTTGCGTCGTTCGCACGCTCGATGGGGCTGATCGAGGGCGGAATTCTCGTGCTGCTCGTGATGACAATCGCGGCGGCCGAGTCGGGCGTCGGGCTGGCGATATTCATCGGCATCTTCCGCGCGCGCCGCTCGATCCAGGTGGATGAAATGACGTCGCTCCAAGGGTAAATTCGTTTCTTCCGGCGGAGCGGACGCATGCGATAACGCCGCGCTCCCCCACCGCCGCACTTCCAAGAGGTCAGGTTCCCGAAGAGGTCCGGTTCTATGTCCTTCAGCGTTCCCAGTGTCGCCGTTGGCGAGTGGCTGCCTCTGAGTTTGCCGCTCCTGGCGGCGTTTGCCGTATTGATGATCGACTGCTTTGCGCCCAAACGCTGCGGATGGGTGTTTGGAGTGAGCGTGGCGGGGCTTCTGGCCACGGGCGCGGCGCTTGTGTGCGGATGGCTGCCGCCGTCGGGGCGGTTCTTCCTCGATATGCTCGTGAACGACCGCATGGCCGTTTTGGGCGGGCTGCTAGTTCTGTTTGCGGCGCTGGCCGTGCTGCTCGTCTCGCGGCCGATGATCGAAGGGCGGCGCATCGCCTCGGGCGAATATGCCGGCCTGCTTTTGTTCGCGGTGTTTGGCATGGTGTTGCTGGCGATGAGCCAGGAACTTCTGACGATCTTCCTCTGCATTGAAATCCTCTCGCTGTGCCTTTACGTGATGGCAGGGATCGACCGCCGAGACCCGCGCGCGCTCGAAGCCGGATTCAAATACTTTGTTCTTGGCTCGGTGGCGGGGGCGTTTTTCGTGTTTGGGACAGCGTTTCTGTTTGGCGCAACCGGGACGACGCACCTGCACCTGATTGCCGAGCGCGTGGCGCGCGGGTATCGACCGGCAATGGGCGGCGGCATTGAAGAGGTGAACGCGTTGTATGTGTTTATCGGGGCGGTGATGATCGCGGCGGGACTTGCGTTCAAGCTATCGCTTGCGCCATTCCACATGTGGGCGCCGGACGTGTATGAAGGCGCGCCCGCGCCAGTGACGCTGTTCATCGCCACAGCGTCGAAGGTAGCGGGATTCATTGCGGCCGTGCGGATTTTCGAGGCGCTTGCGCCGTGGGCAATGTTCCGCGAGGCGCTGGGGCCGGTGCTGTGGTCGCTCGCGGCGGTGTCGGCCGTCTGGGGCAATCTGGCGGCGCTTGTGCAGCGCGATTTGAAGAGAATGCTTGCGTATTCATCCGTGGCGCATGGCGGCTACATGATGGTGGCGGTGGCGGCGCTGGCTTGGGCGAATGACGCCGTGCAGGTGGCGGCGATCCGGCAGGCGATCCTGGTCTATTTGCTCGCCTACGTGCTAATGAATGTCGTGGCCTTTGGCGTGATCGCGGCGATTGGACCCGATGCGGAAATCCCGATGGAACGCTGGCGGGGTTTGGCGCGCAAGCGCGGCGGATTGGCGGCGGCGATGGCGCTGGCGATGGTCTCGCTGACGGGCATCCCCCCCACAGTTGGATTTGCAGGCAAACTGTATGTGTTCCAGTCGGCCATCGACACGGGCCTGATCGGCTTGGCCATTGTGGCCGTGCTGGCGAGCGTGGTTTCGGCGTTTTATTACCTGCGCGTGGTCGTGCTCATGTATATGGAAGAATCCGAGGGGGAAGTGCCCAAGGGATTGCTTGCAAGGATTTCGGGCGGGGGCGCGTTTGCGCTCGGGCTGACCTCCGCGCTGGTGTTTTTGTTCGGCCTTGCGCCGATGATTTTCCTCGTCCTGTAAGGCAATTCGCGAGCGTGCGCGTGTTCGTGATTTGCGCGGCGCGCGGGCCGGACGAGGGCCATTCCGAATGCGACGGATGATAGAAACGATCCATGATTGACCGGGTCTGGCTCATTCCCCTGCTGCCGTTCGCGGCGGCTCTAATCAACGGCCTCTTTGGCCGGAAACTGCGCCTATGGTCGGGACGGATCGCGGTGGCGTCGATGCTCGGCGCGCTGGCGGTCAGTCTGATCATTCTTGGCGAGGTGATCGGACACACGTTCGGCGCGGGCGGCGCGGCGGGCCACGGCGCGCCAGAGGCGGGCGCGGCGGCGGCCTGGACCGGGCAAACGGTTCCTCTTTGGCAGTGGATCAGCGTCGGAGGCTTCGAGGCGAATGTGGCCTTGCGCGTCGATCAACTCACGGCCGTGATGCTCATTATCGTCTCGCTGGTCGGCTCGCTCGTGTTCATATACGCAACCGGTTATATGAAGGAAAAGGTATTCGCGGGCGGGCACGGGCACGGCGCGGGGCATGGCGATGACCATGACGCTAAACACGGTGGGCATGACGAAGAGGATTTTGCCGACGCGCATGGATTCACCGGTTACGAACGCGCGGGCGCGTTCCAACCCGATCCGGGATACCACCGGTTTTTCGCGTATTTGTCGCTGTTCGCCGGGGCGATGTTCACGCTAGTGCTTGCGGATAATTTCCCGCTGATGTTTGTCGGATGGGAAGGCGTCGGGTTGTGCTCGTATTTGCTGATTGGGTATTATTTCGACCGCCCGTTCGAACAAATCACGTGCGCGGACGCGGGAAAAAAGGCGTTTGTGGTCAACCGCGTGGGCGACTGGGCGTTTTTGCTCGGCATGTTCATGATCTGGTGGCACTGCGGCACGCTGCGGTTTGAAGACGTGTTCGCGCGGGCGGAATCGGGCGGGCTTTTCCCTTACGGCGGCTGGGTAGTGACGGCGATCACGCTGTTGCTGTTCATCGGCGCAACAGGCAAAAGCGCGCAGATTCCGCTGTTTATCTGGCTGCCAGACGCCATGGCCGGCCCAACGCCGGTGTCGGCGCTCATCCACGCGGCGACGATGGTAACGGCGGGCGTATATATGGTCGCGCGCTGCAATGTGCTCTATATGCTCGCGCCCGAGACGATGGCCGTTGTGGCGATTGTCGGGGCGCTGACGGCGTTTGTGGCTGCCTCAATCGGACTTACGCAACGCGGCATCAAAAAGGTGCTGGCCTATTCGACGGTTTCGCAACTCGGATATATGTTTATGGGCCTCGGGGTTGGGGCGTTCGCGGCAGGCATCTTCCACGTCTTTACGCACGCCTTCTTCAAGGGCTGCCTCTTCCTCGCGGCCGGTTCGATTATCCACGCGCTGCACCATGAGGAGGATTTGTTCCGCATGGGCGCACTGCGCAAACGGATGCCGCTGACGTGGATCGCTTACGCGGCGGCGACGCTGGCCATCGCTGGATTCCCGCTCACGGCGGGATTTTTCTCGAAGGACGAAATTTTATTCAAGGCGTTCGAGGGCGCGCTGCCGGGTTTCGGCGCCCTGGGGAAAACGCTTTGGGGCATCGGCGCGGTGGCGGCGCTATTCACGGCAATATACATGGGGCGGTCGCTGTTTTTGGCGTTCCACGGCGACGACCGCACCGATCCGCACGTGCGCGAACACATCAGCGAATCGCCGCGCGTGATGACGTGGGTTCTGATCGTGCTCGGGTTCTTTTCGCTCGTGGCCGGCTTCCTGAACGTCCCCGAGGCGTTTGGCGGCAGCGCGCGTTTCCATCACTTCCTTTCGCCTGTGACAGATCGCGGACTGCGGCTGCTCGAAGCGCGCGGAATCACGGGCGGGGGCGGCGGCGCTGAGATGGCTGCGGGCGCGGGCGAACATCCGGCAACGGCGGCGGGGGCGGCGGCCGCTCATTCCGCGGCGGTTGCGGCGGCGCATAAGGCGGGGCATTCGGCAAGCCACGGCCTCGAAGTTGGCCTCGCGCTTTTCTCGGCGGCAGTGGCGATCATCGGACTGGCCATCGCCTGGATATTCTACGGATCGGGCATCTCGGAGCGCGCCCGTTCGATGGCGCGCGCGCTCGGGCCGCTCTACCAGCTTTCGGCCAATCGCTGGTGGTGGGATGACATCTATAATTCGGCGTTTGTAAAAGGAACCTGGCGATTTGCGAGCGCGGCGCTGACGTTTGACCGCTCGCTCATCGACGGATTCCTGCATGGCCTGGCGCGGCTGTGCCGCGGATTCAGCCTCGGACTGCGCCGCCTGCAATCGGGCCAGGTGCAGGCATACGCCCTGGCGATGCTGCTCGGCGTCGTAATGTGCCTGCTCTATTTTGTGCTGGGGATGAAATAGCCATTTCTTTTTTGAATAGGCAAGCATCCGACTAGAACACATCCAGGTTACTTGAGAGTATGAATCTCCTTTCCACGGCAAGAGTTCAGGGCATCCTGCGAGAGCAAAAGGATGACTTGCGTGTGAATTGGGGAGTCCAATCCATTGGGTTGTTTGGATCCTATGCGCGCGGAGAACAGAACGCGCAAAGCGATGTGGATTTGCTAGTCGAATTTAACCGCTCCGTTGGCTTTTTCGAGTTTCTAAAATTGGAAGAACATCTGGGAGGTCTGCTGGGAGCAAAAGTGGACCTGGTTACGCGAAAGGCCCTTAAACCTCATATCGGCCGCCACATTCTCGATGAGGTTATTATGATATGAAGAGGGAGAGTCGCGATTATATTGAAGACATTGTGTCGGCAGTTGACGAAATCGCCGACTTTACCAAGGGCATGACTTGGGAAGAGTTTCGGCAGGACAAAAAGACCATTAATGCAGTGGTTCGCAGCCTTGAGGTTATCGGAGAAGCTTCGAAAAGGATTTCACAAGACATCAAGACTCGTTATCCGGACGTGCCCTGGAAGTATATGGCGGGGATGAGAGACAAGCTAATCCATGAGTATTTTGGCATCGATCTGGACATTATATGGGCGGTGATTCGCCAGGAAATTCCCGCTGTGGAGCCTATTATCCGCCAATTGCTAAAAGAGGAAAAAGAATAGGGCGCAGACAAAGGCGAGCCGCCTGTCCAGCGCCACATCTGCCAAAACGATCCATTTCCGGAGCCTGATTCAGGAGATAATGAACGAATGCTTTCCGCTTTGATTCTCATTCCGCTGGTTGGCGCGCTGGTGATTCTGGCGCTGGGCGCGCAAAGAGCCTGGCTTGCTAAATTCGTTGCCCTGCTCGTTGTGGCGGCGGATTTCGCACTCGCCCTTGCCGCGCTCCATAACTTCTCGTGGGCCTGCGAGGCGCGCCCTGTCGTCCTCTTCGACGGCTTGATGAAAGCCACGTCGCCCTTCCAATTGCGCGAGCACATCCCCTGGATTCCCGAGTGGGGCCTGAGCTACACTGTCGGCGCGGATCATCTCAGCCTCCTTATGGTCCTGCTAGCCACGTTCCTCGGCATTCCCGCTGTGTTGTGCTCCTGGCGCGCCATCAACGACCGCGAACATCTCTATTACTTCTTCCTGCTCCTCCTACAGACGGGCATCCTCGGCACATTCCTCGCCCTCGACTTGGTTTTGTTTTATATCTTCTGGGAAATCATGCTGATCCCGCTCTATTTCCTCATCGGAATCTGGGGATCGGGCAATCGCGTCTATGCGACGATGAAGTTCGTGCTCTATACGCTGGCCGGATCGGTGCTGATGCTGCTGGCGATTCTGTATCTGTATTTCTCGGCGCGCGGACAGGGGCTGAACACCTTCTCCTACGAGGCGCTTCTCTACAATCCGGCGATTCGCGCGCGCACACTCCTTGCGCCGCATCTGCAATTCTGGCCCTTCCTGGGATTTTTCCTCGCGTTCGCCATTAAGGTGCCGATGTTCCCATTCCACACCTGGCTGCCCGACGCGCACACCGAAGCCCCGACGGCGGGATCGGTCATTCTGGCCGGAACCTTGCTGAAAACGGGCGCTTACGGCATTTTGCGGTTCTGCCTGCCGCTGTTTCCGGACGCAGCGGCGGCCTTTGCGCCGCTCATTACGTGGCTGGCGATTGTGGCGATTATCTACGGGGCGCTGACGGCGCTGGCGCAAACGGACATGAAACGCCTCGTTGCGTATTCGTCCGTGAGCCACATGGGATTCATCATGCTCGGCATTTTCACATTCACGGCGCAGGGCATGAGCGGCGCAATCCTGCAAATGGTGAATCACGGCATTTCGACCGGCGCGCTGTTCCTCGCCGTAGGCATGATTTACGAACGCCGCCACACGCGCGAAATGGCGGAATTCGGCGGATTGGCGAAAACTCTGCCGGTGTATGCGGCGCTGACGATGGTCGTTGTGTTGTCTTCGGCCGGGCTGCCGGGCCTGAACGGATTTGTGGGCGAATTTCTGATCATGCTCGGTTCGATGAAGAGCCGGGCGTTTCTGCCGCTCGATGCTTCGAACGTGAGTTTCACCTGGCCTGTGGCGGCGCTGGCCGGGCTGGGCGTCATCCTCGGAGCCGTGTATTTGCTGGTGATGGTCCAGAAAGTGTTCTTCGGCAAGGTGACCAATGCGAAAAATCGCCGCCTGGAAGATTTGAATCTGCGCGAAATCGTTCAACTGGTCGCGCTGATTGGCGTCGCGTTTTGGATCGGTTTGTATCCGCGCCCGTTCCTGCGCCTGAGCGAATCCGCCAGCCAGCCCGTGCTTGAGCGCGTGCATTCTTCGATGACCTTGAACCTCACCTCTCCCGGAACGCCCACTCCTCTGGCGTATTCCGGCCATTCCGGCCCGGGTCATCAGGCGAACGGGGTTGCTCCCTGATCTGAATGAAGCAAATATCGCAATCTGTGGTGCTCTTGACCGCCAGGAATCCGTAAAGATAGTCGTTGAACTATGGACGTGCGGTTTGGGGTTGTCTCTTTGCCGCCCGCGCGGTTAGTGTGGCAGAGCGAAAAGGGGATGAAGCGTGTTCGCGCGCCTATGCGCATCCGCTTCATGTGGTTTGGCGCGCCCTCAGGGCGGCATATACACAAAGCAGTATCAACTTACTCAACGCCTACGGGGAAGGGCGAATCGGATGGCGGCCATGCAACCGACAGGCGCCTCAGGTTCGGGATCAAGCGGATCAACCGCGGCCAAGGATTCTCGCAAGGCCAAGCAAGACCTTCAGCGGGCCATATTCGCCGGGGATGGCATGGCCGCTGCGCCTTTGTGGAATATACTGCATCAACAAGATGCGAAGTTTTCCTTCCCCGCCGGCGTGCAATACGACCTGTGCCGCGCCTTTTTGAAAAGCGGCCAAATGGCCGAGGCGCAATCGGCGCTCGAAGTCCTGGTGCAGCGCTATCCGGATGCGCCGGTAGCCCTGCCCGCGCGATTGGAATTGGCGCGGCTTTGGAGCCAGATTCCCGAGCGCAGGCAGCTTGCGCTGCGCCTTTTGCGTGAATTTCTGGCGAGCGATCCCTCGCCCCCGCAAAAGGCCGAAGCGCAGCAAATGATAGATCAGATTCAGCTTTCCGCGCTGGGGGCGGGTCCGCCCGCCGAATACGAGCCGCCGCCGGATCAATCGCAGATGCCAATGGTCAATTTGCCGCCGCCGCCTTCGCTTCCCATTGGCTCGATTGCCCTGCCGCCTTCCTCTACGAATTTCGGTCCTCCCAGGCCGCCGCAAGCTGCCCCTCCGGTGCCCCGGCCTGCGCCTGCTGCGCCGCCCCCTCCCATGCGGCCCGCCGCGCCTGCGCCAATGGCGGCGTATCCAGCACGGCCCGCCGCCTCGGGCGATCCTTTCAGCAGCGCAATGATCGCCCCCAAAAGGCAAGCGCCGCCTGTTCCGGAGATGTCGGCGCGCCCCCAGACGGCGGCGGATATGAGCGTTATCAGCCTGGAAGCGATGCCCGGCATGGAAACTCCCATTGCCGCTCCCGCGCCCCCTCCTCCACTACCACCTCCTCCCGCGCCTGCCGCGCCTGCTGCACCTGCGGCTTCACCTCTTGCGGCGTTTTGTCCCCCCGCGGCGGCGCCCGCGGGTGCCCCCGCGCCTCCGTCCTCTCCCTTGATGGCGGCTACTGGAATTTATCCTTCTCATTCCCCTCAATCCTCTCAATCCCCAGCCGCATCGGCATCCGGATCATTTCTGCCCCCCAGGCCGCAGGCGCCGCAAGCCCGCGACTTTCATGTTCCTGTTGCTGGCTACTCCCCCGCCGCGCCGGGGCAGATGCCAGTTTCCGGGCCACCATCCATGATGCCCCCCGGGCCGCCAGGCTTATTGAGTCCCCCCCCGCCCCCGGGCCGGCCCCGGGAGGCGGTGGGGGGGGGCCCCGCGGGCCGC
>CAYUNT010000078.1:0-18819 GCA_964446285.1 uncultured Candidatus Sumerlaeota bacterium | reverse complement strand
TGGGGTTGGGGCGGGTGTGGGCGCGGGCGTCGGGGAAAAGGCGGCGTCCATTCCGATCGGAGAGTGGCTCGCTTTTGCCTGGCCCGCCTGTTCTTTGCTTGTTTGCGCCTGCGAAATCATGATCACCTGGATCGTCGGCAAGAGCATGGCAATGCTGAACGGCGCAAGCAAACCGCCAAGAACGAGGCACACCAGCGCAACCCACAACCAGGCGCGATAGGGCTTGAGGTAAATGGCAAAAGGGCGAATTTTCTTATAGGTGGATCGAAGAGGGACTTCCATCAGGAGGAGTTTCCGGAAACGGAATAAATACGCGGCGCTTTCCGGGCCGCTTGGGTCATGGCATAAGCGGATTCTTTATCCGAATCAAAGCGGAATGGCATTCGGATGCAATCCTGCGGGCGTGTGCCGCGGGTTCTGTTCGCCTGGCTCCGTTCGAGCGCGCCTTCTCTTGGCGCGAGCGATAGAGTGTCGCCTCGGGAACAAAAGGTGTCAAGGTTTGGAGCGGACGGCGGCCGATGGCGCATAAGATTTTACAAATTTGGCAAGGCGGGCGGAAGGGGCGGATGCGGGATGAATTTGCGGTCGAGCACGCAAAGGGACTGTGCAAAGCGCGGCGGCAGACCTGTGAACTGGCGTTTCTATCATTCGCCTCGCGATTTACCGCGAGGTATTGACTAGCGGATTTATGGAAAAAACCATTTCAATGGTTTCTATCTCGCGAGAAGTGCAAACCGTTGAAACGGTTTTTGAGAGTTTGCTCTTTTAGTGACCTCGCGATAAATCGCGAGGCGAATGATAAATTATATGGGTCCCTATTCAACCCATGCAACTTTGAACGGGTTCTGCCATGGATCAGATTAATGCCACCTGGAGCTTGAACGCCCCGCCCCGACAGACTATGGTGATGGGTATGGGCAGGCCCTCTTTGGCCCGTCCGCCTGTCAAAACAGATATAAACATCAGTTTCGCTGCTTGTTGTTCACTGCCCACTGATCACTTCTTCACTGTCCCCTGCTCACTTCCTCACTCACAACCCACAACTCCCGACTCTTCCCCATGCTCCTTCTCCACTTCAGCGATCTTCACGTCTGGCGCGCGCGGTTCGACTGGTCCGATCCGCACCTCAAGCGCTGGCTTGGCGTCGCCAATTTGATTTTGCGGCGGGGGCGGTGTTTTCCCGAGGCGCTGGGGCGCGCCGTGGTCGAATCGGTCTCGCGCGAGGCGGCGGCTGATCTTGTGATTTTCAGCGGCGACCTCACCACGACGGCGCATCCAGCGGAATTTGCGGCTGTGCGCGATCTTTTCCTGCCGCTCATTCGCGCTCGCGGCGAACGGTTTTTTCTTTTGCCCGGCAACCACGACCGCTATACGCCTGCCACGGTGCGGCGCGAACATTTCGAGCGCGCTTTTCCGGCGGGGCGTTTCGCCGATGAACGCCGCCCGGTCCGCTCTATCACATTCGATGCGGGAAAAAATGCGGGAAAACTTGCCGTCGTTGGATTTGATGTGTCGGTGCCGCGGCTGATTTCGTCCCGGGGGAAATTCACTGAGCCGCTGGCGGAATCGCTGGAAATCGAGTTGGAACGCCACGCCCGCGCCGGACGCCGCGTCGTGCTGGTTGGTCATTATCCGTATGCCGCGCCGGAAGGCATTCGAATGGCGCGCGGCCATGCGCTGCAGGGCGCCGGGCGGCTAGCCGAACTTGTCGCGCGCCACAAGCCAGTTTTGTATCTGCACGGACACAAACACATCCGCTGGGCTTTCCGTCCGCGCGAAACCCCAGATACGCTCTGCGTTAATTCCGGTTCCGCAGGGCTTGCTTCGCGCTATCCGCGCAAGCGCGCCGGATATGTGCTCATCGAACTCGACTCCGCGATGCTTCCCATTCGCGTGCAGGCCCGCGTTCCTTCTGGCGAGGCCCAGGCGCGCCTTCGCGGCAGGGGGCCGGGCGGCGAAAAATCAAGCTGGGACGCAGATTTCATTACGTTCGATCTTCCCATAGAAAATCAATAATTCCCCCGCGTGGCTTTTCCAACCGGCGGTTTTGTGCAAGGCGCAGAACCCGCCTGTTTGGCGCAATTATGGGTCGTATGAGACCTATGGGACAAATGAGACAAATGGGACAGATACCCAGCCGATTGTAAAATTACGCGTGTGGTCATTGGCAAACGTCCCACAGGTCCCATTGGTCCAATAGGTCCCATCGGTCCCATTTCCGGGATGATCTGGCAAGGGCTTCTGCAGGGCTTTGGGGGGTATTGTGCGCAGACCCGCCATGTCGATTTTGCGACTGGTGATGACAGTTGTGTTTCTGCGCGACTTGACTTGTTTCGCTTTTTGTTTTCTATGGACCACAGATGCGGCTAGGGCGCCAAGGCATCGCGCGCCATCGCCCTCCCGCCCATCGAATTCAGAATCTTCAGAAAGGAGGGAAAGCATGAAAGACCCAAACATCGAACTCGATGTCGAGGTGTTCCGCGCGGGCGATTTCGGACCCAAAGGACGCTATGGCGAATCCGATCTCGACGCCATCGCGGACGGCTATGATCCGAGCCGCCACGAGGCGCCCGTCACGCTCGATCACGCGCAGGATGGGCCGGCTCATGGTTGGGTGAAACGTCTGCGGCGGCTCGGCAACCGCTTGGTGGCAACGCTGTGGAAACTCAGCCCGGGTTTCGTCGAACGGCTGCGCGAAGGCGCGTATCGCAAGTGCAGCGTGGAGCTCTACCGCGACTTCGGCTCAGAACGGCTGCCGTATCTGAAAGCCGTATCGTTCCTTGGCGCGGCCTCGCCGGAAATCAAAGACCTCGGCGCGCCATTTTTCTCCGAGTCCGCGCCGATGCCGCAACCGCCGCCGCCGCCGCTTCCCGCGCAATTGCCGCTTCACGCGGAATCGCAGCCCTTGGAGGAAAAACCAGCCGCCATAGAGCCGGAACAGTCCGAATTGTCCGACTTGTCCGACGCGCCTGCCGCGCCTGCCTTGCCTGAGTCGCCTGACTCGACTGCCGTGTCCGCGCTTCGCGAACGCCTGGCGGCGCTCAAGCGCTCGGGACGCCTTCTCCCAGCGTGGGAAAAGGCCGGACTGGCCGCGTTTGCGGAATCGCTTCTGCCGCATGGCGGAGGCGCGGCGGCGGAGTGGTTCCTCACATTTCTCGAATCGCTTCCCGAGCAGATTCACTTTGCATCGATCGCGGAGGCAGATTGGGCCGGGCGGGAAGCGGACGGGTCCGCGGCACATCCCGCGCGAGCCGATAATCTTGAGCCCAACAGCGAATTCGGGATTCCGCGTCCTTCGCCCCGCGCCGAAATCTGTCCGCATTCGACCGGCCTCCACCGGCGCGCGATCCAATTCATGAACGAGCGCCCGGGCGCCACCTACGCCGAGGCGCTTGGCGCCGCCGCCCGCGAAGAATCCCGCGCGGACATCATCCAGTTTTAGTTTCAATACATTACGGAATTCTTATCCGTAATCATCCATTTCTCACGCGCCGGCAGGGCGCGCCTTGCCTCCCCATGCGGCGATGCAGCGGCCGTTCTCCCCGTCGCGAAAGGAGATTCTCATGCCTGTTCATGTCCTCGACACCACCTTCGACGTCTCGGAAGCCGATGGCGTTTCTTCGCACCGCGTTGTGGTTCGCGGCGCGCAGCCCTGGCAATGCGCCTACCCCGACGCGGCCCATGCGGATGGCGCGCTCGGCGTGACGCTCGATGAGGCCGATTACCAATTCCCCGTGCCGGTGCGCCGCCTGGGCAAAGCCCTCGTCGAGGCGTCGGAAGCCATCGCCGCTGGGAGCCGCGTCGTGGTCTCCGGAACGGATGGTCGCATCAAGGCCGCCTCGCGCGCCACCGCCGCCACGGGCACAGTGGGCAGCAACAACGCCATCCGCTGGACCGCGCGCGAATACTCCGCTGCGGGCAACGCCATCGTCATTGACATCGTCGTCTCGGGCAACAGCACGGCCTTTTCGATCTCAGTTTCGGGCACGACGATCACGATCAATTCGGCCACGAACGCGGGCGGCGCGGCAACGAGCACGGCGGCGGAAGTCATTGCCGCCATCAACGCCCACGCCACCGCCAAACTGCTTGTCACAGCCGCGAACGAATCCACCAGCACTGGCGCGGCGGCCGTCGCGGACCAAACCGCCATGCTCGCAGGCGGCGGAAATTCGCTGAATATCCTTGGCATTGCCGAGGAAGCCGCGCGCGCGCCGGGCGACCTGATCGACGTCCTGCTCACGCCCTGAGCGCGGAAAGATTCTTGGGCGAGACGCCCAAGCCACCAGAGACCTTGGGCAGGATGCCCAAGTCACGATAACATTCCAATATCATAATATAAGGAGAACCTCACATGCCAACGCCTTCCCAGGTGCACATCGATACGGCGCTGACGAATCTCAGCGTCGCTTACCGCAACCCCGCCTTCGCGGCGGAACTCATCGCGCCTGCCGTGGCGGTGCGCCGCCAGAGCGATCGCTACTACATCGTCGATTCCGAACGCGAATCTCTGCGCGCGCAAAAAGACCTCCGCGCGCCGGGAACCGAAGCCGATGAGGTCAATTTCTCGTTGTCGTCCGACGCCTATTTCTGCGCCGGACATGCGCTCGAATCCGTCATCCCCGACGAGGAGCGCGAGAATGCCGATCCGGCGATCCAGCCCGAAATGGACCGCACGGAATTCCTGACGGAAAAAATCCTGCTGAACGAGGAAATCGCGCTGGCGTCTGTGTTGCGCGCCTCGGGAGCGGTTCCGGGCCTGACCTATTCCGCCGCGGGCGACCGCTGGGACGATGAGGATGTCGATCCCGTGGCCGCGGTGGAACTCGGCCGCACGGCCATTCAGGAGGCCGCCGGCGTTATGCCGAACACGCTGCTGCTGTCGTATCCGGTGTATCAGGCCGTGCGCAACAACCCGAAGGTCACGGACCGCGTGAAATACGTCCAGTTCGGCATCGTCGGCCCCGAGGAACTGGCGCGGCTGTTCGACGTCGAGCGCGTGGTTGTCGGGCGCGCTTTCAAGAACACCGCCGCGCGCGGGCAGACAGCTAATCTCGATTACGTCTGGGGCAAGGACGCGATGCTGTGCTACACGCCGCCGCGCCCCGGACTGAAAACCGTCGCTCTCGCCTGCACTTTCGTGTGGTCGCTGGCGCCTGGATCGCTCGGCGGGCGCGTGGTCGAGGCCTGGCGCGAAGAGCGCCGCAAGGCCGACATGATCCGCGTCCAGAAGTATTACGACCAGAAGATCATCGCCTCCGGCGCGGGGTATCTGTGGCAAAGCGCGGTGAGCTGAGCCGCTGACGAAAGAACCCGCCCGCACCGGGCTTTTCTGTGAAGCGCAGCCGATCGCGAAACACTGCGCCGTGCCAAACTGCGATGCGAGGCCGCGAAGCTCCTCCCTTTTCGTTATTTGGCGAAAATTGCTTCGCGGCCCGCCTCGCGGGAAAAGCAATCTGCGGATAAAGGCCAATCGAGATAAGGAGAATCACAACAATGTATTGCTCTTTGGACGATCTTCTTGCGCGAGTGGATGAAGCAACTCTGGTCGCGCTGGCCGATGATGATGGCGATGGCGCGGTGGATGCGGGCGTGATCGAGGCGGCGGCCACGGATGCCTCGGCGGAAATCGACGCGGCGCTGGCCGGACGCTATGCGGTTCCGTTTTCGCCCGTGCCCGATCTGATTCGGGGACTATGCGCGTCGCTCGCGGCGGATGCTTTGTTCCGCCGCCGGCGCGAAACGCCTTCCGCCGCGCACGCGGTCGAAGCCGAAAGGTCGCGCGCCCTGCTGAGGCTGCTCGCCAGCGGCGACATAGCGCTGGCTGGCGTGACTCCTAGTGCTCTTCCCGCGAGCAATCGCCGCACGCGCGATAAGGCCACCCGCCCTTCCACGCTGAAGAATATGTAACCGGAGAATGGGGATTACGCGGAAAATATGGGACGTATGAGACCTATGGGACCGATGAGACCTATGAGACACATGAGACGTATGGGACAGCAACCCCATGAAGTTTTTTGAATAATCCAAGGTGAGTCATCGATCTCATTGGTCCCATTGGTCTCATCGGTCTCATCGGTCCCATACGTCCCATTCTTTGCATTGCTGAGTTTATCGGAGGAAATGGCCATGCCCTGCCCAACCATAACAGATATGGAATCCGCCCTGCTTGGCGCATTGGAAGAACTGCATGTTCGCCAGGGCGGTCCTGCGCGCGTGATTGCGACCCTGCATGATGCGCGCCGCGGATCGGCGCATCCGGAGGGAATTCCTTCCGGGTCACCGGCGATCTTGATCCGTCCGCTCGGACGCCGCGCTCCATCGCCTGGGGCGGGGCAAATGGGGGGCTGGTCGCGATGGGGTGTGCGGATTGTGTCGGCAGGCGGGCAGGCCGACGCGGCGTGCTGGCGGGGACGGGAATCCGCTCCGGACGAAGGAATCTGGGCCATCGCCGGGCAAATCCGCGCGCTGCTATCGGGTTGGGTGGCTTCACCCGGCTGCGGACCGTTTCTCTGGCGCGGCGAGGAATCAGTTGAGGCCAGTCTGGGAAACTCTGCCAAAATCGCTGGCGCCGCCTGGGAACAAACCTGGGAATGCTCGCTCCCAGGCGCAGGGACGATTCTTCCCATTGCCGCGCTCAAGGATGCCGGCCCCGCCATTGACTTTGGCGAGACGGAGGCCGATCAAACCGCTTTTGACGTAGGCGAAATCGACGCGGAGGAATTCCCCGAGGGCGCGCCGCTTTTCATCGCGCTCGGGTCTGGGAATTCCAACCGGTGCCTTGGCAAAATCGTTTCCAATCACGAGGGAATTCTAACGTGCGAACGCGCCCCGGGGCAGGCGTATCCCGCAGGCTCGGTTCTGTGGTCGCCCGCATCTTATCACGCCTGGACGGTGGGGCGGTTTCCGCCGCTTGCGCAATCTCTTGATGCGGGCACGGAATTCCTTCGCGCGCTGTCGGGCGAGGGCCTGTGCGTGCGCCAGGCGGCGGCGCGGCGCTCCACGACGCTCGGGATCGGCCCGGTGGCGCGCGCCGAGGTGGAGGCATTCCGCGCCTGGCTCGATGCCAACACGCGCGGCGGCCTGGATCCGTTTACATGGGCGGATGAATTGGGCAACGTTGCGTGCGCGTGGATTGCGGGATCCACCTGGCGCGAAGAGGAATCCGATGAGGGATTCGCCACATTCTCCGCCGACCTTGCCCTGGGCGCGGAAGGGAGCCGGAGCGCATGAAAACATTGTCCGCATCAATGGAAGCAGCGCTTGCGAGCCGGGCGTTGGATGTTGCGTGGCTTGTCCGCCTCGAATGGCAGAGCGAAACGCAATACCTCGCCACGCGGGAGCTGCGGGTTGGGGCAGCCGCGTATGCGCCGGGACTTCTTCAGGTGCGCGAACTGGCGCTTGGCTCAGAGGGCGCGCCCGGCCAGCCTGCGCTCGGGACGGAAAAGGCCGTGGTGGAAGTGACTTGGGGAAATGCGCAGGGCGCGGCTGGCAGCGCGGCGGCGGATGGGATCGGCGTTTTGCTCGCCATCGAGCCGCCAGAAGGCCGCCCGATTGAAATTGGATTCGCCCCAATTCCCAAAGGAAACGCGGGAATTCTGGCGGACGAGGATCCTGTATGGATTTTCCGCGGAGACGTCACGCGCGTGGAGATGGGCGCGTTTGCGGCGCGGATCGAGGCGCAGGGCGGAGCGGAACTGGAAGGACGAGTGGCGCCTTTGCCCTTTGCGCCAGACACGTTGCGTTCGGCAGGAATCGATCCGGCGGTGCGTCTGGTTCCGCCTCTGATTTTCGGGCGGGTGGCGGCCTGCAATCTCACTCCCTGGAACCTGCACACGAACGCGCGTCTGGCCCAGCCCCTGGAACGCGAAGACGGCGTTGCGGTGCTCGAAAGCCTTGATGGCTGGCCGGCTTCCGGCGCGGCGCAGGTGGGCGACGAAGTGTTCACCTATGAAGCGGTGGATTCGGCGGCGCGGACGCTTGGCAACTCTTCTCGTCCGCTCAAGCGCCCCGAGGCGTGTTCGCACAATACGGGTTCAGTTGTGTGGAAGGTGCCGCCCAACGGCGCGCTTTGGCTTGTGGCGGGGCATCGCTGCCGGGCGCTGGAAGAAATTCGCGCGGAAGGCCAGACGGTTGATTCGGCGGCTTGGGAGCATGTCGAGCAGGCCATCGAGGAGGGGATAGAGGGCGAAAAGCGTGTTCGGACGCTTGCTTTGGCGCGGATGGGGCGGATTCCCGCGCTTGTGAATTTGTCAAGCGACTCCTCGGAAAAGCGGCTCAACTCGCTGGAGTCGGGCCTGGATATTCTGGCCGGCACAACGGCGCAATCGCCGGAACTGGCGATCGACGGCGAGAACGCCACCTGCGCATGCCTGACGTATGAGAAAGGGGCGCTGCGCCTCGGCGTTGGCCTCAACCTGGCAACCGCCGCTGGACCTGGAAAGCGCCTTGGCGACAGGAAATATGGGCGATTTGCCGCCGCTGCGGTGGATGTTAGGATCGGGGCGAATGCGCCCTGGCGCGCCACATCGACACTTCGCGTGGCGATCCGCCGGGGCGAACACGAAATGTTCTGGATCATCCCCCGCCCGCGCGATGAACAGCATCTCACTCGGGTGGCGTTGTCGTCTGCGCTGGCTTCGCCGCCGCCGCTCGAAGACAGCCGCGAGCTTTTTGCCGCGCCGCCCGCGCGCGTGACAATTCCCTTTCAGCGGGCCGAGGTTCTGGCGAACGAAAGCGAATGGACCCAGCCCGAGGAGGCAATCGACGGCTCGGCTTCGTCCAAGGCGCTCTACATCGGGTCCGCGCAAGCGCCCGAAGGGCAAAGGCTGCGGCTTGGCACGATGCATCTGCCGATTAGTGGCGAGGGGATCGAGGTGCTGGGCGCATGGATGTGCGTTGAGGGGCGCTCGACAACGGACCAACCCGGATCGCTGGCCTTTGTTGTGCGTCCCGAGGGTGGTCCGGCGCGGGCGGGTTCGATTGCGTTGGGCACGGATTTTGGTCGCGGCGAATGGGAAATACCCGCGGCGGAAGGGCGGACAATCGAGGCTCTGGCAGGGGAAGCGGCGCGCATTGAGGCATGGTCCGCGCAGGGCGGCGACATCGAATTGCGCGAGGTTTGGATGGAGGTGTCGTGGCGTCCGAAATTGGCGGGATTGTCGAATGCGCTGAATTACGCGGCCTTGCCCAAACGCGCCGCGCTCGAAAGCACGGCCTCGACCGGCGTCGCCCCCGCTCTATACTCATTCGATTTTGGCGGCTTGGCGCGGAAACATGGCGGATGGGGCTTTTTTGAGCCGGGCGCCCCGGACGCTCCAGAAATCGAAATCACATTTGGCGGAACTTACGATCCGGCTGAGGTGGCCGTCTATGAAGTTTCGCTGCGGCTTGGATATAATACCGTCACATCAAATCGCGCCACAGTGGATTTGGAGGCAACGGTCGAACGGCGGTTCGATGCGCAGGGGCAGCTGATCGAGAATCCGGCGGATGTGGCGCGGGAATTGCTCGTTGCGCCGGATTTGGGCGGAGTGGCGGCGGATTCTCTGGATGAGGATGATTGGGCCGCCGCCCACTCGGCGCTCGATGCGGCCGGTGTGGCGATGCGGCGAAGAATTTCCGAGCCAGCGCCAGTGGAAAAATTGGTTCGCGAGATGGCGCTCGAAGCGGGGCTGTTTGTTTGCCGCGAGGGCCGGCGCTGGCGAGTGCGCGAGGTTCCTGCGATGCTTCTACCCGATCAGGCGCAGGCGCGGATTAACGAGGGAGGGATTTTGCGGGCCGATGGCGTGGGGCGGATGCCGCTTGCGGATATCGGCAACGACATCGAAATCATTGGCGCGGATTGGGATTCGCCGGGGGCGGATGGAGCGCGCACGCGCTTGGCGCGCGATGAAAGCGAGGAATCCATTCGAAAAGGATGGGGGCGGCGGCGCGCGTCATATCGTTCGGAGTGGTGGGGCCGCGCCGCCGAGCCGGAAGTCGGAGAAAAATTCAACGGCGGAGTGATTGGCGCGGAACGATGGGCGTCGCTGGTGTTGGCAAGGCGCGCATCCGGCGCGGAATTTGCCGACGTGCAGCTCCGTCCCGCCTGCGCGGCCTTCGAGCGGGGCGACGTGATCGCGCTCGATGGCGGTCCGCTTGGATTGGCCGGACGCCTGGCGGAAATCGAGCGCCTGGCGCTCGAAATGGAAAAAGGCAAATGCAGACTCTCAATCGCGGCGCGTCTGCGTCTGGCGCCGATGGCGCAAACCTGCTGGACGTCGCCCGGGGGCGAGGCGCGCCTGGATTTTTACGGCGCGGGTGCATCGCTGCTCTGGGTGATTGGCGGGCGCGCGCGGGCGCGGCTGACGGTCTTGGGCGATCTGCGAATTGCAGGAGAGGCAAGGGAATATGCCCTGACGCCCTGGGAAGCAGATTCACCCGTATTCTGGCGCGCGGATACTCGCCAGCTATGCTTTGCCGCCGGGACGCCGAAGGAATTGTTCGTCGCCGCCGCGCTGGACGAAGAGGGTAATCTGAGCCTGGCAGGCTCAATTTCTGAAAATGCCGCCCTGGAAGAAAGAGAATTGGCGTCGTGCCACGAACTGCACGAGGAAGGTCTGGATTTAACCACAGACCAGCGGCGCGTCCACGCGCGGTTCGATGGTGAAGCGGGAGGATTGCTGCTGCGCGGATGCCTGGTGGAATTATCCGCGATCGCCTAATTGCCGCCTGCGGAAGTCGAATACTCTGCATTAGACAACAGTTATTTATTTCGCCGGGCACAGCCCGGAAAGGCCCAACCAAGGAGGAGGAGCCATGAGGACTTCTATTGCTCGATTGCTGGTTGTTTCCGCTGCGATCGCCGCTGCGGCCACGTTTCCGCGCGAGGCGAGCGCGATCCGCGCAGGCGAGGTGGAGTTCGGCACGGGGGGGATATACGATGGCGCGGTGAAAATCTCGCGCGATACAGCGGGGCGCATGGTTTTTCGCGATGCGGAGGCGACCACGCCCACCACATTGAATGAACTGGCCGAAGGCACGCGCGCGCACGGCGAACTCACGGGTTTGTCCACGGACGATCATCCGCAATATCAGACGGCGGCCCGCCACTCGCAGGCGCACACATCCGCCTTCAACGCCGCCCTTCCGATCCCCGCCGACGTGGACGCAAACGCAACGCTCGGCGGGCATGTGGCCGATGCGAAAATCCATCCCAACCGCGCGGGGAATGAAAACATCTCGGGCGCGTGGCGGTTTTTCGGCGGGCTGGAATCCGCGTCCGGACAAACGAAATTCTCGCTGGCCGGAGCGGCTGGGCCGGTGGATTTGGTGTTCGAGGATGGCGCGTCAGACGCGGAGATTTCATGGGACTCGACGGCGCAGGCGTTTGAATTGAACCGCGCGCTCTCGGGTCCATCCGCCACCTGGGAGACGGCGGCTGCTGGGCAATTGCGTTGCACCGGATCGCTCAGCGGGCGCAACGCGGCGGGCAGCCGTTCGGGAGCCATCGAAGGATTCACGTCCATCGAGGGGATTGCGCCGGCGAATTATCTCTCGCGCAACCGCGAGGAGGAAATCCTTGCGGACTGGACCTTTTCGGGCGACGTGTCAGTTTCAGGAACGATCACCGGTTCGGGCGCGGGGCTGAGCGGTTTGGAAAAACCCAAAGGCCGCATAATCACCGTTGCCAAATCCGGGGGCGATTTCGATTCGGTGTCGGCGGCGGTTGCGGCGGCCCTCGGGCAACTGCGAACGCAAGACAACCCTATTACGGTTCTGGTATATCCTGGCACTTACATCGAGCCGGATGGCGTGCAGATCACAGGCGGATACTTAAGCCTCGCGGGGATCGACCGCGCCACCTGCGTGATTGAGCGCAACAACTTCCACGTCGCGGCCGCCACGGGCACGGAAGGCGTTGTGAACGTGCGAAACGGGGCCGTGCAGGTGGGCATTTCGCGCCTGACGATTCGCAATTCGGGCGAGGGAAACCAGCTCGGGATGTCCGAGGCGGTGCTTTTCTGGAGCGGGAGCGGGCGCGTGTCGGACTGCCGCCTGGAGGGAATAGGCGGAAAAGATATATTCTGCCTTCGGAATACGTCGCGCGTCGAAGCCACGGGTGTCGAGATCGAACAAACCAAAGCCGGATCAAGCGCCGGACAGTCGATCCAAGTGGCGGACCAGGCGGCTCTGCAATTTGAACTCGGCGCCGTGGTCGTAAAAGGAACCGGCCCTGGCCCGCGCATCGCCACAACGGGCGCCGTGACGTTCCGCGGCTGCCTTTTTGACTTGGCGAACGCGTCGGCCAGCCCGATCGAAAACCCAATCGCGGCCGGGCATTACGATTTCACCGGCAACCGCATCGCCTCGGGATTGCCACCCAGCCAGTTCACATTTTCCGGCGGGGGAACGAGAATGGTCGATATGAACAGCCCGGCCAGCCTGCATACGGTCGAGACGATTGTGTCGCGCGTTCCCGCCGATGGGGCGGTGCTGGATGCATATTACGCGGAGTTGCCCGCGCCGGTGCTGAGAATTCACAACGGATTGGTGGCGGGCGCCGCGCGTATTGACTGGGGCGGCGGAGGCGGCGCGGCGGACGCATCGCTGTGGCGCGTGGCGGCCGGGGCGCTCAAAACGGATGCGTCGTTCGAGGCCGCTTCTCTGAAAACCGGCGGCGCGGAGCGGATTTCGTCGTCAGGCGCCGGGACGCTGTCGGCCCTGACGGTGGACAGCGCGCTTCTGGATAATAACTTCCTCTTGCTGCCAAACAATGGCGGCGCGGGGCTGGGCGCTTCGGCGGGGCGGATTGTCTTCGCCGACGACACGACCGACCGCGTAGAGGCAAAAGACGCCGATCTGGCAGGCGGCCTGCGCGTGCTGGCCGCAACCGGATTTCAATCGACCGGGACGGGCGTGACGGGAAGCGTGGCCGGAAACGCGCGCGGAACCGGCGCCACCGACCTTCAGACAAATCGAAGCGTATCGAATCAAGTGGCCGCGGCGAATTACGACGTGATCTGCGGCGGAACCAACAATCGCACAGGCGGCGGAAAATCCTCGATCCTTGGCGGGGATTACAATGTGGTGACCGGATACGGCGGAAGCGTTCTCGGCGGATATGGCAACACGGTCAGCCAGAATTACGGCCTGGCGGGCATCTATGCAAGCACCTCGGCGGGGGCGTATGCGATTGCGCTGGGGCGGCGCGCAAAGGCCAATCACACGGGCGCGATTGTATTGGCGGATTCGACGGACGCGGACTTTTCAAGCGCGGCGGCGGATGAATTTCGTGTGCGTGCCCTGGGTGGCGCTGTCGTGCGCGGGCCAAGCCTGGTTGTGGACGACTCGGACAACGCGTGGGAATACACGACCGCGCTGGGTGGCGCGGGCGCGCATGACTGGAGCACAAGCGCGACATGTTTGACGGCGTCGGCGTCGGGCGTCCGCGCGTGGTTTCCCGTGCGAGGCTTGCCGGGGACGGTCGTTACCCAGTTACGGGCGAAATGGCGCGGTGGGACGAGTATCGGAATCACACTGCGTCTGCTCAAACGCAACGAGGCCGCCACAGACACCGCCTGGACCCAAGTGGGTGCGACGCAAACATGGACGGGCGCGGGCGTGACTGTTTCAACGTGGGACCTCACCGATGAAACCCTGGCGGCTGGCTATTCCTATTCAATCGAGATAACCTCTTGGAACTCAACGGGGCAGACGCCTTCCGTGCTTTATTCGATCGGCATGGAAACCTCGAAACGGTCGCTGTAAAGCGCGAAACAAAGCAAAGAGCACCATCAGATAAGGATATGGGGGCAGACCTCCCGGTCTGCCTCTTTTTTATGGCCTGCCTCTTCCCGGCGCGCGCCGAATCTGTGCGCCTGCCAAAATCGCGGAAGCGGGAAATCGGAAGCGGGAAATGGACTTGACCGGGCAAGCGAGGGTTTGAGATAGGCTCGTTTCGCCTTGGGTGCAAGGCGCCGCCCCGGCTGTCTGGTTTTCGGAAGGTCCGGGCGCGCGCCACCCGCGCCGCAAGGATTAGTTCCGGCCGGTGGCGGTATCGTCTAGCCCGGTCCAGGACGCCGCCCTCTCACGGCGGAAACTGGGGTTCGAATCCCCATACCGCTACCATCCGGCCCTTCCGGCGCGGCCCCGGACTCCAGATCATCGCGATTGAAGAGGTTGTGCCATGACAAAAGGATCGCCAGCGCGCGCCAGTTTCTCGCTCCGCCGCGGGATTGAACGTTATGAACGCGAGGTGGGGCGCTTTATGGCGCTCTGGCGCGAGAACCCCGAGCAGGCGCAGGATTGCTTCGGCCTGACGCTGATCCACTCGCTCAAGCCCGAGGAAAGCGCCGAGATGCTGGAGTCGCTGGGCATTCAGGGCCGCAGCGCGGCGGATCACTACAACCGCGGCTGCATGGCCGCCGCGCAGGAAGACTTCGCCCGCGCGATCTCCTGCTTCCGCCAGGCCGCCGCCGCGGACACCTCGCTCCACGCCGCGATCTTCAACCTCGCCGTCTGCTACGAGCGCACCCGCCAGTTTGGCCAGGCCGTTTCCACCTGGCAGACCTATCTCGATACGGTGAAAGATAAAGGCAAGCCCGAGGAGACGAAGGCGATTAAGGACCGCATCGCCGAACTCAAGAAGCAGTGAGGCGCGCCCGCCCATGAGCCGCGAAGTTCTGCTGCACCGCCACCCCGGAAACCCAATTCTCACCGCCGACGATCTTCCGTTTCTGTGCAACGCCGTTTATAATCCCGGCGCCGCGAAATTCGGCGAGCGTTATGTGCTGATGCCCCGCGTGGAAGACGGGCGGCGCGATAACCGCCTGCATGTGGCCTGGAGCGAGGACGGCGTGAAATTCCGCGTGGAGCCGGAGCCAATCCGCATTACGCGCGGCGCGGCTTCGCCGGCGGAAGCGCGGTTCGAGTATCACATGTATGATCCGCGCATCACGCCGCTCGAAGGCGCGTATTACGTGACCTATTGCGCGCAGGGGTTCGACGAGACGGTGCGCATCGGGCTGCTGCGCACGGAGGATTTCGAGTCGTTCGAGCGCCTGGGCTTCATCACGCCGCCCTGGAACCGCAACTGCGCGCTGTTCCCGGAGAAAATCGGCGGGCAATACGCGCGCATCGAGCGCCCCATGAGCGGCGTGAATGACGTGTTCAATCTGATTTCCTTTTCACCCGACCTGGCGCACTGGGGCGGCTGGCGCCCGGTGGAACTGACGCCGCAGACCTGGATGCGCCAGAAATGGGGCTGCGGCCCCGCGCCCATCAAGACGCCGCAAGGCTGGCTGATGATTATTCATGGCGTCTGGCTCGCCGTGAATTACGTGTATCGCATCGGCGTGGTCCTGCTCGATCTCGAAGAGCCGTGGCGCGTGGTGGGCCAGTGCCCGGATTTTATTCTCACGCCGCGCGAGACCTATGAGCGCGTGGGCGACACGATCAATTGCGTATTCTGCAATGGCGCGGTTGTGGAGCCGGATGGCGAAGTGAAGGTGTATTACGGCGCGGCGGACACCTCGATCGCGCTGGCCACGGGGCGCCTCGACGACCTCGTGCAGGCCTGCCTCGAAGGCGTTCACTGAAACCCCGCTTGAATCCGGGGGCCTCTATCCCTCATAGCGAAGGCGAACGCCGCCTCGTGGAGCGATTCCCGTTCCTTTTCCGCCCGCCGCGCGGAAAAGGAGCGCAAGGGGGGGCGTGAATTTTTCCGGAGGCTCCCCGCCCGATGAATATTCTGCCTACGCATCCGAAATACTGCGGCGAGCGCTATTTCGCCGATATGGAGCGCCTGCGCTGCGACGTGGCTTATACGGCCTACTACGCGCAGACAAAACAGGACGTTTTCGAGGGCAAGACGGGCGCGCGCTACCGCGAGTTTGTGGCCCGCTCCCACGAACGCGGACTCCCCGCCTGCATCCAGGTCCAATCCACGCTGGCGAATCTGGTGGACCTCGATCTGGCCGAAGCGCAGCGCGCGGTGGAGAATACGCCGTGCGTATTCCAGGCCTCGAACGTAAGCGATGAATACGTCTGCTTCGCCTCGTTCGCCTCCGAGGCCTGGAAGCGGCTGCTCATGCAATTTACGGAATTCTTTATACAGGAAGCCGGCTTCGACTGGATCGTCTTCGAGGAGCCGATGTTCGCCGTGGATATTCCGGGGACGGAAGACCGTTTCTACGAGGTCTTCCGCCGCCGCTGGCCCGAGGCGCCTGACCCCGCGCGCCACGAGGAAACGCCTTCCTAAGTGAAGGTTCAGCATTTGAAAAAAGAGGATCTAGCGGATTGTGACCGCGCGCTGCTCGCTCACGCGAAGGCCGCGGGCGCGAAACGCCGGGGCCGCATGCCCTGGTTCTTCACCCCGATCTACGAGAACACACCCTACGAAACTCTCGATACCGCCTGCGATCTCGGGCGGCTGATCCACCTCGAAAGCCTCGATTTCGTGGTCGTGCGGATGCAGCCTGACAATATTTACTCCGAAGCGACCGCGCCCGTGCCCACACGCGACGCCGGGCCGCGCCTCTACTATACGGAGGTGATGGCGCACTCGCTCGGCAAGCCGGTGATCTGCGTAAACAACGCGATCAATGAGCACCGCGCCTGGTTCGAGTTCGACGCGATCCCGCTCGAATTTTTCCAGTCCGCCACGCTTTCCGCCGTCGCCGCGGCGCCCGAGGGCATGAGCCATCACTGGTATGTGCCGCGCGACCTGCCGCACATCGAAGAGCACTGGGCGCTGCTCGCACGCACAAATGACGCGCTGCGCCGCCTCGGCCGCCCGCAAACGCCGGTCGCGTTTGTGTATTCCTGTCGCGGCGCCTGCCACGCCGCGCCATTCCGCCCGGCGGACGTTTTCGAGCGTTATTGGGCGTTCGCGCGCCGGATGGTCCTCGAACGCGGCCCGCTCACGCCGGCGGGCGAGCGCATGGCGCCCGCGGGCGGGCTTCCCTTCAAGGTGTTCTACGCCGATACGCTGGCCGCCTCGCTCGCGCGCAATCCGGACGTCCGCCTGCTCGTCCTCGATGAATACCACCCCCTGACCGAAGAGGAAACGGCGCTGCTCGAACGCTGGCTCGCCGAAGCCCCCGCGGGCGAGCCGCGCGCGGTTCTGGCGTTTCTCTCGGGCTATGGCTATTCGGCGGACCCGGAGCGGGCGGGCGACGCGGAATTGCACGAAGCCTGGCCAGGCCTGCTGCGGCTTTGCGGATTCGATCCGGCGCGGCGGGCGCGCCCGCGCATCCTCAATCGCTCGCGGCGGATTCTGCGGCGCGGCGCCGGCGCGGGGCTGCCGCCGCCCATGAATCAGGACTTCAACGCTTATGTGTATCGCGCGCTCGAAGCCGCGGCGGCGCCCGGAACGGAAATCCTGCTCGAAATCGAACGCGAGGGGCTGCCTTACCTGACCCGCGCGCGGCGCGGCGCGGCGGGCGGCGGCGCGTTCGCCTTCTGCGCCGGACTCTGGGACCGCACGGAGCCGCCCATCACGCCGCTTGTGCGCTGGATTCTGGGTGAAATCGGGGCGCGGCCCGTGGAGGCGGCGCCGGGGCCAGACACGCTTTGGAATCACACGGCGAACGGGTATCTGATCGCCACCAATCCCGGCGCGCGCGATTCCTATATTGATCTGAGCGATCCCGGCGCGCGCTACTGGGACGTGGCCGCCGGGCGCTGGCTCGCGACTACGCGCGCCGTGGTCGCGGCGCGCGATTTCCGGCTCTTCCGGCGCGTGGTGGATGGCCAGCGCGCGCTCGACGCGCGCGGCGCGGCGCTGCGCCGGCTGGAAGACCCGCCGCGCGGCGCGGTTTCGCGGATCGAACTCGATTCGCGCGGCGCGCCGGTGGAACTGATTCTGCTCGCCTCGCCACAGCGGATTCTGGCCGAAACCGCCGGGGGGCAGGCCACTTTGCCCTTCGAAGGAGAATGGATGGGCGAGCCGGAGAACGTGATCCGAATCCGCCTGAATCCACCAGCGGGAGAAACCACCCTGCGGCTGGAATGGTAAGCGGCGCCGCGTAAAACGCCACGCGGCGCAAGCCGGGAGGCTGGTGATGAGCCGGAAAATTCTGCTCGCGGGCGTGGGGCCAATGCCCTCGCCGAAACTCGACCGCCTGCACGCGCCGGGCCTGCGCCTGTGGGCATAGGCGCAGGCGCTGCACAAGGCGGGGATGAACCTGCTCGTGGCCGAGGCGCAGTTCGGCGGCGCGGAGGCGCGAGACGCCGAAAAGGCCGCCCCCCCCGGCGGACGCGGACGCGCCACGGAGGCGGATAGTGAGACACAAACGTCGCCACAACTGGCGGAATTCGAGCGCCTCGAAACCCGCCTGCGCCGCGCGCGGATTCCCCTCGACGCGGCGGCGGCCGCCGCCGCGTTTCAGGAACTCAACGAGCGCTTCCAGCCCGAGGCGATCATCACCTCGACGGACGTGATGGCTCTGGCCGCCACGCGCGCCGGCCTCACGCAGCCTTTTCTCGCGGATTACTTCGGCGATCCGCTCGCCGAGCGCCAGATGCAGGCCGCCGCGCACGGCAGCGACGCCGCGATCTTCGACGCCTGGGCCTATCTGCTGCCCGTCCTGCTGCGCGCCGATCACTTCACTGTTTGCTCGAATCCGCAGCGGTTCGCGCTGCTCGGGCAACTCGGCGCCGCCGGGCGCCTCAACCAGCACACTTGCGGGCGCAATCTGGTGGACGTCTGCCCGCAGGGGCTTTCCTACGAGAGCCGTTTGGAACCGGCGGGAGTTTTTCATTTGCGCGGCGAGGTGGTTCCGCGCGAGGCGGTGGTGGTTCTGTTTCTTGGCGGTTACAACACCTGGCTCGATG
>CAYUNT010000077.1:0-18949 GCA_964446285.1 uncultured Candidatus Sumerlaeota bacterium | reverse complement strand
TATGACCAGCCTGTCGAAGAGGTCGGCCACGCGGCGGGCGGATTGGCGGCGGCGCGAGTGAATTTCCTATCCGCAAAAGGATAATCCGAGATATTCTCGCGCCGCCTTCGGGGCGCCCGATTCTCAACATCGCCTTCCTGGGGTTCCGCTTCGCTCCACCCCAGGCTATCTTCTTGAGCCTCTTCGAGGCTCACATATCAAGCCTTCTGACCGATCACATCTCCACCAATTTCCGCTGCAGGGCGAGCATTTCGTCGCGCAGGCGGGCGGCCTCCTCGAATTCGAGCGCGTTGGCCGCCTGGCGCATCCGTTTGCGCAAATCCTCCACGCGGCGCTGCATTTCCCCGCGCGATCCATACGACACGCCATCTTCCGCCACAACACTCGTGGGTTCGAAGTAATCGGCTTCGGCTGCGGAGTTTTCGATCAGTGTCTTCACGCCCTTCTGGATCGAACGCGCCGTAATGCCATGCTCGCGGTTGAATTCCTCCTGCAGGGCGCGCCGGCGGGCCGTTTCGTCGATGCAGCGGCGCATCGAATCCGTGATCGTGTCCGCGTATAAAATCACGCGCCCATCAAGGTTTCTCGCTGCCCGCCCCACGGTCTGAATCAGCGACACCGCCGACCGCAGGAACCCTTCCTTGTCCGCGTCGAGCACGGCCACGAGAGAGACTTCGGGCAGGTCCAGCCCCTCGCGAAGCAAGTTGATGCCGATGAGCACGTCGAATTGCCCCAGGCGCAAATCGCGGATCAATTCCGCGCGCTCGATTGCGTCGATGTCCGAGTGCATGTAACGGCATCGCACGCCGAGTTCCGTGTAATACTCGGTCAGTTCCTCGGAAAATCGCTTGGTGAGCGTCGTGACGAGGACGCGTTGATTTTTCGCGGCGCGGTCGCGGATTTCACCCAGCAAATCGTCCACCTGCGAGGCCACGGGGCGCACCTCGATCGCCGGATCGATCAAGCCCGTCGGGCGGATGATCTGTTCGACCACGCGCCCTTCCGTCCGTTCGAGTTCGTAGTTGGCGGGCGTTGCGGAAACAAAAATCACCTGATGGATGCGCTGCGCGAATTCCTCGAAACGCAACGGGCGGTTGTCCAGCGCCGAGGGAAGCCGAAACCCATATTCGATCAGCGTTTGCTTGCGCGAGCGGTCGCCCAGATACATCCCGCGCACCTGCGGCACGGACATGTGGCTTTCGTCAATAAACAGAAGGAAATCCTCGGGAAAATAGTCGATGAGCGTGTAGGGCGGCTCGCCCGGTTTGCGGCCCGTCAGATGGCGCGAATAGTTCTCAATCCCCATGCACGCGCCCGTCTCGCGCATCATTTCCAAGTCGTATTCCGTGCGCTGGCGGATGCGCTGCGCCTCGAGGAGTTTGCCCGCGTTTTCGAGCTCGCGCACTCGCTCTTCGAGTTCGGCGCGGATGTCGCCCATTGCGCGTTCGAGGTTTTCGCGCGAGGTCACATAGACCGTCGTCGGGAAAATTGCCACGCGGCGCAGGCGGTGGCGTTTGGCGCCAGAAATCGGATCGATTTCCCAAAGCGCGTCGATCTGGTCGCCAAACCACTCGATGCGGATGGCGCTGCGTTCTTCATAGGCGGGATACACATCCACAACATCGCCGCGCACGCGAAACACACCGCGCGCAAAATCCATATCATTTCGTTGATATTGAATATCCACCAGACGGCGCAATACGGAGTCGCGCGGGTCTGTTTCGCCCTCGCGCAGGAACAAAACCATGTGGAAAAAGTCCTGCGGCGAGCCAATGCCGTAGATGCACGACACCGACGCGACCACCACCACATCGCGGCGTTCGAGGAGCGATTTCGTTGCCGAGAGGCGCAGTTTGTCCAACTCCTCGTTCACTGAAGAGTCTTTTTCGATATAGGTGTCCGTCGAGGGGATATAAGCCTCGGGCTGATAGTAGTCGTAGTAGGAAACGAAGTATTCGACGGCGTTTTCCGGGAAAAAGTCGCGGAATTCGCGGTAGAGTTGCGCGGCGAGGGTTTTGTTGTGCGCCAGGACGAGCGCCGGGCGGTTGGTGCGCGCGATAACGTTCGCCATCGTGTAGGTTTTGCCCGAACCCGTGACGCCGAGAAGCACCTGCGCGGGCGCGCCCGCCTCCACGCCCGCGACCAATTGGTCGATGGCCTGGGGCTGATCTCCCGCAGGCTGAAACTCGCCCGCCAGCCGAAATTTCCCCTCGCGCCGCAACTCCGGCATTTCGCTCAATGACAATCCCACCGAATCCTCCATGTGTGACAGGCAATCCGATCCGCCCCGTTCCATCCCGTTCCCTCGCGCTCCATCCCGCCTCGCCCCGCCCAGTCCCTCGCAATACTGCCAAATTTCGCCCCTTCCCGTCCTCACTCCGGGAACTCCTGAAAATCCCATAGGTTTGTAGTTCAATTTTCAGATTGCTCTTGGGGCGATCACGAAATGCAAAAAGCAAACTAAAGTTTGAACTACAAACTGGGGAACGCGCCCGCTTTCCGGGGAGTTCCGCGGCCCCGCCTCCATCCGAGAATTTGCCCTCATTCGCCGCAGACCCTCAAGGGGCGTTTTCGGCGCCCCGCGGATTCAACCCGTCCTTTCCTTTCGCTTCATTGCGGAATCACGCCGGGATGAAGAATCCGTTGAGAAGGAAGGATTCATCGAGGCAAAGTATCAACGCGGATGGGCAAGAAAAAGCCTGCTCGAAACCAGCCCCAACCCAAGTGGACTTTCCGGCTGGGATCGCGAGGCTCCGCACTCGCGCTTTTTCTGCCCGCTTCACGACACGGAGTGGGCAGAAAAACCTAGCCCAAACAAGGCAAAGCCAGGCAGCACACAGGCAACGCAATGGATGCAAATGTAACGGCGCGGCTCGAGGAGTCGATCATCCAGGAGGCGCAAAAGCGTTCGCGCCAGGCGGCGCGCGCCATTCCCGATTTGCTCGAAGCCGCCCGCGAACTCCTCGCCCCGTCGGGCATCCGCATCCAAAGCGTCCTGGGCAAGGGCGGCAACGGCGTCGTGTTTCTGGCGCAGGATGAACGCCTGCAGCGCCCGCTCGCCATCAAGGCCATGCTGCCCGGCGCGGGGGCGGCGGCCGGCACGGGCGGGGCAACGGACCCGGCGGCGCGCACGGCCTTCCTTCGCGAGGCGCAAATCCTCGCCCAGTTCACCCACGAACACATCGTCCAGGTGCACGACGTCATCGAGCGCGGCGAACTGGTTTTCATCCTCATGGAATACGTCGAGGGCGAGTCGCTGGCGAAACTCGTCGAACGCCGCGGCCCGCTGCCCGAACGCGAGGCGCTGCTGCTGGCCATCGGGGTGTTGAGGGGCGTCGAGGCCGCCCACCGCGCCGGGCTGCTGCACCGCGACATCAAACCGGAAAACATCCTCCTGGGGCGCGACGGCAGTCCGCGCGTGGTGGATTTTGGCCTGGCGGCCAACCGCCCCGAAGCGATGCTCGATGTCGGCCAAGTGGTCGGCACGCCGTCGTTCATGGCGCCCGAACAGGCGCTGGGCCAGGCCGCCACACCGCGCACGGATATTTACAGCGTGGGGCTGTGCCTGCGGTTTATGCTGACCGCCGAACGTCCGCATAGCGGGGCGACGACGGACCAGGAAGTGATCGAGCGCGCCTCGGTGGGCGAGTTGACGCCAGTCGAGCAATTGCGCCCGGACGTAACGGCGGCGACGCGCGCGGCGCTCGCACGCGCCCTCGATCCGCAGCCCAACAGGCGCTTTCTCGATGCGCAGCAAATGCGCGAGGCCTGCGAAGAGGCGCTGTTGCGCGGCGGGTATCGTCCGCCGGGGGCGAGGCGGCTGCGGCGCGGTTTGCTCATCGGCGCGCTGGCCGCCGTGCCGGTTATCGCGATTATTGCGGGGCTGGCGGCGGCGCGATGGCGAGTGAACTCCGAACGCTCCGAACTGGCCCGAGCGTTGCAGCCCCGCGCCGAAGCGCTTGTGCGCGAACTCGACGCGCAATTGTATCTGGCGGCCAATGCGAACCCGGACAATGCCGTTTCGCCCTTTGCGGCCATCGAGGAGTTGCGCAGTTTACGAGCCGCGTTGGATGCAGAAGTGAAAGCGGCGGCTGCCTCCGCGCAAAAGAGGCGCCTATCCAATCCTGCCACGTTGGCCGACCTGATGGTTCGCGCCGAAAGACTTTTGCTCCCCGGGGAAATCCGCCGCCTGGCCGCCGCCGCGCGCCCGCCCTTAGGGGAAACCGCCCGCCGCAGGGTCGAGGAGATTCTCGCTTCCGGTGAAATCGAAGAGCTTCGCCGCCTGCGCCGCACCTTGCTTTATGCGCCTGAAACCCTCAAATGAGTTGTGGGTTGTGGGTTGTGAGTTGTGAGAAAGTGAGTTGTGAGAAAGAGAAAAATGGTGAGATGCGCGAGTGCGGAGCCTCGCGATCCCAAACTATCTGCTTCGCAGGGAGCAAAATATCTCTCGCAAGGCCAGTCTCAATACCTTCCCGTCGCCATTCCAAAGAACGGCGTGTGAAAATTCCGTAACAACGTTGCGCAAAGGGCACGTCGCGTGGGGTATATTTTGTCCATTGTCCCGCACACACCCTTGATTATGAATAAGTTGCATTTTTGCAGGCTCCCCAAGATAGATTAAAAACTAGTATTGACTTCTCTCCATGCGATAAAGTTTGCTGATCGTTGTCTGAGCTTGGAAAAGGCATCTATTTCCAGGACGACAGGCAAATCCATTATTTTCCCGAGCAAAGGAGAAAAGGTAATGAAGAAGCTACTTTATGCGGTTCTCGCACTTGCCATTCTGCCCAGTCTGGCAAGCGCCCAGTGGTCACAGATCCTTCGTGACAATTTCAACGGAAGCGGCGGCGTCACCACAACCCCGGCTCAAGCCCCCGCAGGCGATTTTACAGCGAACCTCAACTTCAACTACACAACCTCCGCTGTTCCAGCCCTTCCAATCCCAACAGGCGGCGATGGCACCGGTTTCTTCCTGACGACCAATGAGTCTGCTGGCGCTCTTTCCACCAGTTATCTCCTGCTCGGAAATGCCACCGACACGACGCAGGCCGTAGAAACGATCATGTGCCCTTATCTGTCAACCAACTGCACCGGCGGTACCACGGTGTTTGGCGGCGTCGCCGTCCGCGCATCCGGCCCTGCCAACAGCTTGTTGGCGAGCGGCTATTGGATTGACTGGCGAACAGACACAAGCGGAACCTATGGCAACTATTTCAACTTCAATAAAAGGCTCTCGGGCGGTTCCACCGAATTGCTGGGCCGCTATTACTCCATTGTTGGCTCGGGTGGCGTTGTTGCGGGAAGCCTGACCTCCCCCAACGAGTCTCGCGCCATCAAGGATCCGCAGGTTACGGCGATGAACACCTGGGTGAAGGTCCGCCTCGAAGCCGAAGACGTGACCGGCGGTACCCAGATTCGCGTGATCATCGATGACGTGACCGTTGTGAACTACCTCGACACCACTCCGGTCCCCGCTGGACAGGGCGCTCTGCTCGTTGACGATCCTTTCACTTCTCTTTCCGCCCCGGCCGCCACTGTTGGCATCATTTACGACTATGTGAAGTATGATGGGCCGGGTTCGGCTGTCAACGATTGGACCCTTTTCTAAGATCGCAATTTAGAGTTACGGGGCTCATAACGCAAGCGCCCGGGGGATTTCTCCTCCGGGCGCTTCGCTTTTTATATCTTCGGCTTTATCTTTTGAAAGGTTCAGGCGGATTCCTGGCTGGTGAGAATCTCGCGCTGGATGGCCGCGATGTCGTCCGAATTCAATATCTCGCCATAGTCCAGCGAGTCCTTGAACCGGTCGAGATCAAGATGCATGAGCGACCATTGGGCGTGGGTTCGATGCGCAAGAATAGCGCCCAGCAGATCGCGGCCCCAGTAAATGGCCTCCCAGCTCTTTCCGGGTCCGAACGACACCCGCAACCGGCGTCCGCGAACCAGCTGGCCGTCTCCATTCGTGCCGTTCATCTGAGGCGCGGAGGATCCGTTGGCATTGGCGCGCGGCGCCACTGATGCGGAAGCAGAGGACGCGGAGGCGTATCCATTGGCGCGCGCCGACCCCAGGGGCGCGGATGACCCATTGGCATACGCGCGCGGCTGCGAAGGCGAAGAAGCAGACGGCGAACCGGCGGCCGGAGGAACCGCGGCGCCTCCCATTCCTCCCGCTGCTCCGCGGCTGTGATTCCGCGGCGCATCGAGTATGGGAGGCCCAGCGGAAACCTGGGCCCAAGGCGGCGTTGTGTCGGAATCCGAATCCTGGCGCCCGATTGGAATGCGCGAGGCCAGATCAAATGAGTTGAGATGATAAACAATGGCGTCGCGTTCCCAGCGCAGCGTGCGCGCTATGCGATCGAGTATATCCGGCGGCAAAGTCCCGATTTGCTCGATTTTATAGGCGTAAAGCGCGATGCCCTCGGGCACGGCGCGCCCGCTTGGGCGCAGCATATAAACGATTTCGTATTCCTTGCCCTTCACCGGCTGCTTGTAAATTCCAATGGTGCCGTCTTCGAGCGAAAGAATCGCCCCAGTTTCAAAAGACGCATCCTGCTCCTTGGGGGCGGAAACGACGGCCTTGGGAGGCGGCGTGGCCGGTGCGCGGGGCGCGGGAGGCGGCGTGGGCGGCGCTACGGGGCGAATCACCTTTTCCAGCGACGCCTGCGGGATTCCCTCGAGTTCACTGAGGATTTCCTGCATGGCCGGGCCGGAAGGCGAAGGCGTTAGCGCATCGGGCTTTCCATTCGGAACAGCGGGACGGATCGGATTGGGCGTCGGACGCCCCGGGGCGGAAACAGCCCTCGGAGGCGCGGAAACTTCGCGAGCAAAAGCCTGCGCTGGAGACTGCGGCTGCGGGGCCGCGGGTGGCACAAGAAATGGCGAGGAAGCCTCGGGCGGCGGAGTCGGAGGGCGGCGCACATACGGATCGCCCTGGCGGATGGAATCGGAAAGCCGTTTCAGGTAATCTTCTTCAGCGCGCTCCAGCCGTTTCTTTTCGCGTCCCGCGGCTGGAGGCGCCGCATCCCCATCGGATTTGTTCTTTTTGCGTCTCCCCAGTATCATTCGTTCTTCCTTGCTGGTTGTCCGGATCATCCAAAGGAAAGGGCTGATTGCTTGCTGGCAGGCGCGACTGAGCGATCAGGCGTTCGCTTCGCATACCCCCGGCGTGCGTGAAAAAGCCACATTTCCACATGGCTCCGCGCAACGGGCGCCATTGCTGCTCCAAACTTGTGGCCGTTTCAACCAGAAAACCATCAAAGCCCTCCCCCAAGAATTTTCCCTAGGAGAATAGTGGCAAGTGGCTGGCGGCCTGTCAAGCGCGGGGTTCCTTGCTCCGCTTCCTGACAGCCGCACGATATATATAGGCGCGGCTCCGAAAACCGTCACGGTATTCGCGCCCATTCGAATGCCGAAGCGGCCTGGAATTCCACGGAATTGCAGAAGAATAGACTTATTCCCACAGTGGCCAGTCAGAAACGCTGGTCGGCGGGATAAGGTCGGCGTTGATGCGGGGCTGAATCTGGCGCTGCGCCCCGATTCGAACCGCCACGCCGATCAGGCCAAAGGGGCTTCCGGGAACCACCCGGCCCACCAATTCGCTGGCGTCTTCAATGCGAACGGTATTCAGCGGAATGCCTGTCGGAAGAACGATCGAATACGAAGTATCGGCGGCAAAGAAGCCCGTTCCGTTAACGTCCACCGGATCGAGCACAACCAGCTCGCCCTCGATGGAGGCGAAGTCGGGCGCGAGCGCGGCGTCGATCGGCGCGGGCGGCGGTGCGGTTCCGGCGCGTGAAGGCCCGCCCAGCGGCGCGAAGGCATAGGCGCGCACAAGGCCTTCCGTGGTGGCGAAGGTGGTCTGGTCCACTGTTCCAACCATGCGCACGAGGACATCGCCGATCTCGTAGGTTTCGCAGAAATTAAACGAGGGATCATCCACCTGAATGGCCGTTTGCCCATCCGCGCCCGAGGCATCCTGGATATAGAATTGATGGCGTCCGGCAGAGGCATTCAGGCCGTCTGTGCGGACAGTGGCAATCACAGGTCCCAGAACGCGCATGGGTCCGGCGCCCGGACCGGCAGCGCGCGCCGCGGCCAGATCGGCCACCGTTGGAATCTGGGTCAGAGTCGCGTTTGTGCCCGCGGAGATATTGGCGGGCAAGGCGGCGTTCGGGATGAGCACGGTCGCCAAGCCCTCGGTTCCGACCAGCGTGAGGGGCAAGCCGGCGCCGGACATGTCCGAATTGAGCGCAAACATGGCCGGGCCGAGATTGACTTCGTTTGTGCTATAGCCGCCATACGAGAAGATGACGAGGTTGAGGAAATTGGGGTCGTCGCAGCGCTGGGCGTAAAGGGCCACGCCTTCATCGAGCGGACCTTCGCCGATATAGCGCCCGCCTTCGACCGTGTTGCTGGTAAGAATCTCGCCGATCTTGATCGCCTGCGCCGCGGCATTGGCCGGAGGCAGGATGCGCAGATCGAGGAAGCATCCCTGGACATTCGAGAAGATATTGTCCGCCACTGTGAATGTGCTGGCGCCCGAGATGGTGTTCCAAATCAGGATGCAGTAGCCGATGGTGTAGTCTGTGGCGACCTTGGCCAATCCCACTGCCGCGTTTTCGGGGCCGCTCGGGCCGAAATCGAGGAAGGTGTTGCCGGTGATTTCACCCTGGACCGTGGCGATCGGGTCGTTGAGGTTCTGAATCTCGATGCCGTTCTGGCTGTATTGCTTGCCGAGAGCGACGGGGTTGGTGCCGATGAATTCATTGCCGCGGATGTTCACGGTTCCTGAATCGTAGGCGACAATCCCGGCCTTGTGCAGATCGCGGAATTCGCTGGATTCAATATCGGCGTTCGCATCGAGCGTAACGACGGCGGCGGCGTTCTGGTTGCCGAAATGCGCGTCGCCGGTCATCGCGAAGAGGCAGTGGCGGATGGCGGCCTGCGCGCCCGGGCGGACGTAGAGGGCCTGATGGGCCTCTTGCGCCCCCAGCACCGTCTGGAGCGATGTGCAGTCGATGCGCGCGTATTCGAGCGTTACGTTGGGCGTAACAAGCGAACCATTCGTCGTATCGCCAATTTCGATGACTGAATTGGTAGCCGGTTTGACCGAGGGGCGCACCACCGCTTCGGGCGGGTCCGCCACACGGCCGGTGATCGTTACGGTCTTCTGAATCACTGAGGATTCGTCGAAGATGCCCGCTTCGAGAATGACTGTTCCGGCGCTGGGGACGAGCGCCACGGCTTCTTCGATGCGCGACATTGCGCCCGTCTGCGCGCTCGAACCAATCGCGTGCAGAATCGAGTAATCGCCTTGGAATCCGAGCGTTGCGCCTTGTGCGTCGATTCCCGTGTGGAAATACGGCGTATAATCCACGCTGCCGATCATGCGCGGCGCGATGTTTGCCCCGAGGTCGCTCCCCCACCAGTTCGAGGAGGCGTCCACGACGCCCGGCGCCAGATTGCGAACGAGGAACGGCGCCGCTCCCGTGAAGGAGTTGCTGGAAATGGTCCCCGCGGAGCCAGAGGCCACTTCGATGGCGGATTGCGTGCTATCCTCGATGAGGTTTTCGCTAACCGAGGAGATGCTGCCAGTGTTTTTTACACGGATGGCGGTTTGGTTTCCCGAGAGGCGGTTTTGCGTAATCGTGGCGAATCCGCCGTCCACTTCGATGCCGGCGCCGTTGTTCGATATAGCGAACATATTGCCCTGGATGAAAGCCACGCCTCGGTATCCGCCGTTGGCGGAGTTGTCCACCTCGAAGACGCGGATGCCTGTTTCGCATCCGGTGACTGTGTTGCTATCGGCCAGCGCCGCGCCGCCGATGGTGACGACGACATCGCGTGTCGAAGCATTCGTGGATTCATTGCGGTAGAGATCGATTCCGCGCGTGAAGCCGGAGATGACGTTGCCGGTGAGTGTGGCGTAGGTGTCGCCGCCGCTTTCGCCGACGAAATCGCCTTCATCCGTGATAAGGACGCCGGTTCCCTCGCCGGGGGCGGTTCCGGTGATGGCGGTTCCGATAATCTCGTTGCCCACAAGGAGTGTCGGCTTGGTCGGGTCTTCGTTGTGATACACGAGGATACCCGTATTGATGCCCGAGACGTTAATGCGGTTGTTCTGGATAGTGGTCTGGCATCCCATCGGAGTCCACTCAACGATCATGCCGTAGGAGGCCACTGTGGGGGAATTTACGTTGATCGTATTCGGATTGCCGATTGCCGGGCCGCCGACCAGGCTGCCGTTGTCCATATTCACCAGGAACATTCCGATGCTGCCATTAGCCAATCCGCCCACGATATTGCCCTGGATTGTAACGAGGTTGCCGTTCGGGTAATCATCGCCCGCGCTGAAGATGCCCACTCCGTTTTCTCGGGTGCTGGTGATAACGTTTCCTGTGATCGTGGCGTCGCCGCGTGTGGCGATGCAATAGAGCGTATCAGCCACCGTGTTGTTTGTGATTTGGGGTGCGCCGTAATAATTGACGACGCCCAAGTTGCCCACGCCACTGACGTTGTTGCCGCTGAGGAGGCCGTTGTTCGAGACGGACTGGATGCCGTTTCGCCCGATGGCGTTGACGGTGTTGCCGGTAATATCTGTCTGGCCCCAGGTGGCGATGCCCTCGCCCACTGTTACGTCATCCACGATACATCCCGTAACGGCGTCTCCCGTGCCTGCGGTCGAGATTTGAATACCGCGCCGGTAAGTATGGCGGATCGTCACATCTTGCACCTGCGTGGCGTTATAGGGGCCGCCTGTGTTGTGCTGATAAATGCCGCCCCGGAAATTGTTTTTTCCGGAGGTAAGCGCCGGATTGGCCTGTCCGTCGATGGTCAGGTTGCGGATCGTCACATTGCTGGCCGAAATGATGAATCCAACCTGATACGTGCCGCCATACATCGAGTCGAGGTTGTCGTCTTCGCCGCCAGGGGCAACGACGACACCATTGCGCGACGCGCCTTGCACCGTCAGCGCCTTGGCGATTTGCGTGTTCGACATGATGTAGAGCGCGCTGGCCATTGTCAGCGTTCCGCCCGCGTTCACGTGGTTATAGGCATCCGCATATTGGCGGAATTCGTTGTAGCCGAAAAGGCCGCCCGAATGGCCCGTCTGCCCGTCCAGGATCGCCATGTCCGACGGGTCGGAGAACGTGGCATCTGGTTTATTGAGCGAGGTCAGAAGGTCCTCGGTTTTCCACGGTTCCCAGGTGGCCTGGCCGAAGTAGCGGTCTTTGATTCCCGCCACGGATTCATATCCATACCAGCTCAGAGTGCCCCACCAATTGTTTGTGGCGTCGAGCGTCACTGAGGCGTTGTCGCACTGGATCGCCCACTCCTCGTTGATGGAGAACTTGTTGTTGTGCAGGACCACGCCCGCGCCCGATCCGGCGGCGATATAGACGCCGTCGCACGATGTTTTTTGCGTGGTTCCGGTCCAGTAGGCAAATCCCGCGCCGATGCGTCCATTCTCGCGGATCGTATTGCCCTCGATTGTGATGTTCGAGCACGCGCCATCTGTGGAAAGCAGCACGATGCCGCCGCGCGCCGTCCGCGAGCCAAAGCCCGTATTCGGGTCCGTGCCCGGCGAACTCAGCGTCTGGTCTGTGAATGCGTTGTTGCGTATATTGTTGCGCAGGATGCTGCCGCCTGAGGCGCCCGAGATCTGAATGCCGTCGCCCGTGTTGTTGAGGATGGTGTTGTCCGTAATCTGGTTGTTCGAGTGCGTTGCGCCCGTGATCGCAATGCCGCGATCGGCGTTTTTGTATATTGTGTTGTGGGTGATCTGGTTTGAATCGAAGTGGAGTCCCGAGGCGGCCAGGCCAAAGCCTCCGATGCCGTATCGCTCATTGTCATGGATGCAGTTGAGGTTGATGAGGTTATTTTCCGCCGTGGCATTGTAAGCGGCGCTGGAAGGCCCGATATGAATGCCGCGCTGGCAATAGCGGACGACGTTTTGCTCGATAACGCAGTTGTCCGCGCCAAGCAGGCGCATTCCCATGCCGGAGTCGTGCCACTGCCCGTCGTTTGCGCCGCCGCCCGGAGGAAGCGGATCGCCGCAGTGTTCGATGATGTTATTGGCAATCGTGACACCGTTGAGCAGGAAGGCCTCGGCAGCAGGTTCCTCGGCGCAAATGCCGATGTCGAAATTACGAATCGTGAATCCGTCCACGCGGGCAGACGGAACTGAGTTGGGCGGGCCAGGCCAGTCGAAGCGCACGCCGACGGTCAATGGCGCCCAGGAGCCGCCCTCGATTACGGATTCCTCAGCCAGCGAGCCGCGATAGAAGTCGCACGAGGGCGCTTGAGTGACTTTCGCGCCAGAAAGATTGAGCGCCTTGCCGGCGGGAATAAGGACGTTTTCGAAATACGTGCCTGCGGCCACAAAGACCGTGCCGCCCGAGGCCACGCGAACGAGCGCGTCGTTGATGCGCGCATAGGCATCATCGCCGATGGTGGCCGGGATGCCGCCCAGTCCGAGCACTGGCGCGCCGATGGCCTTTGAGGCCCAGTCGTCATCCACAAATACGAGGAATTTGGCCGAGGTGTTCGGCCAGAGGCGCACTGTAACCGTCGCCGCGACTCCTTCGTCCTGCCCGTCAAAAGCCACCACGCGAATCTGGCGCGCGGGTTCAAAGGTGGGCGATGGGGCCACGTCGTAATAAGTGGCGGTGGCCAGAACCGCCTCGAAGGCTGCGAAGGGGGCCGGGCCGGTGAGCGTCAGGACGGGCGCCGTATAAGAAACGGTGACGCCGCCGCCCGCCGTCGCGCTGAGCCATTCCTGCGCGCCATCGAGCGGATTCAAAATCGTCAGCGTCATGGTGGTCAGTTGCGTGGAATCCACATCGGAGATCGTGTTGTCGGGCCGCACAATTGAGACGGCCGCGCCGCCTTGTGTGTAGTGCGCCAGCCAGTCTGTGCCGGCGAAATACGGCCCGTTCAGATCGACATAGGTCGGATCATTGACGGGATTGACATCCACAAAGATGCTCGCATTGGCCGTCGCGGTGTCCGAATTGGCGCTTTCCGTCGCGGTGGCGGCCACCAAGAGCGTGAAATCCGAAAAGTCGTTCGGAACCAGCGTCAGATAAAGGCCCGGCAATTGCGCATCGTCAAAACTCCAAAGCCCGCTGCCCATGTATGTGCCCGACGAAAGGGTTACGCCCGGCGGAACATTGCCGATTGTAATGGACAGGGTCTCTGAGCCGTCAGTGTCGGCCAGGGCGGCGCTGATTGAGAGGGGAATTGTGGTGTCTTCGTCACCCGTTGCCGGGCTGACCACGTTCAGGATGGGCATATCGGCCACGGCATTGAGAACGACATCGATGGTCCTCACCGTATCGACCTGGTCATTGTTGGCCGCTTCCGTGGCGCGGGCCGTGACGGTCATTGTGAAATCCACATCACTGTTGGGCGGGGGAATCAGCTGCAATCCGGCCAGTTGCGCCGGGGCCAGATGCCATACTCCGCCGCCCTGATCGGTTCCCGCCGTAAGAGAAGCGCCCGCGGGGACATCGCTCAGAATAATCAGCAGGCTTTCCGAACCGTCTGTATCGACGAGTGAGGAGGAGATCGTCAGCGAAATAGCGGTGTCTTCATCGCCCGAGGCGTTGGCCACTGTGAGATTGGGCGCGTCGGCCACGGCGTTGATCGTTACGGCAAGAAGCCCACTTGTTGAAGCCGTGTCGTTGTTGGAGATTTCGCGCGCAGTGGCCGTCACGCCGAGCGAGAAATCCACATCGCTCTGCGGCGGAGGCGAAAGGGTCAGGCCCGGTAGTTGCGCCTGCGTCAGCTGCCACGATCCGCCGCCCAGATCGGTTCCGGCGGAAAGCGACGCGCCCGCGGGCACGCCGTTCACCAGGACCGTCAGGACTTCGGAGCCGTCTGTGTCGGCCAGCGAGGCGTTGATTGGCAACGCGATGGGCGTGTCTTCGTCACCGGAAGCGGGAGGAAGCGCCAGCAGCGGAACGTCGGCCTTGGCAACGACATTCACAAGCACCTGTCGCATGGCGATTTGCGGACCGCCATCGCCCGAGTTCCCTTCATCGTCCACCGTGAGGAAGATCGTGGCCGCGTTCAGCCCCGTGCCGCTGAAATTCAACGGGGGCAGATAAACAAGATTATCAATGGCGAGGTTCAGATCGGTCAGATTGCCTTCGATGATAAAATCCGAACCCGGATGCGTTCCGCTGACGATCGACACCGCGCCCGGATTGCCAAGCGTGAGGGTTCCGTCCACGGCGCGCAGGCGCATCTGCAACATGCCCGAGGCCGCGTCGGGGTCCGCGACGCTGACTCGCGATGCGCCGCTGAAGGTTATAGCCACGTCCTCTGTCGTCGTCCGCGAGGCGGGGGCCGTAATGACGGGCGGATCATTCGGCGCAGGCGGCTGCGAGTTGTCCGGAATGGCCGCATATATCGAGAAGGATGAAACCTTCGCGCTGACCGTCTTGAGCGTCTGATCCACCACCGTGTCGAAAATCACGTCCCATCCCGAGCCGTTCCATTTGGCGACGCGCATGTATTCTTCGCCAATGCCTCCAAGGTCCGTGGCTGGATCGTATTGGATGGTGACTGTGGCATTGCCCGTGAGCGTTGCGCCTTCGAGGAGGAATTCCGCCGCATTATCGACACCGTGGCGGTCCGTGGGCGGAACAATCCGCATCAAGCCATCCTGATTGAGTCCGGGAATAACCACTTGGTGGAGCGTGAATCGGTCGTTGAGCGCGGCGGGAATTGTGACTGTGCCGCCGCCAGCGGCCACATCCGCCGCCGTTTCGCCAGCGAAATACGACCAGGGTGTGGCCGTCACGCTGCCCAGCACCACGTCGCCCGAGCCAATGAATCCCGGACCCGAGGGGCCGGAGGCGGCGCCCCAGTAATTGTTGAAGGCCGCCACAACCAGCGATGGATTGCGGTTTTCGAGAGCCGCGTCCGTGTTGTCATACAGCAGGCTTTTTTCTATGCCCACTGTGGCGTCGTTGCGCGCCAGGACGCCCCAGGAGTTGTTGAGAATCGTTGCATACTTGACGGTCACGACGCCGGCGTCCGCCAGAATGCCTGTCGTGTTCGAGTCGATTTCGCATGTGTCAATTGTGGCGCTGGCTTTCGATCCGTTCACCTGAATGGCGATCTCGCAACTGTCGATGCGATTGCCCTGCGCGATGCTGGCGGCGCAGTTGTTGCCCCCGCCTGTCGAGCCGTCCACCACAATCCCGCGCACAAATCCCGAGATTGTATTTCCATAAATTTGATTGTCTTTGTTCAGCTGCGACTCGCCCAGCCAGTCGTATGTGGCGTTGTTTGTCTGGAAAATCCCCGTTCCTTCGGGGAAACTCGAACTGGTGCTGTTAATCGAGGTGATTGTATTGCCAGTGATGACGTTGGGGACCGGAACTCCCGATCCGCCGCGCCCAAGGTCGATGCCATGCAACTCGCCGTTCATGGACATTACGTTGTTGCGAACAGTAGTTCCGGCGCATCCCGCCAGGTAAATCGCCGGTCCGTAGATAAGATTCGGGCTGGTGAGATTGAACGTGTTGTTTTCAATCACGCTCGAAGCATCGGAATTATAGATATACATGCCGAAGGAGAGATCATTGTCGCCGTCATCGAGCATTGTGATCTGGTTGTCGGTGATGATGACCGTCCGGTCGTCGTTGGGATTGCGAAAATAGATGCCATTGACGAGCCAGCCGGACGGGCTGCCGTAGTAGCTGGTTGGTGTGGCGGTAATATCGGTGAGGATGTTGTGCGTAATGACCCATGTGCTGCCTGCCGGGCGCGATGTGGAAGGAATGACCGCAATGCCGCAACTGGCGTGGTGGATCGTGTTGTGGGTTATTGTGGCGGGTCCCGCGGTGTAAATAGGCTGCTGATACTCGACATAAGAGACTTCGCAATTGGTGACGACATGCCCCGTGGATTCCTGCGGGTAAAGCGATACGCCGCGGCGGCGGATGTTGTGAATGCCCACGTCTTCGATGCGCAGATTGTTGCCGTAAACGTTGAGGGCGTCGTAATTCAGAATTCCTATGCGGAAATTGTAGTGATTCGCCAGCGTGCCGCCCCGCGCGATATTGTTGGCGGAGCCGTCCACGGTCAGGCCGCGGATTGTAACGCCATGTGCCTTGACGAGAATGCCATGTTGATAAGAGCCATCAAATGCCTGGCCGATCAGACCCACGTCTTCGGCGGCGGGCATGATAACAACCCCCGCGCGGCTTTCGCCCTGCAGGGTAAGGGGCTTCGATATGAGAATCATGTTCGCCGCGCCGACAGCCACGCCATTGAAGGCCAGATAGTTGCCGTTTCGGACGTTGACCGTTCCCCCTGCATCGACGATGTCCACAGCAGGCTGAATCACTGAAAAAGCCGTGATGCCCCAGCCTGGGGTTGTGGTCGTATAGTCATCGTCCACATCCACAGTGAAAGCAGATGCCACAAGGCCAGTTACATACGTGTTGAGCGTGTTGGGCGTAAGGGATTCATCCCACTGATCGGCGGCTTCGCCGTCGGGAATGCTGTCAAAGCAGCCGTGGAAATTCTGATCGCCCGACTGATAGCACTGCACGTCGATAGCGGCGGGATTACCCAAGGCGGATTTCGCGATGCGGATTTTCATTGTCTTGAGGTCGCCGGCCACCCAGACGTCGGCGCTTTTGTCCACGCCCGCGCCGTCCCACGAGGAAGTTCCGCCGTTCCACGAACGCAATTCGGCCCAGGAATCGTTCCACTGTGAAATGAACACATAGTCAGGTTTGTTCGAATGGTCATAATTGACCGCTCGTGTCCACGGATCGGAAGGACCGCCACCCGCGCCAACATTCAGGGCAAAGGCCGCGTATTGCCAGTCGTCGGCGTTGTTGCGCGTGACGAGGAAATACACGTAGGTCGCGTCCATCGTGTAGTAGAGCGACCCGAGCTCATAAGTCTGCCAATAGATGCCGTCAGTGGCCGTCGCAATGGGCGCTCCCCAAATGGCCGCGCCATCGAACGAGCCATTCAAAGCTGGTGTCAGGGCATAAACCCTGGAAATCAGGGCCAAGCCGAGCAATCCTGCAAAAAATACCCGCTTCATGAGCGATCTCCTTCCGTTCCGCATTGTATTATCGCAAAAACCTTGGAACATTGTTTCTGAGCCAATGGAACACCCCGTCCTGCGCATGGAGTCCAATGCAGGGAATCCCGGCGCCTCGCCCGCCAAAAAACAAGCCCCCCCGATATTGACGCACCCCATACGCCGCGCTGCGCCAATAGGTCGTGAGGTCGGCCGAACCGGGCGAACTCATTGTGAACGATGTTCCCTCCGCCACCAAGGGTCTTCCCCAAATTGCCGGAATGGATACAGTCCCCCACGGACTCGCGCGTGACGAATCCACACGAAATATCCATTAACAAGGATAGGCTCCGCGCGCGCCGCTGTCAAGACAAGCGGCTCGCCTGCGGCTGCTGAATGAGTCACTTGCGCTATGGGAAAGTGAGTTGCGCCAAGGGAGATTTTATGTATTAATCATTGGCTTACCCCAAACCTTGCGCAAAATCGGGGCGAAAAACGTCGCGCTGGCGCGATGCTCGTTAAGGATGCGTTGTTCGAGTTGTTCGCGGGTCAGTTGGGGTTCGACGCGGATCATGGAGGGCCTCCCGGCAGACAAGATGCTTCCAGGAGCACCACAGCCTCCCCCTACTGCGTCAACAACTGATATGTATTTGTGGAAGCCATATTACAGCCGTCTCCGCGTAAAATGCCTCTATCGCAAGTGACTCCCGGGGATGGCACATCTCACATTTTTGCATCGGTGAGGTTGCAGGGAAGCCGGAGGCTTGGCAGCCATTAGCCGGTTGTGGAGCGAATCGACACCACCGGTTTGAGCAACGAGAATCCCGCATCCCGGCGGGAATGCCAGAATCCGCCAGGCGCTTGGGGAATCGCTTCCCGAACTTTTCTGGCATCCCTGCCGGGATGCGAACAGGGTTGCCTGAAATCCGGGGGTATCGGCCCTTGGCCTCAACCCCCGGCTAATGGGTTGGACCCTTCCAGGGTCCCAAGCGGCTGGCGCCTGCAAAAAAGCGAGATGCACCCGGGGGCGCAGGGCGCATCTTGACATTATTACCGACCCCAATAACCAAGCCCTCGCTTGCGCTTGATCTGCTGCGAAAAATACTGCCGTGGTGGCTTTCCCGCAGCAGCCTGACCGTGAGCGAGAGCCTTGTACCATTTTCCTGTAATTCTGTTCCCTTTCTCCGGGCAATCCTCTTCACAGGACGCGACCATAGAACACGGCGTCGTGGAGAATTGGCGTTCTTCGGATTTTAGCCTGCTTTGAGCAGGCTGAGGATTCTGATCCCATTTTCTGAGTCCTTTTATTTTCGCTTGGCAATCCTTTTCAGCAGCCAGGATAATATGGCACGGCATCATGGGAAATTGGTATGATCCCACCGAATCGGGCAACAATTTGAGATGCGTCCTTGTGAGCGAAAAAAGCGCGGCCTTAATTGGAAATGGGAAGAAGCGCAATGAGGCCGGTGCGGTTGCGGTAGAGGAGAATGGCGTCGAAAATCGTGACCACGCCGTCGCCGTTCATGTCGAAACGCAGGTCATCGTGCGGAGAGGGTTGCAGATTGGTGTCGAGCAGCGCCGCATAGAATGCACGGGCATCTTCAGCGTCCCAGGTTCCGTTGCCGTCGAAATCAAGATAGGCGGGAATGCTGGCAGGATTGGCGGGATCGGAGCCATTGGCGAGCTCATATTCATCGCTTAACCCATCGCAATCCCTATCGCCGGGGCAAGGGGCGGGTGTCGTGGTTGGCGTGGGGGAATCAGCGGGAGAAATAGAAGGTATCGGCGTGAGCGAAACCGTCGGAGAGGGTGTCAGTGAAATGGTCGGGGAAGGCGTAAGGGAAACGGTTGGGGATGGAGAAAGCGACGCCGTCGGGGACAGCGTGAGCGAAA
>CAYUNT010000076.1:0-18980 GCA_964446285.1 uncultured Candidatus Sumerlaeota bacterium | reverse complement strand
GGCGCGTGGGCGGAAATTCCTGGACGGTGGAGCGCGCGTATGAAATGCCCATCCTGCGGATACGAGAATAAGGAAACAGCGTCCGCGTGCAATCTTTGCGGACAGGTGCTTCAGCGCGGCTCGCAGCCGGTTTCGTTCCCGTATGCTCCCCCCCCTCCGCTCGGCGGGTCAGGGCCTCCTCCCTCGCGAGACGCATCCAGATACCCGGCGCGGGGGGGCGCCGGCGACGCCTCTTCCATCTTTCCCAATCCGGTCATGCTCGATCCGCGCATGGCCGATCAGGAACTGGAAAGGCGCTCGCGGGCGTTTGAGGAGGCCGAAACTCGTCGCGCCGCCTCAGAGGAGCGTCATGCGCGGCGCTGGCTGCTGGCCGCCGGGGCTTGCCTCGTGCTGGCGGTCATTTTCTTTGCCATCAGCCGGATTCCCATTTCGGAATCCAGAGTGGACGAGATGTATGCGGATTATGTGGCAACTGCGCCGAACGCCGCGTTTCCCCGCGCCGTCACGGAAGCCTTTGAACACCCCTCTCGCAGCCGTAGCTACTTGTTTCAGGTCGCCCACGCTTATGAGGTGAACTTCCGCCAGGCCGCCCCGTTTGAAAATCTCGAACGCGAAATGGCATCGCGCCGCCAGGTGGTGGAAGCGGGCGGCGCGGACCCCGGACAGGAATCGCCCGACATTGCGGAATCCACAGAGGGCGGGGAAGGCGGCGCGAAGGGCGGGCGGCAATCCGGCGGAGGCGTCAACGAGCGCATTGCGGCGGTCGAGAGTGTAACCACGCAACTCACGCCCGCGGGGCACAAACCTTTCGAAACACTGCGCGATCTGGCAGGAAAGGGCAGCGAGGCCCAGGCGGAAATGCGCGATCTCAGCATGGAACTCGTCTCGGGCCATAAAGAGTCGCAACTGCGCGCCATTGACATCGAATACAACACCCGGCGCATGAGGCTTGAGAAAATCGAGGCAAAGGCGCGCGAGGAATTGGGATTTATGGCCGAACACGGTTCTCCGAAGATGCGCTCGATCGCCCGGCGGCTCAATGAACGGCTGTTTCCCGAAACCAGCCCAACGCCTTCGGGAAAAGAATAGGGTGAACAAGGATCAGGGGGCTAGCTGCTGGCCCCGAGTTGTGGGTTGTGAGTTGTGAGTTAAGAGATAGGAGCAAGGGGGTTGAAAGGACTTTTTAGAAGACCTGAAGCGGATACCGATAACACTTCATCCTGCCCACTATCCACTGCCCACCTCTTCTCTCCTAACTCACAACTCACAACCCACAACTCAAAACTCTTTCACCGCCCGCTGGCCTGTCTCGTCCACTCTCTTTCTCACAAATCGCAACTCACCACTTTCCCCAGGACCCCCTTTTATGATTCTCGGAACACAAATCACCATCCCATCGCTTGTGCGGATCAAGGAGGGCGCGCTGGACCGGCTGGGAATTTACCTGGCGCGGGAGGATTTTCGCGAGGTGGCGCTGCTTGTGAGCGCCGAATTGTCTGGCGGCCTGAAGGTGCGAGCGGAACACAGCTTGGCGGAGCATGGCATTCAACTGGCGCGGCGCAGCGAAATCAGCGATGCCTCGTTCGAGACGGCCACGGCGCTTTTTGCCGGTCTCCCCGCCTCATGCCGCGCCATAATCGGCCTCGGGGGCGGAAAGGCTCTCGATACGGCCAAATACGTGGCATTTATGGCGCGAAAGCCCTATTATGCCGTTCCCACTTCGCTCTCGAACGACGGATTTTGCAGTCCGCAATCAAGCCTGACTGTGGGCGGACGCCGCCGTTCGTTACCGTCGGGAATGCCGTTTGCCATCGTGATCGACACGGAAGTCTGCCGCCGCGCCCCCGATTTGTTGTGGTGGTCCGGGGTGGGCGACCTCGTGGCCAAAGTGACCGCCATTGCGGATTGGAAACTGGCCTTCCACGCGGTTCACACGCTGGTGAATGACTTTGCGGCGCTGCTCTCCGACGCTACTGTGTTCCAATTCATGGCGCGTCCCGCGCGCGACGCCGAGGGTGTGAGCTTGCTCGGAACGGCGCTGATGCTGAACGGTATCGCGATGGAAATCTGCGGATCGTCGCGCCCGGCCAGCGGAAGCGAGCACCTGATTTCACACGCCCTGGATGCAATTTCCGCCCGTCCGCGCTTGCACGGATTGCAGGTGGGGGTGGCCACGTATCTGGCGAGCCTGCTGCAAGGCCAGGGCACGGAAAGAATCGCGCGCGTGCTCGATGCCACGGAGTTTTGGAAGGGAGTGGAGGCGGACCCCTTTTCGAGGCGCGAATGGATCGAGGCGGCGCGCCTAGCGCCTTCGATCAAGGCGGATTTTTACACGGTGCTATCGTCGCGCGACTGTCTGCCCGAAATCGAACGCCATTTGCACGAGGACTCGCGCCTCGTCCGATGTTTTAAGGATTAGCATCGAATGATTTTGGAATATCTCACCGCGGGAGTCTGCATTTGCGCCATCGTGCTGTATGGCTACTTGCGCCTTGGGTGGCGCGAGGCGGCGGATGTGGCGCGCGCGCTTCCGCCCCCTGACGTCCGCGCCGTGGAACGCGAATCGCTTGAATCCTATCTGGCGGTGCGGCGTCGCGCCTGGACGGCGCTGGGCCAGTCGCTTGTGATCGCCCTTCCGGCGGCGGAAGGCATTTTGCTTGTGGGCGGATCGATTTTCGCGGCGCTGGCCTGGCGGCCGCTTAGCGGATTCGAACTTGATGCGGGCTGGCTCTTTTCGCTTTCGGGGCTGGCCCGCATGATCCTGTTCCTCGTGACGAGCTTGCTGATTGCCAGCGTGCTCGTTGCGCTTGTGGCCCAATTCCGCCTGATTCAGCGCATCCGCGAGGGATGCATCCTGACTTGGCGCGCCGTGGCGATTGAGTTTGATGCCGCGCTGGGAACGGCCGGCATCTTTCCGACGCTTCTTCTGAGCCTGCTGCTGCTGGCGCTTGCGGGACTGTGGTTTGGATTTTGGATCGAGGCGGGCCGCGCGCTGGCGGGGCTGTTTGACCATGGAATGAGCTGGGCCATCGCCTCAGGAGCGGGGTCGGGCGCGGCCCCATTTGGCGTGGCCACGCGCCAGGGAGCGCCGGGCGCATCCGGACTGTCAGCGGCTCCGGCGGGCGCTTATTCCGGTGCGGGAGCGTGGATTGGGTTTGTGGTGGCGGCAGCCGGCGCGACGCCTGCGCTCTTCGCCATTTTAGGCGCGTGCGGCGTCCTGGCCATGCGCGATCCCGGGTGGCTTTCGGGGTTCGAGGCGGGAATTGGATTCGCGCGGTTCCGCCCGGCGATTGCCCTGCGCCTGTGCCTGTGCATCGCCGGGCGCGCCACAAGCATCAGCCGCTGGCCCGCGGCGCTGTGGCTTGTGCTGGGCGTGTTCGAAAACCAGATGCACCTGGTGTCCGTCCTGCTTCGCGAACGCCGGGCGCGCGACGTTATGAAGGACATCGAGCAATTGGGACTCGCCACCGAGGGCGCGCTGGCCGAGGCCGGGCGTTTGCTTGAGGCGGGCCGCTTCCTCGACGCCCTGAACGCCTATCAAATGCACTATTACAAAAACCCAATGAGCGAGCGGGCGCTCGAAGGCGTCGCACGGGCGCAACTTTGCATAGGCAACCCGCTTCGGGCGCGCCAGGCGGTGGAAAAAATCCTCATCCTCAATCCACAAAACCCAGTGGCGCTGCGGATAAAAACCGAGATGGAACAAGGATTATGGGACGAGAATGGGGCGCTGCGGCGCGATGCCGCCGCCCGCTGCCGCCAGCCACTCGGAAAAGGAATCGAGAACCGCGACGTCATCGACCCTGAGGTGCGCAAAATGTTTGAAACCAGCAATAGCGTTCCGCCGCCACCCGGAACGAGCCAGCCTCCGTCCTGATCCAGAAAAGGCGCGGTTCAGACGAGCGGGATGGGGCGTATGTTCCAGCGGGGACAGGCGCCTATTTTTCCAATAACTTATCGGCCAGTTTGGCTATATATTCCTTAAATGTGATATCCCCCGTCATCCTCAGCCCGTGTTTCCCCCACAAGGTTTTAGCATGGAGGAAAATATCCAGCGCCTCTTTCCAATCCTCATAATATGTTGAACGGTCGCCTGCTGGTCTTGATGTGTCCGAAGCGGCGGTTCTTTCCCCCTCATTCGCCTGATGGGCCGCGGACGCAGGCGCACAAGCGCGCGCCACCCCCCTGACCGTATCGGACATCGAGGAATAGGGAGAAGGCGAAGCTGCTGGATTGGCAGGAGCGGACGCGGCCGATGGCAGTGGAGTAGAGGCGGGCGCATCCGCGGATGCGGTTTTGGGGGGAAGTTCCGTTTTGGGAATGCTCTGGGTTTTTTGGCGGATAACGCTGTCCCACCACTCGCGAATATGCGCAATATCGGGATTTCCAGCGACAAGGCGGGCCAGTGGGTCCTGGCGACGATCCAGCCGCTTAATTTCCAGCAAGGTCTCTTCCACGGTGATTCGGATGGGAATCACCTTGTCCATATTAACAATGAAAAAGGTTTCGGCGACGCGCAGACCCAGTCCGCAAACCATAAACACGCCTTTTCTGGATTGCAGATGGCGGACGCACCCAACAAGCGCCGCAATGTCGGTTGATGTGACAAACTCCACCATCTTCAAGTCGAGAATGATCGCCGCGCATCCCTCCTCGGCGATTTTAACCACCTCGTTTTTCACCTCGAAAAGCCCGACATCCTCCTTCTTTTCGGGAACAGCCACGAGGTGGATGGCATCTTCCAGTGGGTGCCGTTCGAATTTCATAAGAATCCTCTTTTTGGCGAAGGGCTGGAGTATGCCTATTTCCCTGGAAGAATCGAATTGGCATCAATGCGAAGCCGAGGAATGCGGAGAGCGCGCAATTCGCCCTGCGCTTCGATAATCCGCCGCCGCCGGTAGCCGGATTTGCCCGGCGAGCGATACACTTCAATGCGCCGTGCCGAGAGGTCGATCAGCCACACCTCAGGCACGCCATGGCGTGCGTAGAGCGGGATTTTTATCTCGCGGTCGAAGGCGATCGAGGTGTCGCCAACCTCGATCAGCAATAGGACATCCGAGGCCGTGGGGTGGGCGGATTCGTAGAAATCCTCGCGAGGCGCGAGCAGCAACACATCCGGTTCGGGTTCGCTCCGCTCGCCAAGGCGCAGGGGGCATTGAATGCTGAGGATGGCCTCCCCTTGAATTTGAGCGGCGAGACAATTGTTTAGTTTTCGAATGCACGCCGCATGAGCGCTGCCCATTGGAACCATGGGAAGAATCTCCCCTTCGATGAGTTCCACGCGGTCTTCCGGGCGCAAAACCCCCGCCTCGATCATTTTCGAGTAATCCTCGACGCTCCAAAGCCAGACCGCGCCACGATTCGCTGGCTTTTTCTCAAGCGCGGGCGGGGGCGGGGATTTCCGCGGAGCGGCGGCGGGCGAAGCATAGCCTCGCCCGGACCGTCCGCGTTCCCGTCGAAGAAGGGAGGTTGATACAGAGGTTCCCATAACCTTCTCGCAATGCTTACCCGGCGACGAGACCCGCCACCAGATCGCCTACTTCGGTGGTCGAAAAGCCCATGCGTCCCGCGGCAAGGCTCTGGAGTTTTTCGGCCGTCACGCGAGCCACGGCGTCTTCAATCGCGCGCGCGGCCTTCTTTTCGCCGAGTGAGTGTTCGAGCAGCATCGCCCCGGCGCAGATGGCCGCCAGAGGATTGATGACATTCTTGCCCGTATATTTCGGCGCGGAACCGCCAATCGGTTCATACATCGAGACGCCGCCCGGGTCGGGGTTCAGGTTGCCGCCCGCCGCAATGCCCATGCCGCCCTGGATCATCGCGCCGAGGTCGGTGATGATGTCGCCGAACATGTTGCCCGTGACGATAATGTCATACCACTCGGGATTCTTGACAAACCACATGCAGCAGGCGTCCACGTGATTGTAATCGCGCTTGATTTCGGGATAGTCGCGCTCGCCGATCTCGTTGAAGGCGCGGAACCACAGGTCATAGAGATAGGTCAGGACGTTGGTTTTTCCGACCAGCGTGAGCTGGCCGATTTTCCCCGCCTGCTTGTCGGCCTGCGAGAGACCTTTCCAGGGGCGTGGACGGCGCGACTTGGCCAGTTCGAAGGCATAGCGCAGCGCGCGTTCGACGCCAAAACGGCTATACATCGCCGTCTGGATCGCCACTTCCTGAGGCGTTCCCTTGTGCATGACACCGCCGGCGCCCGTGTAGAGGTCCTGCGTGTTCTCGCGCACGACGACGAAGTCAATTTGCTCGGGGCCTTTGCCGTGGATCGGGCACTCGACGCCGGGATACAGCTTCACCGGGCGAAGATTGATGTATTGATCCAATTCGAAGCGCAGGCGCAGCAAGATGCCCTTTTCGAGAATGCCCGGCGGAACGTCCGGATGGCCGATCGCGCCGAGGAAAATCGCGTCGAATTTGCGCAACTCGTCCGAAGCGTGCGGGGGAAGGCCCTCGCCCGTTTTCAGATAGCGGTCGCCGCCGAAATCGAACCATTGATAGTTCAGTTTGAAACCGAACTTTGCCGCGGCGGCGTCGAGAACCTTCACGCCCTCGCGAATCACTTCCGGTCCGGTTCCGTCGCCCGGCAGGACGGCGATATTGTAAGACTTCTTCGACTGCCCGGCTTTTTTGGAGACGGACTTGGATTTTTCAACGGATTCCGCGGCGGCCTTGGATGCGCGCTTGGACGGCATGGGAATAAACCTCCTGATTTTGAAACGATTGCGGGGCGCATAAAAACGCCTTCCGCAACGCATGAAATACCTAAGGGATTTGAATGCGAGCCGCTCGAGTTTTGGATGCGGATTTGCCCCGAAAGCGGTTGCCGCTCCCTCGAACGCCAGCGTCCTAGTATATCCACGCGCCCGCGCCTGTCCACCGCAAAGGCTTTCCATGCGTGCGACAGCGAGGAGCTGAGACAGGCCGCATGTTCAGAAGAAGCATTCAAGGATTGTATCATTCGCCTCGCGATTTATCGCGAGGTTTCAGGAATCGGATGGATTGAACAAACCGTTTCAACGGTTTTTCCGGCTTAAGGAGCGCGAACCGTTGAAACGGTTTTGGGGGCTTTACTCTTCTTTTGACCTCGCGATGAATCGCGAGGCGAATGATAAAAATTGCCATTCCAGACACGTTGTTTCCCTTTGAGGGGTTGCGGTTTTTGCCGCAGCGGCAAGGGGCGCGCGCGTGGACGGCCTTGACGCTCGGGCGGGGAAGCGAGACGCTTTGCACGGTTCCGGCGGACGACTTTCGCGGCCCGTTTTCGCTGTCCATTTCGCCAATCGCCCGGCATTTTTTCCTACGAGAGGATTCCTATGCGTTTTCATTATCTCATTTTCGCGTTTGCGTTTTTAGCGGCGGTGTGTCCAGCGCAACTCCAACTGCGCCCCGACATCAAGATTCCCGAACTGCCCGCCTTCCGCCCCCTGCCCGCGCCAGACGCCGCTTTCTCGCGCGAGATCGCGCGCCTGGTCGCCGAAAGCCATCTCGATGAACACACACCCGCCGCCGACAACCCCGACAAAGAAGAGGAATGGTCGTCGGTTTGCGTCGTGGACATCTCGGACCTGGCGCACCCGCGCGTTGGCGGAAGGGAAATGGATAATTTCGTCTATCCCGCAAGCACATACAAACTCTATGTGGCCGGCGAAATCATCCGCGAAATTGTGGCGGGCGAACACACGCTCGACGATGTGATTACGGTGAAGGAACGAAACGTGCGCACCGATTCGCGCCTCACGGCCGGGCAGCAAATAACGGTTTCTGAAATCCTGCGCCTGACGCTGCAATACTCGGACAACACAGCGGCGAACGAGGCGATTGACCTTGTGGACCGTCAGCGGGCGAGCGCGCTGCTCCGCGCGATGGGCCTGCGCGGTTCGGACATCACGCGCAAGTATCTGCCGCGCACGCTCGAAGACGATGGCTATTCGACTGTGACAGGCACGACGTCGTGCGCGCGCCATTTCGCGACGTTTCTGTGGGCCGCCGAGACGGGCGCGATCGGCGGCGGACGCGGGCGCGGGCTGATTAAGGCCTACATGGCAATGGACGAAACGGCTCCGAACCGTATGCGTGCGGGATTGCCCGGCAGCGCAACACTCTATAGCAAAACCGGCTCGTGGAATATCTTTACGGCGCAGGCGGCGATTGTCGAGGACGGCACAGTGCGCTATATTGCCTGCGTTCTTACGGCGATGAAGGATACCACGGCCGAGCCGCGCATTGCGGACTTCACGCTCCGCCTCCATGCGCTTCTCAAAGCCGCGCAGGCGGAAACGAAAAAGTAGCTACAGTGAATTTGGCATAGCGCTACGCCGCCAGATTTTTCAAATCTGACCGGTCTGATACCATTTTCCCGTAATTCTGTTCCCTGAATTTGCTCTGAAGGAGCAAAAGAATACAGCCCAGGGCAAGCGAAGCGCCGCCCTGGGAAACCGAGACACCAACAACATAATCGCCTGGCGCGGTTTTCGCTCTTCTCGCGAAAACCGTGACAGGCGATTGGGAACAGAATCAAAGGAAAATGGTATGATAGGGCCGATAAGTCCGACAAGTCTGACGGCGATTCCGTGTGTGCAAGGTGTGGCTATTTGCCATCCAGCTGCTTGGGAGGAGGAGCGGTGCTTTTCTCGATGCGGCGCAGCGCTTCCGTGGCGGCGTCGCGAACGGTCTTTTCCGTTTCGGCTTTAATCATCTCTTTCAATGCGGCGGCGGCGTCTTTCGACCCGCGTCCCGTTGATCCCAGCGCGCGCGCAGACGCCTCGCGCACCGAAGCGTCGGAATCCTTCAGCGCCTCAATCAGCGCCGGGACGGCCGCTTTAGCGGCTGAACCCATCCGGCCCAATTGGAATGCGGCTTTCTGGCGCTCTTTGGCCTCGGAACTCTTCAATTGAGCCACAACAGCCTGAAGTTGTTGTTCCGCCTTCGCCTCCATGCCGGCCTTTTGGGCCTCGAGGTTGTCTCCAGCCTTCTTGGCGGCTTCGCCAGCCTGTGACGCAGCGGAGGCGGCCTGTCCTTTCGCCCCCGCCGACATCTGATCCGCCATCTTGCGAATCTCATTTGCTTTTGCCTGAACCTTGCGAACCATATCTTCCAATTGGGCCAGGGCTTTTTCGGTGTCTTCTGAAGATTCCGCCTTCGCTGGCTGGGCTTTTTGCTTTGCCGAATCCGCCGAAGCTTTCGCCTTGCCCAGCAGGTCCTGTGCCTTTGACTCCGCTTTGTCCGATGCCTTTTTTGCCTCTTCCGATGCCTTGGCGCCGGCCTTTTCCGCCTTGGCGGCGATCTGTTTGTCGTATGCGTTCAGAAGGCTCTCGGCTTTTGCCGCTGTTTCCTTCACATTCTTCTGGCAATCCTCGGCCACTTTGGCGGCCTTTTGCGCTTCCTCCTGGGCTTTCTTTTGAGCCTGATCCGCTTCCAATTTGGCTTTTTCATACTCAGGCGTTCCCGCCGCGACCTGTTCGACGGCCTTGCGCTTGGCTTCGGCGCTATCAGCGGCGGCCTGAGCCTTGGCGCGGGCGTCTTCCATGACTTTCATGGCCTGCGCCATGGCCAATTGCACGGATTGGCGGATTTGTTCCACGGACTGCATCGAATCGGCCTGCGCTTTCGCCCCGGCTTTTTTCGCATCATCGGAAACCTTTTTCGCCGAATCTTCCGCCTTCTTGGAGGCGGCCCCCAGGGCCTGACTCGCCAAATCGGCGGCGGATGCGGTGGGCGTCGGCGCTGCGGACAGTGGAGCGGGATTCCATGCGGCAAGCGCGGCGAATGCGGCGCCAGCCAGAATCAGGGACGTTATTCCACAGGTTTTCGTAATCTTCATTGTGATTCTCCTTCGGGGCGGACGGCGCGGATGCCGCGTCTCACAGGGAAATTCGAAGCGAGACGCTGGCGTATTTCGCCGAACGCGCAAAGGAATTCATTCCTCCGGCGCCGGCAAAAGATCAATCCGGAAAAGCGCGTCCCCCCCCGCGCCGCATCCAGGAACTGTTCAAAGTGCGGGAAAAACCTTGGGCGAGACGCCCAAGCCACCGGAATCACGGGCAAAATGCCCATGCCACCAGAAACTTTGAACGGTTCTTGCCGCCGCATCCGCGACTCCAGGCCTTCCCATCCGGTCCTCTGCGTTCTTGCTTGCCCGCGCTCGCCTATCCCGATTCGCCGGGTTTTTCGCTGATCTTCGCGACATTTCGGGCGGAGCAAGGCTTTGCAACTCAGGCAATATCAGTCTTGTGTGTTTTGCGCAGGATTGGGCTGGACAAAGAATGGGCAGGGTGACTATTCTTTTTGGCCCTTTCGGCGCGGGAAAATTAATCCCGTTCCGAATCCGCGAAAATCGCGGGAGTATCCCGCGTTGAGGACGGTATCGGCGAGATGGATTCTTCTCTGGTAATACTCTCGGGCAGCGCCAGCAAGGCGCTTGCGGCGGAGATTTGCGCCCAACTAAAAATGAAGTTGGGAGAAACGGAAATTAAGCAGTTTTCCGACGGCGAAACCTTTGTGAAGATCAATGAAAACGTCCGGGGCGCCGATGTGTTTGTCGTGCAGTCCACCTGCACGCCGACAAACAACAACTTCATGGAGTTGTTTCTTCTGATGGACGCGCTTCGGCGCGCTTCGGCGTTGCGCGTTACGGCAGTCATTCCGTATTTCGGATATGCGCGACAGGACCGCAAAGAGCAGGGCCGCGTGGCGCTTTCGGCCAAACTCGTGGCCAATCTGATCACGAAAGCCGGGGCGGACCGCCTGCTGACGATCGATCTTCATTCCGCTCAAATCCAGGGATTCTTCGATATTCCAGTGGATCATCTGTATGGAGGTCCGCTGTTTATCAACTATGTCCGCCAGATGGGAATTTCGGACGGCATCATCGTATCGCCGGATGTGGGCAATGTGAAACTGGCCCGCTATTACGCCGAACGGTTGAAGATGCCGATGGCGGTGGTGGACAAGCGCCGCCCGCGGCCAAACGAATGCGAAGTGATGAATGTCATCGGAGACGTAAATGGGCGCAATTGCCTGATCTTCGACGACATGATCGACACGGCGGGAACGATTGTGAACGCGGCGGCGGCGCTGAAACAGCGTGGCGCGCGCGCGATTTACGCCTTCTGCTCGCATCCCGTTTTCAGCGGCCCGGCCATCTCGCGGCTGAAAAACTCATTGATCGAGCGCATCGTTGTCACCAATACCATCCCGGCCAAGCCCGAGTGGGCCGAAGCCCCAATCGAGCAATTGAGCGTGGCGCCGATGGTGGCGGAAACGATTCGCCGCATTCATAATAATGAATCCGTCAGCAAGTTATTCGAGTAATCGTTTTTTGGAGGTTCTACCGTTATGTCTGGCACGATGACACTGGATGCGACTCCCCGCAGCGTATTTGGCAAGGAACAGACCAAGAAGTTGCGGCGCCAGGGCTGGGTTCCCGGCGTGATATATGGAACGGGCGGCCAGCCCGAGCACGTTTCGGTTCCTTCTCACGATCTTGACGTGCTTCTCAAGCGTGCGCACGGCCAGACGGTTCTGGTGGAGCTTCTCATCAAGGACGCAAATGGCGCGGTTCGCAAAGAGAACATCTTTATGCGCGAAATTCAGCGCGACCCGGTCACAATGAAGCCCGTTCATGTGGATTTGCTCCGCGTGGACCTCGCCAAGCCGGTTGTGGTGAATGTGCGCGTGGTTCCGGTGGGCATGCCTCGCGGCGCGCAACTCGGCGGATTGCTCGAAGCGGTTCAGCGCACCGTGGCCATTCGCTGCCTCCCAGCGCAGGTTCCGTCGCTGCTTCAGGTGGACGTTACGGAAATCGCCATCGGGCGTTCGCTGCACGTGAGTGAAGTTCCCTGGCCCGCCGGACTGGAAGTCGTTTCCTCGGGCGAAAACGTGCTCTTCACCGTTCTTGGCAAGCGCGAAGAAGAAGTGGCTGCCCCGGTCGCCGCCGAAGGCGCCGAAGCTGCCGAACCCGAGTTGATTGGCAAGAAGAAGAAAGAAGAAGAAGAGGAAGAAGAGGGCGAGGAGAAGGGCAAGGAAAAGGCCAAGGAAAAAGGCAAGGGCGAGAAGTAATTTCCCCTGCCTGGCCCCGCCCGGCTCCGCGGCATGTTTCGCGCGGTCCGGACGCCTTGCATGCTGCTTGTCCGCTGTGCATCTTATTCGCCCCGCCAGCCTTCTTCGAGAGCGCCTGGCGGGGCGAAGACGTTATCAAACCACTAGCCGCGGCCACGGGCCGCGCGCGGAGGACTCATGGAGTTGATCGTCGGGCTGGGCAATCCCGGCGCCACCTACCAGGGAACTCCCCATAACCTTGGTTTTGATGTGGTGGAGATTCTGGCGCGGCGCTGGGGATTTTCCTGGCGGCGCGCGCCGTCATGGCGTTCGGAAACGGCCCAGGGAACCGCCCGGGGAACGGGCGCGCCGTGCGGACGCCCCATCCGTCTGCTCAAGCCGCTTACCTATATGAATCTAAGCGGCGAGGCGGTTGGCGCTTTTGCCTCTTACTACCAAATCGAACCCAGGGAAATTCTGGTAATCAGCGACGAAATCCAGCTGCCGCTCGGACGAATGCGTCTGCGCGCCGAGGGAAGCGACGGAGGCCACAAGGGCCTGCGTTCGGTCGTTCAGCACCTCGGGACGCGGGATTTTCCCAGGCTTCGGATTGGGTGCGCACCGCCCAGTGGACGGTTCGTTCAGGATCGCGTGAACTTTGTGCTGGGACGTTGGAGCGGTTCGGAGCGCGAATGGGTCAGGCGGATTGTGGAAGCGGCGGCCGACGCCGTCGAGGCGATTCTGCGAGATGGATTTGACCGCGCCATGACGGACTTCAACCGCCTGTCGATTCCGTCGCCCGACGCCCCGCCCGATTCCGCGCCCAATCCACCCTCCAATCCGCCGCCGGACTGCCCGCCCGGCGCGGCACAAAGTTCGCCCCCTGCCTGAGGCCGGAAAATCGGCGCAAAATCACGATGGCACCGGGGCATTTCCGGCTCAGGAAAACCCCGTTGACTATCGGGCGAGCCGGGCGTCAAACTGCTCGCTGGGGGAGTGGTGGAATTGGCGTTTTCAAACCGCTTTCGCCGCGATGCGCGCTGCGGCGAAAGTCCGGTGTTTGTGCCGCAACTGGAGAGCGGGAAAAGATAGCTCTGCACGGGAAAAGGAGCCTCGATCATGGAACCGAAGGTGCCGCATTCGGAAGAAGCCAGCCGCCCCGGCAAAAGCCCTATTCCGCCGGGGTTTCAGCGTCCCGGAGAGCAAGTGGCGCCCAGCCAGGAACAAGCAGCGCCGTTGCGGCCCGGATTTAAGAAGCGTCCAAGCGCCGCCGACCGCGAGTATTTCGAGAAGACCGCCGGAAAGAAAGTGGGAGGGCGGCATAAATCGTCGCTCGGCCTGATTCTCGAAGAAGCCGGCCTGATCAACGAGGACATGCTCAAGTCGCTCGAGAACGAATCGGCCACCAGCCTCAAGCGCGCGCTGGTGACGCAAGGATACGTTCGCGAGGACGACATCCTCGATGCCCTTGCCAGCGAAATGGGCATGGAGAAGGTCGAGTTCGCCAACTTACAGGTCACGCCTGAGCTGCTCGAACTCATCCCGGCCAAGGTCGCGAAGGAATACAAGGTTTTCCCGGTCAAGTTCGAAAACAACACGCTGTATGTGGCCCTCAGCGACCCTCTTGATATCCGCGTGACGGACGACCTCGAACGCATTCTCGAGAAGAAGATCGTCGGCATGGTTGCCTCCGAGGATGAAATCATCAAGTATATCAAGCGGTTTTACGAAGGCAACGAGGTGGCGGAAATTTATGAGCAAATGACGACGGAAATGCACAATGCGGAGTCGGACGCCAAGGACACATACACGAGCATTGACTTGGGCGACGACGACATCGAGCAGCCGCCGGTCGTGAAGTTCGTAGATCTGATCTTCAAGCAGGCCGTGCATGACCGCGCGTCAGATATTCACATCGAGCCGAATCGTTACGGCGTTGCCGTGCGGTTCCGCGTGGACGGCGTGCTCCACGAGGTTCCTTCGCCGCCGAAAAAGTGGCAGAACGCCATCATTTCGCGCCTCAAAGTGCTTTCGGGCATGGACCTCGCCGAAAAGCGCATTCCGCAGGACGGACGCATCAAGCTGAACCTCCCCGACCGCAAACTGGACTTGCGTGTCTCGAACCTGCCTTCGATCTACGGCGAATCCATCGTCATGCGTATTCTCGACCAGTCCAACGTCCTCCTGGGCCTCGAAGACGTCGGATTCCTCGAAGACAACATCGAATTGTTCAACCAGCTGATCCGCTCGCCAAACGGCATCATCCTGATGACCGGCCCGACGGGATCGGGCAAGACGACGACGCTTTACGCCGCGCTTTCCTCGCTCAATAACGCCGAGACCAAGATTGTCACCGTGGAAGACCCAGTGGAATACATGATCGACGGGATTAACCAGGTGCAGATCAACCGCGAAGTGGGCCTCGACTTCTCGCGCGTGCTTCGTTCGCTTTTGCGCCAGTCGCCAGACGTCATCCTCGTCGGTGAAATGCGCGACCGCGAAACGGCCGAAATCGCCGTGCGCGCCGCGCTCACCGGCCACTTGGTTTTCTCGACGCTCCACACGAACGACGCCCCCTCTTCGTGCGTGCGTTTGATCGACATGGGCATCAAGCCGTTCCTCGTCGCTTCGTCCATTCAGGCCGTGGTGGCGCAGCGTCTTGTGCGTAAAATCTGCAGCCATTGCAAGTATGAGTATGCGCCCACCGCCGAGGAACTCCGCGAAATCGGCTTTGAAAATCCCGCCGAGGCCGGCGTGGACAAAATTTACAAGGGCAAGGGTTGCGACCGCTGCAACTCGTCGGGATACCGCGGACGAACCGCCATTCACGAAGTGTTCGTTCTCAACCCGCGCCTTCGCCAGATGGTCATCCGCTCCGAGTCCGGCGCGCGCCTCAAACGCCAGGGCGTCCGCGACGGAATGCGCACACTGCGCATGGACGGATGGAAGAAAATCACCCGCGGCACGACGACGATGGAAGAAGTGCTGCGCATGACAATGGGCGATGAAGCATGAGCGCGATTTCCGGGCGAATGGAAACGCTTCTGGACACGGCGGCGCGCCTCAATGCGACGGCGTTGCACGTGGGTCCGGGCGTTGCGCCCCGAGCAAGAATTCAAGGAGAACTGCATCTCCTCGATGAACCCGGCTTATCCTCGGAAGCAGCGGCGCCGGAAGGCGTGGGCGAACCAGTCGCCGCGGAATCGATAGAGGCTTTCCTCGATGCCATCGTTCCGCCAGAAAGCCGCTCCCAACTTGAAAAAAATGGCGAAGGAGAATTTCCCTTCCTAACCTCCTCGGGCCGCAGCGCTGTGGCTTCGGTGTATCGCTCGATGGGCGCTTGGAAGATCGTATTTCTTCTGCGCGCTCCCTCCCCGGCCAGCGCCTCCGCCCCAATCCGCTGAGCGCCCTCACGCTGCCGCGCGGCGCTCTTTGCATCCCAACCTGACCGATTTCATGCCAACCGTCCCCGGAAGGACCTTTTCCCCATGCTGGAAATGAACCAAATGCTGAAGATCATCGTGGAACGCGATGGATCCGACCTTCATATCCGCGTCGGCAAGCCCGCCGTCATGCGTCTCCACGGAATCCTCGACGTCGTGGACCCGGACATCCTTACGCCCGACGATACGGAACGCCTGATGCGCGAAATCACGCCGCCGCGCTACCAGCAAATGCTCCAGGAACACGGAAGCGCCGACTTCGCCTACGCCTACGCCACCCTGGCCCGCTTCCGATGCGCCGTGTTCAAGGCGATGGGAAGCATCGGCATCGTAATGCGTTTAATTCCCTCGCGCCTGCTCCCCTTCGACGTTCTGGGCCTCCCCAAAGAGTCCATTATCGAAGTTCTCAGTTCGCACCGCGGAATGGTCATCATCACCGGCCCGACGGGTTCCGGCAAGACGACGACGCTGGCCACCATGATGGACTGGATCAACGCCAACCGATACGTTCACATCATCACGGTGGAAGACCCGATCGAATACACGCACCCGCACAAGAAGGCTGTGGTGACGCACCGCGAATTGCACGTGGACACGCCTTCATTCTCCTACGCGTTGCGCGGCGCCTTGCGCCAGGACCCGGACGTTATCCTCGTGGGCGAAATGCGCGACCTGGAAACAATGGAAGCTGCCATCGTCGCGGCGGAAACGGGCCACTTGGTTTTCGCCACGCTTCACACGATCTCCGCCGCCTCCACGGTGGACCGTATTATCGACGCCTTCCCGACAAACCAGCAGGAGCAAATCCGCTCGGTTCTCGCGGTGGCGTTGCGCACGATCATCGCCCAGACGCTTGTTCCTCACGCCTCGGGCAAGGGGCGTCTGGCCGCATACGAAATTCTCCACAACATTCCCGCCGTGGCGAACCTCATCCGCGAGCGCAAAACCAACCGCATCATCTCAGTCCTTCAAACGTCGGCGAAACTTGGCATGATCACGCTCGACGACTTCCTTCTCAACCTCTACCGCCAAGGCAAGATCACGGGCGAAATTGTCCTCGAACGCGCCCACTATCCCGATGAAATCCGCATGAAGATGCTTGCCGTCCAGGGCGCGACCGCGCAGGAACCTGTAGTCTGATTTCCCGAGGGAGATTCTGCCATGATACCTTCTTCTGAACAAGCCAAGCATGTTCCTTCCTCCGCCAATCCCCAGGCAGGCGGCGATCCTTACGCCAGCGCGCGCAAGGAGATCGAAGTCCTCATCAAACTCGAGGGGGGCCAGCCGGAATGGACCTTCCAGAAGGTCCTGGCCAACAGGGGCGAGGCGGCCGCGCGTCTGCGGCAGCGGTCGCAGGAACCGGCCACGCCCGAACTGGCAACCTCCGCGGACATGCTCCAGGTCCTGGCCGAACAGCATGGCCTCCCGTATGTGAAAATCACGGACTACGATCTGAGCGACACGAAGAAACTCACAAAGCTTCTCAGCTATATTCCCGCCCAGGTGGCGCGCGACCGCCGCGTTTTCCCCCTTGATGAAAAAACGGAAAACTATGGCGGCTTTAATCAGCATATTCTAACTGTGGCCATCGCCGATCCTCTCGATATCCGCATCGTGGACGACCTGCGCCTGATGCTGCCCGATCATCAAATTCAGCCGGTCGTCTGCAACGAATCCGACATCATGGATTACATCGACCGCTTCTACGGCATCGGCGAGGAAACCATCGAGAAGATCATTGACGACCTTGGTTCCGAAGAAGGCGGCGAGGAAATCCTCAAGCGCGACGCAACGGAAACCGAACTGAACCTTGAGGAATTGGCCAATGCGCCCCCCGTCATCAAACTTGTCAACCTGCTGCTTATCACGGCCATCAAGGACCGCGCATCGGACTTGCACGTCGAGCCTTTCGCCGGATCGCTGCGCATCCGCTACCGCGTGGACGGCGTGCTTCGCGAGATTCCGCCGCCTCCCAAATCGTTCCACATCGGCTTGATTTCGCGTCTTAAAGTTATGGCCCAGATGAACATCTCGGAAAGCCGCATACCGCAGGACGGGCGCATCCGCCTCTCGCTCGAAGGACGCGAAATCGACTTGCGCTGCTCAACGGTTCCCACTGTCCACGGCGAATCCATGGTAATGCGTATTCTCGACAAAACCGCCATGATGCTCGGAATCGGGCAGCTCGGCCTGACCAAAGAAACGCTCGATTATGTTCTCAAGGTAAGCGCCAAGCCAAACGGCATCGTTCTCGTCACCGGGCCAACGGGCTGCGGAAAGACGACGACGCTTTACTCGCTCCTTGGCGAAACCTTCGATCCGGGCGAGAAATTCATCACCACCGAAGACCCGGTCGAATACGAACTTCCCGGCATTGTGCAGGTGAATATCAACCCGACAGTGAACCTGACATTCGCGGCCTGCTTGCGCTCGATTTTGCGCCAGGACCCGGACGTCATCCTGGTGGGCGAAATCCGCGACGTGGAAACGGCGCAAATCGCCATTCAAGCGGCCCTCACCGGACACTTGGTGTATTCCACGCTGCACACAAACTCCGCCGCCGCCACGATCACCCGCTTGATCGATATGGGCGTCGAGCCGTTCCTCATCACGTCAACTCTCGAGGCGGTTCTCGGCCAGCGCCTCGTGCGCACCATCTGCCCCTCGTGCAAGACGATTTACGTTCCCACGGATGAGGAACTGCTGGATTTCAGCGTAGCTCGCGATGAAGTTTCCGACGTTTCGTTTTATCGCGGCGCGGGATGCGACGACTGCCACTTCACCGGATATAAAGGCCGCATGGGCATTTTTGAATGCCTCGGGCTGGATGACGATATTCGCGAACTTGTTCTTGCGCGCGCCACAACGGACGAAATTCATGCGCTTGCTGTCCATAAGGGCATGCAGACCATGCGCAATGACGGCTGGCTCAAAATCTGCCTGGGCGTCACAACATTCGAAGAAGTTGCCCGCCAGACTCCGCGCGAGAGCGCGGATACCATCCGCCAGGAAATGGAATCGGCCAAGCGCAGCCTCGAAAAAATCCAGCGCACGCGCCTGGAACGCGACGCCGAAGACCACCGCGACGACAGCGAAGAATCCTCGGGAACGGCGCAACCAGCCGCCGCGCCCGCCGCGGACAGCGCCCCGGCTCCGTCCGCCGAACCGGCCCCTGCGCCGGCTGCCGCGGCCGCCGAGCCGCTTTACCCGCAGCCGGAAGTGCCTTTTACTCCCGACATCGATCTTGGACCGGCGCCTGATTTCATCGAAGGCGAAAGCGCGCAGATTCCGCTGCCCGAAGACCTTCAGATCGACAAGGATTTCGGCCTCTGATCTCGCGCCCGCTTCTGCTCCCGCGCGCGAATCCTTTGCCAACGGCGGCCGCGCCGTCGCGCCACTCCCCGTGTCCTGCATCCTGCGCCTCCTTCCCATCCCTAATACCATTTTCCTTTGATTCTGTTCCCAATCGCCTGTCACGGTTTTCGCGAG